>CAZYEA010000024.1:0-26937 GCA_964646485.1 uncultured Acidobacteriota bacterium
ACCTCGCCGTCCTCGGCGTCGAGGCTCGTCGCGCGGTTGATTCGGCGGCCCTCCTTCGATGGGCAGAGGCTTCGGCCGTCCCGGTTCCCGCGAGCCTCAGGATGGCCGCCGCCGCCGCCTCGTTGTCGGTCGCTCTGTCTCTTGCCGGATGGGCCCTCGGCTTCTTCGAAGCGGCGCCCTTTCAAGTCGCCACTATCGTCGTGGCCTTCTGCGTGTGGCGCGGTCGGAGGTTCAGCGTTCCCGTCCTCGAGGGCATCGGCCGACCGATCCACGACCTCCAGACCCTGAGAGAACTCTTCGACCGGCTGGTGGGGGAGCGGTTCGAATCGTCACGGCTCACCCAGATTCACGACGCGCTCACCGCGAACGGCCGGTCGCCCTCGGCGCCGATCTCTCAACTCGGACGCTGGCTGGAGATCCACGAATCCAAAGGCAATGTCTTCTTCGCCATCCTCTCCTTCTTCCTGGCCTGGGACCTTCACCTCGCCGCCGCGATCGAGGGATGGCGGCGGCGGTTCGGGGCGAGCGTCCCGGAATGGCTCAAAGGACTGGGAGAGATCGAGGCGCTGGTGAGCCTCGGCGCCTATGCCTTCGAGAATCCGTCCGATCCTTTTCCGTCCTTCATTGAGTCGGGGCCGGTTTTCGAGGCCGAAGGCGTCGCCCATCCACTTCTCCCGACCACACGCGCTGTGAGCAACGTCGTCCGGCTCGACGGCGCCGCCCAGATGCTCGTCATCACCGGCTCGAACATGTCGGGCAAGAGCACGCTTTTGCGCACGGTCGGGATCAACACCGTTCTCGCTCTTGCCGGCGCGCCCGTCCGCGCGGTCGCTCTGCGGCTCTCGCCCCTGGCCGTGGGCGCCTCGATCCGCATCCAGGATTCCCTGCAGGACGGCGAGTCGCGGTTCTACGCGGAGATCAAGCGCGTGCGCCAGATCCTAGACCTCGCCAAGGGTGACACCCCGCTCCTGTTCCTCCTCGACGAGATCTTCGACGGCACCAATTCCGCCGAGCGCCGCATCGGTGCTGAGGCGGTGGTGCGTTCCCTGCTCGATCGCCGGGCCATCGGTCTCGTGACCTCGCACGACCTCGCCCTCGCCGAGATCGCGGTGAGCCTCGCGCCTCGCGCCACCAACGTTCACTTCGAGGACCACCTCGAAGGCGACCGTATGGCCTTCGACTACAAGATCAAGCCAGGGCCGGTGCAAAGAGGCAACGCTCTCGGACTGATGAGGGCGGTCGGCCTGGAGGTCCCGCTTCAGCCGGGGTAGACGACGACAACCGTGTAAGAGATCGGGTCCCCGGGTGGCGAGTTCGGGCCGCCGCAGTTTTCGGGATAGAGCGTCACCACCTGCGTGCGTCCGCCCTTCAAAGCCGCGGAGACGCTTTGGCCGACGGCCAGCGAAGCGAACGGCGGGATCGTGCAATTGTTGTGATTGGCTTCGGTGGTCGCGCACACCTGCAGGGCCAGTCGAGGAGCGCCTGCCTGGGTGAGGGTTACCGTCACCATCCCCGCACCGGCGCTGATCTCATTGCTCGGCGAAAGGGACGAGCAGACCCCGTTGCTGGAAATCCGCGTCTGGCCCGTGAACGTGCTCATGCGCGGGCCAGGATCGGCTAACGGGCCGGGAGCGTTTCCGCCGCAGCCCCCGAGCAGCGGGAGCGTGAGCAGGGCGACTCGTCGCAGATGGGGCCTTACCATGCCGAAAGAGTAGCGAGCCACGCTCCGGCCCGCTACCAGAATCCTGCGGCGCTGTCCCCGGCGTGGCGACCCCCGCGCCGTTGAGCCTTCGGCGGCCCTGCCGGTATCGTTCGCCCATGCATCCCAACCTGATCGTCGTCGATCACCCTCTGGTCAAGCACAAGCTCACGATCATGCGGCGGAAGGAGACGAGCACCGCGCTCTTCCGCGCCCTCCTTTCCGAGATCGCCATGCTTCTCGGCTACGAGGCCATGCGCGATCTCAAGCTCACCGAGGAGCTGATCGAGACCCCGCTTATGCCCATGAAAGCGCAGAAGCTCGAGGGCAAGAAGCTCGTCCTCATCACCATCATGCGCGCGGGTCAGGGTCTGGTCGACGGCATGCTCCAGCTCGTTCCCTCCGCCCGGGTTGGGCATGTGGGCCTCTATCGCGATCCCAAGACGCTGCAGGCGGTCGAGTACTACTACAAGGTTCCCCAGCAGCTCGAAGACCGCGATGTCATCGTGTGCGACCCCATGCTCGCCACCGGCAACTCGGCAATCGCCGCGCTCGACCGGCTGAAGAAGAGCCACCCGGGCTCGCTTCGCCTGGTGTGTCTGCTCGCCTGCCCGGAAGGAATCGCCAATCTGGCCAAGGCCCATCCCGACGTCCCCATCATCACCGCGGCCGTAGACGAGAAGCTCAACGACCACGGCTACATCCTGCCCGGGCTGGGCGATGCGGGAGACCGGCTCTTCGGCACGAAGTAGTGCCCTTCTCCTACTTCAACCGCCTCTCCGCATCAGGGAAGAAGGTCTACCTCGCGAGCGACTCGATTCGTGAGGTGGCCCTGCCGAACGCCGAGATGCTGCATCCCGTCCTGCCCCTTCTCCAGCAGGCCCTCCTCCAGGACGATCATCGGGCGGTGTCCGCGGCCGCGGAAGCGCTCGTCGTCGGCATCACGAAGCTCATGCGCGTTCCCGAGGTGAGCGTGGTGGTCCTGGCCGAGCGGCCGAGGCGGCGGGGAAGCGAACTGCACGGCCTGTACACCGTGGCTCCGGGCCGCAAGCCGCAGATCAAGGTCTGGATGCGGACCGCGCAGCTCGGGAAGGTCGTGGCCTTCAAGACCTTCACCAGGACGCTCCTGCACGAGGTTCTGCATCACCTCGACTACGCCCACTTCAAGTTCCGGGACTCCTTTCACACCGCCGGTTTCTACTCGCGGGAGTCGAGTCTGCTGCGCCAGCTCATGGGAGACATGAGGAAACCTGCTGCGCCAATCGAACCCTGAACTGCGGGCCTCGAAAGCCGGGCCGCGGAATCCGGCCCCTATACTGGCTCGGTTACCTCACCACTGAGGCGTCGAGCGGGGCCTCGACGGGTCCAAAGGCAAGGACGGGCGTTTCCATGAAAAGGTTTGCACTGGCGATCTTCGCCACCGCGTTCGCCGTTTCGATCGTCTCCGCCGCGCCCCCGCAGGCCGCCGCGGGTAAGTCCGCGTCCGCGAGGCCCGCGGCCAAGCCTGTTGCCGTCCAGGCGGTGTCGGCCGCCCATGCGAACGAGCTGTTCAGCGACTACTGCTCGGGTTGCCACCACGACGGCCGGAAGTCCGGCGGGGTCACTCTCGAGACCTTCGACGCCGCGAAGGTGACGGGCGACCCCGATCTGGGGGAACGGATCGTCAAGAAGCTCGTGACCGGGCTCATGCCCCCGCCGAACGGAAAACGCCCGGATGCGGACGAGGCGAAGGCCATGATCGAGGCGCTCGAACAAAGGCTCGACCGCGCGGCCGCCCTCAAGCCGAACCCGGGCTTCCGCCCCTTCCAGCGCCTCAATCGTGCGGAATACGCGCGCTCGGTCAAGGACCTGGTCGGACTCGATGTGGACGTGAACGCCTTCCTCCCTCCCGACACGATGTCCCACGGATTCGACAACGTGGCCGACGCCCAGATGTTCTCGCCCACCCTGATGGAGGGGTATCTCCGCGCCGCCAGCAAGGTGAGCGCCCTCGCCATCGGCGACAAGGGCGCCTCGCCCACCGAGACCACCTACAAGACCGACCGCACCGCCTCCCAGCTCGACCACGTCGAGGGCGCGCCCTTCGGGACCCGCGGCGGCATCTCGGTGGTCCACAACTTCCCGGCCGACGGCGACTACAGCTTCCGCATGATGCTTCACTCGGTTCCCACCGGCCAGCTCTACGGCAGCACGGTCCGGGGCGAGCAGATCGAGGTGTCGATCGACGGAGTTCGCGTCTCCCTCCTGCCCATCAACACGCGCATGAGCGAACTCGATCCGAACGGGATGAACCTCCAGTCCCTCCGCGTCTACGTGACCGCCGGGCCCCACCGGGTCTCCGCCGCCTTCATCCAGAAGTACGAAGCCCCCGTCGATGACCTTCTCACCCCCATCGACTACACCCTCGCCGACACCCAGATCGGCAGCGGCTACGGCATCACCGCACTTCCGCACCTCCGCGATTTCGCCATCACCGGCCCGCTCAAGGTCACCGGAATCTCCGACACCCCGAGCCGCCGTCGCGTCTTCTCCTGCCGGCCCACCCAGCCTTCCGAGGAGGCGGCGTGCGCCCGGACCATCGTCCAGAACCTCACGACCCTCGCGTATCGGGGCAACGTCGACGCCCAGGATGTGGCCGGCCTCATGGCTTTGTATGAGAAGGGGCGGGCGAAGGAGGATTTCGAGGCCGGCGTGAAGATGGCGCTACAGGCCATCCTCGCGAGCCCGAAGTTCCTGTTCCGACTCGAACAGGCTCCGACCGTTCTGAAAGCGGGCGAGGTCTATCGCATCTCCGATCTCGAACTTGCCTCCCGTCTCTCCTTCTTCCTGTGGGGCTCGGGTCCGGATCTGGAACTCCTGAAGGCGGCCCGGGCACAGACCCTCGGAACCCCTGTGGTCCTCGAGAGGCAGGTGAAGCGGATGCTCCTCGATCCGCGCGCCGAGGCACTGTCCACCCGATTCGCCTCGCAGTGGTTCCGTTTGCAGGATCTCGACAAGATCCGGCCCGATGCCCTGCTCTATCCCTTCTACGATGCCACCCTTGCCGACGGCCTCCGCCGCGAGACCCAGCTTCTCTTCGACAGCATCGTGCGCGAGGATCGCAGTGTCCTCGACCTCCTGAATGCCGACTACACGTTCGTCAACGAACGCGTGGCCCGCCACTACGGCATTCCCAATGTCTCGGGGCCGCAGTTCCGGCGGGTGGACCTCAAGGGGACCCCGCGCCGGGGCATCCTCGGGCAGGGCAGCATCCTCGCCCTCACTTCCGTGGCGGATCGAACCTCGCCAGTGCAGCGCGGGAAGTGGGTTCTCGAAGTCCTTCTCGGATCCCAGGCTCCGGCTCCGCCTCCCAACGTGCCCGCCCTCGACGACACCAAGGCGGTCACCGAAGGAGGCAAGGTGCTGACCGTGCGCCAGCGTCTGGAGGAGCATCGCAAGAACCCGGCCTGCAATTCCTGCCACCGCGTCATCGACCCGCTTGGCCTGGCCCTCGAGAACTACGACGTCGACGGCCGGTGGAGGATCAAGGACAGCGGCGCGGCGGTCGACTCCGTGGGCATGCTCTACGACGGCACGCCTCTCGATGGCCCCGATGGCCTGCGCAAGGCTCTCCTCGGACACTCCGAGGCCGTTCTCCGAGGATTCACCGAGTATCTGATGACTTACGCCCTCGGCCGGCGCATCGAACCGGGCGACGGCCCGACCATTCGCGCCATCGTGCGCGAGGCTTCGAGGAGCGGGTACAAGTTCTCGTCCTTCGCGCTCGGGGTGGCGAGGAGCGCTCCCTTCACCCGCGGCAAGGCCCCCGACGCGCCCTCTCAGCGGGCAGTAGACATGGCTTTGGCCGCGGCCGCCGAGCCCGCGGTTTCCGCCACCGCGGTTTCGCGCTAGATTTTCGACAAACCAGGGACCGTCGCTGACGGTTCCAAAGGAGCAGACGCTCATGTTCATCAAGAAAACCCACATCTCCCGGCGGACCGCACTCCGCGGCCTCGGCGCCACCGTGGCTCTCCCGTTCCTCGACGCCATGATCCCCGCGCGCACCGCGTTCGCGAAGACCGGCCTCGGCAAGGTCCGCTTTTCCGCGATCGAGATGGTCCACGGCTCGGCCGGCAGCACCGCCATCGGCATCGAGAAGAACCTATGGGCGCCCGCTCAGGTGGGGCGCGAGTTCGACCTCTCGCCCTCCTCGCTTCAGCCCCTCGACCCCTACAAGCAGCACCTCACCATCGTGAGCAACACCGACGTGCGGAACGCCGAGGCTTTCAATCCACCCGAGATCGGCGGCGATCACTTCCGCTCGAGCGCCACCTTCCTCACCCAGATGCACGTGAAGCAGACTCAGGGCTCGGACATCCTGGCCGGCACCTCCATGGACCAGCTCTACGCCCAGCGCGTGGGTCAGGACACCCCCATCCCCTCGATGCAGCTCTCGATCGAGAACGTGGACCAGGCCGGCGGCTGCGCCTACGGGTACGCCTGCGTGTACACCGACACCATCAGCTGGGCCTCTCCCAAGCAGCCGCTTCCCATGATCCGGGATCCGCGCGCCGCCTTCGATCAGCTCTTCGGGGTGGGCGCCACCGCGGCCGAGCGCGCGGCCCAGCGCAGCGCCGACAAGAGCATCCTCGACTGGATCACGGTCGAAGCCTCGCGCCTCAAGAAGACTCTCGGGGCCACAGACCGCGCGCGCCTCTCCGATTACCTCGACAACATCCGCGAGATCGAGCGCCGCATTCAGAAAGTCGAAGCCTTCAACACGAGCGGCGAGATCCGCGAGATGCCGGAAGCGCCCATCGGCGTGCCCGACTCGTTCAAGGAGCACGTGCGCCTGATGTTCGACCTGCAGGTGGTGGCCTTCGCCTCCGACGTGACCCGCGTCTTCTCCTTCAAGATGGCGCGCGACGGTTCCTCCCGCGCCTATCCCGAGAGCGGTCACCCCGGCCCCTTCCACCCCACCTCCCACCATCAGGACAAGGAAGACAAGATCCGCGACTTCGCGAAGATCAACAAGTACCACGTGAGCATGCTTCCGTACTTCCTCGACAAGCTGAAGTCGACTCCCGACGGCGAGGGCACGCTCCTCGACAACACCATGATCCTGTACGGATCTCCCATGGGGAACTCGAACCTGCACAACCACCGCCGCTGCCCCCTGATTCTGCTCGGTCATGCGGGCGGCAAGTTGAAGGGCGGTCTGCACCTGCGGGCCAAGGACGAAACGCCCATGGCGAACGTGATGCTGAGCATGCTGCACACCCTGGGTGTCGACGACACGAAGTCCTTCGGGGACAGCACCGCTCCCTTCGACCTCAATGCGGTCTCCGCGTAGACGATCCTCGAACCCTTCCTTGAACCCATCAGAGACTTGAGAGAGGTTCTCCTCATGAAAACACCGCGAAACTCCCTGGCCCTGCTGGCGGCGGTTCTCTTCACGAGCGCCCTGCCCGCATTCGCGGCCGGCACCAGCGTTCTCGACGCGGTGGCGCGAAAGGACAAGGCCTCGCTCCGCTCCCTTCTCAAGTCCGGCGCCGACGTGAACGCCGCGATGGGAGACGGCCTCACCGCGATCCATCAGGTCGCGATCGACGGCGATACCGAGATGGCGCAGCTCCTCATCTATGCCGGGGCGAACCTCAAAGCCACCACCCGGCTCGGGGGCTACACCCCGCTCCTGCTCGCGGCGAAGAACGGCGATGCTTCGATGATCGAAACCCTGGTCAAGGGCGGCGCCGATCCGAACGTGGCGACCACCAATGGAACTTCGCCCCTCATGTTCGCGGCCGCTTCCGGGAACGTGGCCGCGGTGAAGGCACTGCTCGACAAGGGCGCCGACCTCAAGGCCAGGGAGAATTCCCGGGGCGAGACCGCCCTCATGTTCGCCTCGGCCAACGGACGCACCGAAGTGGTGAAGCTGCTGATTGCCCGCGGCGCCGATCTGAAGGCCACCACGAAGGTGGTCGACCTGTTCGCTTTCACCAAGGAGGCCGAGGAGGCGTTCGCGGCCGCCGTGGCCACGAGCACCACGCCGTCCAAACCCGCGGACGGAGAGGCGAAGTCCGACGATGACACCGCCACCGCCGCGGCCAAGGCTGATCCCGCGACGGAGGCGGCGAAGGCCGCGGGGCTCGCCGGCGGCACCACCCTGAGCGCCCCGGTTGGTTCCGGGCCGCTGAAGGCCGATCAGGCGGAGAAGACCGCGAACAAGGAAGCTGAGAAGGCCGGCAAGGCCGGCCAGCAGGGGAAGGCCGAGAAGAAGTCCGCAAGGGTTATGAAGGACGCGCCGCCCAAGGTGGCCCTGACCCCGCCCGCTCCCGCTCCCGCGCCCTCTCCGGCCGCGCCCGTAAAGACCGCCGAGGCGGCCAAGCCCAAGAAGCCCCTGGTCGGCGGCGTCGACCGTTCCTTCCTCTACAACGAGCTTGTCGCCTTCACGGGTGGCATGACCCCGCTGCACCTCGCCATCCGCCAGGGCCAGCGCGATACGGTCAAGGCCCTGGTCGAGGCGGGCGCCGACGTGAACCTCGTGAGCGCCGGCGACAAGTCGAGCCCGCTGCTCATGGCCGTGGTCAACGGGCAGTTCGACCTCGCCATGTATCTCCTCGAACACGGGGCGAATCCGAACCTCGCGAGCGAGAATGGCGTGGCCCCCCTGTACGCGGTGGTGAACGTCCAGTGGGCGCCGAAAGCAGGCTACCCCCAGCCCCGCGCCTACCTGCAGCAGGAGACGTCCTATCTCGAGCTGATGAAGGCGCTCATCGACAAGGGGGCGGTGGTCGACGCGCGCATCAAGAAGAAGGTCTGGTACCAGGGCTACAACTTCGACCTCTCCGGCGTCGATGAGTCCGGGGCGACGGCCTTCTGGCGCGCCGCCTACGCCTCCGACGTCGACGCCATGAAGCTCCTGGTGGCGAGGGGCGCCGACCCGAACCTCCGCACGGTCAAGAGCGCCGGTCGCCCGCCCACCGGCGACGGCCGCCGTGACGTCAAGGATCTCTCCGGCCTGCCTCCGGTCCCGGTGGGCGGTCCCGCGATCACCGCCCTGCAGGCGGCGGCTGGGGTCGGCTACGGCGAGGGCTTTGCCGCGAACTCGCACCGCTTCGCCCCCGGCGGCATGCTGGCCGCGGTCAGGTATCTCGTCGAAGAGCTCCACGCGGACGTGAACGCGGCGGATCACGAAGGCAACACCGCCCTTCATCACGCGGCCGCGCGCGGCGACAACGAGATGATCAAGTACCTCGTGTCGAAGGGCGCCAACGTGATGGCGGTCAGTCGCGAAGGGAAGACCACGGTCGACATGGCCAACTCCCCGGTCTCCCGCATCGAGCCGTTTCCCGCGACCATCGCCCTCCTCGAGAGCCTCGGCGCCATCAACAATCACAAGTGCGTGTCGTGCGACCTCGGCACGGTGAAGGCGGGCGCCAAGAAGTAAGGGTCCGTCCCGGGGCCGTCTCGAACAACGGAGAATGGGGGACCTTCCGAAAGGACCCCCATGCCCCTCCATCCGCTGCGCGCCGCCCTGGCTCTCGCCCTTCTCCTGCCTCCTCCCGCGCGTGCTTCGGAACCGAGGCGCGCCGCCTTCTTCCTGCGCGGCTACTCAGAGGCCGGGCTGATGACGCCGCACAACGAAATGGACCTCAACCTGAGGCGGCCGGACCGCCCGGAGACCGACGGCTTCGGCGACAACTTCGCCCGCTACGCGGTTCGCGGCCAGATCTTCTTCGGCCGGAAGTTCGCGACCGGCCCCATCCGCGAGGCCTTCCTCCTGGTCAAGCCCGAACTCGTGATGGGACGGACCATCCCGCAGATCGAGTACACCTGGTCAGCGCGGCCCATTGGATATGTGAAGGACTTCGGGGGAGGGCTGACCCTGGGCGGCAACTGGTCGATCTACTTCGAAAGCCACCGCTGGAGCTTCCGGGACAAGGTGGCGATCACCGGCGATGGGCCCTACGGATTCCACAACATCGTCATTGTCAGGAAGACGTTCGACCTGACCTTCTGACCCGGATCAGGAGCCCACAGGCCTCGTCGCCTCCGCGAGGAACCCGACCCCGCCGCACCCCTTGCAGCGACAGGCCTCCACGCGGGTGTCCACCACGCTCACCACCAGACCGCGCTTGACCAGGACCTCGCATTCGACGCCGTCCTTGTCCTTGCCGGTGAAGGTGAACCAGACGCTCGGGTGGAAGGGCTTCTGGCCGCCCCACCAGCGGAGCGAGGCGAGAGGGAAGATGAAGCCCGGCTCGCGATCGTGGGCGCAGGCCTGCCGGGGCTTTGCGAACACCCATCCGCAGGCGCGGCATCGCCCGGCGGGCAGAGGGAGCGGGAAGGGGTAGTAATCGTTGCGGCCCATGGTGGCGCTCGGAAACGCCGGGCCCGGTTGAAGGAAGAAGGTGGGTGCTGGGTTCCAGTAGACGGCACTGCTCACGAGGACCACCCCGTCTTCCAGGGGCTTCCCACAACGTTCGCAAACGGTCGTCCCCGGGCTCGCTTCGCCTGCCATGAGGTCAAATGTACAGACACGCGCACCAAGATCCAAGCCCGTTTCTCCCCAACGCCTTCGCCAGTCCGGCTTCGCCCCTCGTCTATCATCCCCGCGTGATCCTGACCCTCGCCGTGGCCGCGTCGCTTATGGCTTCCGGGCAAGCGGCACCTCCCCAGGAGGCGGCCGCTCCCCAGGAACGAGGCGCCCTTCTTTCCGCTTTTGACGCGCGCAGCCGCACCATTCGCGACTTCACCGCGAAGTTCACCCAGACCTATCGGTCCGGGGCGCTCGGCCGGGCCATCGTCGAGACGGGAACGGTCAAGGTGAAGCGTCCGGCGCGGATGCTCTTTGACTACCAGACCCCGGACAAGAAGCTCTTCGTGGCGGATGGAGAGAGCTACTACTTCTACGTGCCCCGCGACAAGCAGGTGATGGTCCAGACCCAGCGCGGCGACAAGCGCGCCACCGCGCGCATCCTGGCTGAGGGCCGGCTGCTCGAGCACTTCAAGTGCACGGGCGAGGAGAAGGACACCCTCGGCCGAAAGCTCATCCTCGTTCCCCTCGAGCCCGACCCGAACGTCGCCCGGGTGGCGGTGGTTCTCGACGAACGGCTCCGGCTGCTCGCCCTCGAGATCGTCGACGCCGAGGGCTCCTCCTCCCGCCTGGTCTTCGACGGTTTCAGGGAGAATGTGGGGCTCAAGGATACGGAGTTTCGATTCGACGTCCCCCGGGGCGTTGAGGTGATTTCATGATGAGACGGACCACACTTCTCGGGGTTTGCGCCCTCCTCTTCGCCGGCCTCGGCGGCTGCGCCACCTCGGCCGCCTTCCGGGCGGGGCAGAAGGCCGAGCGGGTGGGCGATTGGGACCGCGCGACCCTCGAGTATTCGAAGGCGCTCAAGGAGAAGCCCGAGTCCCTCGACGCCCGCCTCGCCCTCGAGCGCGCGCGCCGCCGCTCGGCCGAAGCCCACATCACCCAGGGCCGGCGTCTGGCCGCCCGCGGGCTCTTCCGGGACGCCCTCGACGAATATCAGTTGGCCCTGGACCTCGATGGAGCGCAGCCCGGTCTCGTCGAAGAGATGGACGCGGTGCGCAAGAGCCGCGAGGCCGGCCTCATGCCCAAGAGTGTGGCGGCACTCAAGCAATCCGCGCGGGAGCGTCTGCTTCCCGGCCTCGAGATCGAGCCCGCGCTCGACACCCCCATGGGCTTCAAGTTCGAAGGCGCGGATGTGAAGGAGGCCTACAAGACCCTCGGCCTCGTGGTGGGCGTGAACTTCACCTTCGAATCGACGTTGAGCCCGACCCCGGTGACCCTCGAACTCAAGGACGCGCCCTTCGAGCAGGCCCTTCAGGCCGTGGCCATGACGAGCAAGACCTTCACCCGCGTGATCGGCCCCAAGCTCATCCAGGTCATCCCCGACACTCCCAACAAGCGCCGCGACTTCGAGGACCAGATCGTCAAGACCTTCTACCTCTCCACCGCCGACCTCAAGGAAGTGGTGGACGTCCTGCGCATCTCGCTCGGTGCCCGCCGGGTGGCCCCGCTTCAAAGCGGCAACGCTCTGACCATGAACGACACGCCCGAGAAGATCGCGGCGGCCGAGCGCATCATCGAGGCCCTCGACAAGCGGCACGGTGAGGTGGTGGTGGAGGTCGACATCCTGGAGGTGAACCGCCAGAAGCTCCTCGACTACGGCATCGAGATCAATTCCGTGAATGGCGTCGGGCTCGCCTCCACCGTGACCTCGGGCCTCAGCGGCGGCGCGTTCCCGGACGTTTCGAAAGTGATCAAGCTCGAGGGCAGCGAGCCCTACAAGAAGAGCAACATCATCGTCTCGGGCCTGCCCGGAGTGATCTACCGCCTGCTGCGCACCGACGGCTCGTCGCGCCTGCTCGCCAATCCGCAGCTGCGGGTGACCGAAGGACAGACCGCCACCGCCCGCTTCGGCGACCAGGTGCCGGTGCCCGTGACCACCTTCGCGGCCATCGCCACGGGCGGGGTGGCCCAGCAGCCCATCACCTCCTTCGAGTACAAGAACATCGGGGTGAACATCGACATCACCCCGCGCGTTCATCACGATGGCGACATCACGCTCCAGCTCAAGCTCGAGATCTCCTCCCTCGGACAGCCGGGCTACAACGATCTCCCCACCTTCTCGAATCGCACCGTGACCTCCACCCTGCGCCTCAAGGATGGGGAGACCAGCATCCTGGCCGGCCTCATCACCGACCGCGAACGTACGTCCCTCTCGAGCCTGCCTGGGCTCGCGGACGTTCCCTTGCTCGGCCGCCTCTTTGGCCGCACCCAGAGGGACACCCTCGAGACGGACATCATCATGACCCTTTCGCCGAGGATCATTTTCAAGCCCGAGTTCACCGAGACCGACCTCAAGTCCTTCTCGGTGGGCTCCGACTCTTCGCCCCTGATGTTCGAGACGCCGCCCGCGATCCAGCCGTTCAACCCGCCGTTCAACCCGCCGGCGGGGCCGACGGTGCTCCCGACCCCCCCGCTCCGCCCCGAGCCCATCCGCGCGCCCACGCCCGCGCCCACCCCCACGCCGCACCCCTGAGGACAGACCTCGCCTCATGCTGTCGCGCCTCAAGACGGTTATTGCTCTGATGCGCAATCCGAAGGTCTCCAAGCTGCCCAAGGTGCTCGTCGTGGGCGCCATCCTTTACGCCCTGATGCCCTTCGACGCGGTGCCGGACATGGCGCCGGTGGTGGGATGGCTCGACGACCTCACCTTCCTCATCGGAGCGCTCAGCCTGCTCCTTGGCTCGGCGCCCCGGCCCAAACCTCAGCCTCCGACCGGCCCGATCATCGAGGTAACTCCCGAGCCCCCGAGCGGTGAGTCCGGGCGGTGAGCAGGCTGTAGACTCCGCCCCGACTCCCATGCCCGGTCGTGTCGCCCTCGTCGCTTCCTGCCGTACCCCGTTTGCCAAGTCCGGCGAGGTCTTCAAGGATCTGACTCCGCTCGACCTCGCCAAGGTCGCGGTGCAGGGGTTGATCGAACGCAGTGAGATCGACCCGAAGCTCGTGGGGACGCTGGTGATGGGCCAGGTGGTTCCCTCCATCAAGGCCCCGAATCTCGGCCGCGAGACCGCTCTTGGCTCCCAGCTGCCGAAGAGCGTGCCCGCCCACACCCTGAACCGCGCGTGCGCCTCCTCGAATCAGGCCATCGCCGATGTCGCCTCGGCCATCCTCATGGGCCACATCGACGTGGGTATCGCGGGCGGAGCGGAGTCGCTCTCTTCGGTGCCCATCCTGCATTCGAAAGGCATGACCAGCGCCCTCATGGCCGCGTCGAAGGCCAAGGGCCTCTCCGGGCAGCTCGGAGCCTTCGCCCGCGTGCGTCCTAGAGACTTCATTCCCGACGCCCCGGCCATCGCCGAGCCCTCCACCGGCCTCTCCATGGGCCAGTCGGCCGAGCAGATGGCGAAGGACAACGGCATCTCGCGCGCGGAGCAGGACGAGATCGCGTTTCGTTCGCATCAGAACGCCGCGAAGGCCCGGGATGACGGCCGTCTCGCCCGGGAAATCGCCCCCGTGTACATCCCTCCCAAATACGCGGCCGCGGTCACGAGCGATGGACTCATTCGCGCCGACACGACTCTGGAGGCGCTCGGCAAGCTGAAGCCCGTGTTCGACCGGCGCTTCGGTTCGGTGACCGCGGGGAACGCCTCGCCCCTGACCGACGGCGCCGCCTCCGTGCTGCTCATGTCCGAAGACCGGGCCAGGTCCCTCGGCTACACGCCCCTTGCCTACATCAAGTCGTGGGCGGTGGCCGCGGTGGATCCGGGATGGCAGCTTCTGATGGGCCCGGCCCTCGCGGTACCCCTGGCTCTCGACCGCGCCGCGCTCACCCTCGGTGACATGGATTTGATCGAGATGCACGAGGCCTTCGGCGCGCAGGTGGCCTCGAACATCCAGGCCCTCGAGAGCGACACCTTCGCCCGCGAAAAACTCGGGCGCTCTTCGCGCGTGGGGAAAGTGGACCGCTCGAAGCTCAATGTCGGCGGCAGCTCGATCGCGATCGGACACCCCTTCGGAGCCACCGGCGCGCGCATCACCGGCTTCCTCGGTCATGAGATGACGAGGCGGAACGCGAAGTTCGGCCTGATCTCGGTCTGCGCCCAGGGCGGCATGGGCTTCGCGATGGTCCTCGAGCGCTGATGGAGAGCGTCGAAGCCGAGTCGTCGTGGGGAGCGTCCGTTCCGCGCTGATGCCGGCGCTTCCTCTCTCGGGCGTCCGTGTACTCGACCTGTCCCGGCACCTCCCGGGGCCCTACGTGACCGCGGCTCTCGCGGACCTGGGGGCCCGCGTGGTCAAGATCGAGGAGCGGGAGATCGGCGATCCCACAAGGGGGATGGCGCCTGCGGTCGAGGACGGTTCGGACAGCGCCATCCACGCCTGGCTCAACCGCGGGAAGAAGAGCATCGCTCTCGATCTCAAAGCGAAGGACGGCCTCGCGGTGGTGAAGGCCCTGGCCGCTAAGAGCGACGTGCTGGTCGAGAGTTTTCGCCCTGGGGTGATGAAGCGGCTCGGCCTCGATTACCCGCGGCTGAAGCGCCTGGCCCCAAAGCTCACCTATGTCAGCTTGTCGGGCTACGGCGCCACCGGTCCGCGGTCGCGTCGGGCCACCCATGACCTCAACGCGGCGGGCGAAGCCGGCTTGTTGAGCGGGGGAGCCTCGATGTCGCCTGGACTCGTCGCGGACACCGCGGCCGGCCTCCTTACCCTGGTGGCGCTCCTCGCGAAGTTGAAGAGCCACGGCCGGCCGAGTCACCGCGGTGGGCTCATCGACCTTTCCATCCTGGACGGCGCCCTCGCGCTCAACTCGGCCGCTCTGACCCGCGCCCTGGCCGCCCCCGATCGCGAACCCGACGAACTGTGGGGGACCCACGCCTGCTACCGGGTTTATGAATGCGCCGACCGCCGCCGGCTTGCCGTGGGAGCCCTCGAGCCGCAGTTCTGGGCCGCGGTGTGCACGGGCCTGGGTTTCCCCGGGCACGCCCGCGGGCAGTGGTCGCGGAAGAGACAACCGGAGATGATCGCCGACTTCGAACGCACCTTTCGCACCCGGACCCTCGCGGAATGGCTGCTTGTTCTGAGCCCCCTCGATGCCTGCGTCACCCCCGTGCAATCGCTGGCCGAGGTCATGGCCGATCCGCAGGTCCGCGCTCGCGCGGCGTTCCTTCCCCAGAAGACCGCCCGAGGGAGCTTCCTCTCCCCCACGTTCCTGCCCCAGATCACGCGACGCCGTCATCGACCCCGCGCGCCCCGGCATGGGGAGCACACGCGCGAGGTCCTCGCTTCGCTAGGCTATTCGCAAGCGCGCATCCTCAAACTGCGCGGCACAGGAGTGATTCAATGACCGGCATGCTCACCACGCGCCGTCGCGACGACGGTGTCTTCGTGGTCTCCCTCGATGTTCCCGGCGAGAAGTTGAACGTGCTCTCGCTCGCCCTGCTCGATGAGTTCGAGGCGGTGTTCAAGACTCTCGAGGGCGACGCCACCGCGAAAGGCGTGGTCATCACCAGCGGGAAGCCCGAAGGCTTCATCGCGGGCGCCGACATCAAGCAGTTCGTCGCGGTGACCACGGCGGCTGAAGCCGCGGCCCTCGCGGGCAAGGGTCACGCGCTCCTCAATCGCATCGAATCTTCGAGGATTCCCTTCGTGGCCGCCATCAACGGCATCTGCCTCGGCGGCGGTACCGAACTCTCTCTCGCCTGCGCGGGCCGGGTGGCGAGCGACGATCCGAAGACCGCGATCGGCCTGCCCGAGGTTCAGCTTGGACTCGTGCCCGGTATGGGAGGAACTCAGCGTCTGCCGCGTCTGGTCGGTCTCGCCCTTGGCCTCGACATGATCCTGAGCGCGCGCAACCTGAAGGCGAGCAAGGCCCTGCGCGCCGGCCTGGTCGACGAAGTGGCGCCGCGCTCGATTCTCGAGGATCGGGCCGCCGCTCTCGCCCTCGCGATTGCGGGGGGGAAGACTCCCAAGCGCCCCGGCATCTCGCTGGTCGAGAAGCTGGCGCGCCCCGTCATCTTCAGCAAGGCGCACTCCACGGTAATGGCCAAAACCGGAGGCCACTATCCCGCACCCCTCCGCGCCATCGCGGTGATCAAGGAAGGCACCGCGACCTCGCTCGCGGCCGGACTGGAGATCGAAAAGCGCGCGTTCGGCGAGCTGCTCGTGGGCCACGTCTCCCGCGCCCTGGTGAACGTCTTCTTCGCCACCCAGGACATCAAGAAAGCGGTGCCTCTGCCCGATCCGCCGCCCGAGATCTCCAAGGTTTGTATTCTGGGCGCCGGCCTCATGGGTGCGGGCATCGCGGGCATCGCCGCGGATTCGGGCATGCGCGCGCGCATGAAGGACCGCGACGATGCGAGCGTCGGCAGGGGGCTTGGGTATGTCCGCGGGATCTGGGAGGAAAAGCGCAAGCGGGGCAGCCTCAACGCGCGCCAGGTCTCCCAGAAGATGGACCAGATTTCCGTCACCACCGACTACAGCGGTTTCAAGCAGGCGGAGCTCGTCATCGAGGCGGTCTTCGAGGACCTGCAGGTGAAGCGCCAGGTGTTGAAAGAGACCGAAGAGGTCACTTCGGAGCGCTGCGTCTTCGCCTCGAACACTTCGGCCCTGCCCATCACCGACATCGCACAGAACGCCAGGCGCAAAGACCTCGTTCTCGGCATGCACTTCTTCTCCCCTGTGCACAAGATGCCTCTGCTCGAGATCATCGAGACCAAAGACACCGCGCGTCGCGCCACCGAGGTCGCGGTGGCGTTCGGCCGGCGGATCGGAAAGCACGTGATCGTGGTCGGCGACGGGCCGGGCTTCTTCACCACCCGCGCCCTCTCGCCTTACATGAACGAGGCCGCCCACCTGCTCGAGGAGGGCGTCGCGGTCGAAGCCATCGACAAGGCGATGAAGGCCTTCGGCTTCCCGGTGGGGCCGATCACGCTGCTCGACGAAGTCGGGATCGACGTGGGCGCCAAGGTCCAGAAGAGCCTGTACCAGGCCTTCGGCGCGCGCATGGATCCGCCCCCGTCGATGGCAAAGCTCGTCGCCGACGGGCGGTTCGGCCGTAAGAACGCGAAGGGCTTCTACCGTTACACCCAGGGTTCGAAGTCGAAAGAGGTTGACGCATCGGTGTACGCGCTTCTCCCCGGGGGCGCCGGCCGGAAATCCGTCGATCCCGGAGTGATCCAGGAGCGCCTGTTCCATGCGTTCCTCAATGAGTCCGCGTATTGCCTGCAGGAAGGGATTCTGCGCAAACCCGTGGATGGCGACATCGGCGCGATCTTCGGCCTCGGTTTCCCGCCGTGGTGGGGCGGACCCTTCCGCGCCATCGACACGCTGGGGGCGAAGGCGGTTCTCGAGACCCTGAAGAGGCTGCAGGGCCAGCACGGCGCGCGCTTCGACCCCGCCCCCATCCTCGCGGAGTACGCCGCCTCCGGCCGCAGGTTCTATTGAACAGCCAGCCTCCTCCGAGCCCCAACGGAAACGGCGCCCGGACGCCTCCGTCGAGGCGTGCCTCGCGCGCGCTCACTTCGGTCGGACGGCTGCCGGGAATCGCACGGGTCATCGCCCGATTCGGCGCCCCCTTCGGAAAGCGCTTCACCCGCAACCACTTCGAGTTGCTGCGCCTCGCCTATTCGGCCTACGCGGGACTCAAGAAATCGGCCCCCCTCATCCGCGAACGCGGGGCCAACATCTTCACCCAGTGGACGGGAGACCCCGACGCCTTCGGCAGCGCGGTGATGCTGGAAGCCATCCTGCGCAAGCTCGGCGCGCAACACGTCCGCATCCTCACCGGCGCCCTCGGCCATCCCCAGAACGTGCAGATGGCGAAGGTGTGCTCGCTCGAGTTCTTCCACCCCAACGACGGCCGCATCGACGGCGGTCTCGCCTGCATGGTGGACGCCTCGCCTCCCCTCGGCGCGCGCAACACCGCGGGGGTCGTGCCCGAGCGCGACTTCTTCTTCGTGGCCGACCACCACACGGGGATGGAGGAGGTGGAGCGTCAAAGCCGGGAGAAGGGCGTGCGGTCGATCCGCCACGCCTTCGTCGGCCTGCCCGTCGGTTCGACGTCCGCCTTCATGGCTTCCATCGGTCTCGCCTTCGGGGTGTGGGACGACCTCGGCGCGAAGGGCCGCGCCGCCGCCGCCCTCGGCATCTACACGGACACGAGCGCGCTCCTGCATGGCGCCACCGCCCTCGACTTCCGCATGTTCGAAAAGCTCACCCGCGATGACGAGACCCGCGACATCCTCTCGGAACTCCGCGACTATCGCGTGCCTTCCGAGTGGTACATGTACAAGTCCATCTCCACCCAGTGGATGATGAGCCAGGGTGCGGTGAAGATCGCGCCCATCGGACGCGTCCCCGACGAGCACCGCGACGTCATCGCCGAGATCGCGAGCGATCTGCTGCGCGTCGAGGGGACGTCCCTGGGGATCGCGGTGGCCTGGACCGACCGAGGGACCGAGGTTTCCGTGCGCGCGGACTCGCGACTGCTCGGATATGACAAGGACCGGATCGTGCGCGTGGTCGAGCACCTCCTCGACAAGACCTTCCCCGGCCTGTCCGGCTTCAAGTACGAGCGGCGTCCACCCCACCGGGTGGAAGGCGGAGCCTGCACCGCCCACAACACCATTCAGGATGAAGCCTTCCACCTCACCTTCGTCGACGCGCCCACGGGGTATCCCGAGCTCGACCATTGCCGCGGCTGCGCGCGCGCCCTGCTCGTCGCCCTGACCGAACTCAAGTTCCGCGACCCCGAAGAAATCCAGGGCTTGATCTAGGGCCGCCCCGATGGCGTCGAAGCCCGATCGCGTCTCCAGCCGCACCAGGGCGGAGAAGCTCGGGGTCAAGCCCGGTACCCGACTGGCCCTCGTCGGACTCAAGGATCCGGCCTTCGTCGAGGAGATCGAAACCGCGGGGGCGAAGGTCGCGAGGCGCCTTGGGAAGGGTCCTTACGACATGATCATCGTCCGCCTGGAGACGAGGGCCGAGCTCTCTCGCCTTGCCGACGCGAAAACACGTATCGTCCCAAACGGCATGATCTGGGCGATATGGCCGAAGGGTCGAAGAGAGTTTCGCGAGGACGACATCCGGAACTTCGGACCGTCGACGGATCTCGTGGACGTGAAGGTGATGAGCTTCTCCGACGAACTGTCGGGGCTGAAGCTCGTGATCCCCCTGGCCCGCAGATGAGCGATGTCGCGAAGGACGCCCCGGCGGACCCGTCCGCCGAGGAGGCGGGTCTGTGGAGGGTGATCCTCGCCGCCAGTGTGGGCACCCTCTTCGAGTGGTACGACTTCTATCTGTACGGTTCGCTCGCCATCTTTTTCGGCGACCTGTTCTTTCCGCCCGGTAACGAGCGGGCGGCCCTGCTTGCGAGCCTTGCCACTTTCGGAGCGGGGTTCGGGGTCCGGCCGCTCGGGGCCATCGTCTTCGGCCGGGTGGGCGATCTGGTCGGCCGCAAGTACACGTTCCTCGTCACCATGGTCACGATGGGACTCTCCACCGCCTTCATCGGCTTCCTGCCGACCTACGAGACGGTGGGTCTGCTGGCCCCGCTCCTCCTCGTCTCCTTGCGCCTTCTCCAGGGCCTCGCCCTCGGGGGCGAGTACGGCGGGGCGGCCACCTACGTGGCGGAACACGTTCCCGACCATCGACGCGGCTTCTACACGAGCTTCATCCAGACCACGGCGACTCTTGGATTCTTCCTTTCCCTCGGTGTGATCGGGTGGTGCCGCACGGTGTTCTCGGTCGCGGAGTTCAAGCAGTTCGGGTGGCGCATCCCTTTTCTCGCGTCCTTCTTCCTTCTCGCGGTGTCGCTCTACATCCGCCTGAAGATGAGCGAGTCGCCGCTCTTCGCACGGCTCAAGAGCGAGGGTCGGGTCTCGAAGAACCCCCTCGTGGAGAGCTTCGTGCACAAGAAGAACCGGAGACTGGTGCTGATCGCCCTTTTCGGCGCGACCGCCGGCCAGGGTGTGGTCTGGTACACCGGGCAGTTCTACGCCCTCACCTTCCTCCAAAAGCCTCTGAACCTGCATTGGACGCTCGCTTACACCATCGTGTCCACCGCCCTGCTGTTCGGCACTCCCTTCATCCTGTACTTCGGCTGGCTCTCGGATCGCATAGGGCGTAAGAGGATCATGCTCGCTGGTTGCCTTCTCGCCTCCCTCACCTACGTGCCCCTCTACTGGGGCATGAAGCAACTGGCGAATCCGAGCCTCGCGGCTTCGGTGACCAGCCTGCCCAGCGCTTCGATGATCGGCCTCGTCCTCATCGTGATCGTGCACATGATCTACGTGGCCATGGTCTACGGACCGATCTAGGCCTTCCTGGTCGAGCTGTTCCCGACCTCGATCCGGTACACCTCGATGTCCCTGCCCTACCACCTCGGCAACGGGTGGTTTGGAGGGTTCCTTCCCCTGATCGCCACCGCGGCCACCACCTCCGCCTGGTCCGCATCCACCTTCGGGGCCGGGGCGATCTACACCGGCCTGCTCTATCCCATCCTGGTCTGCCTGCTCACTGTGGCCGTGGGCGGCCTGTACATCCACGAGACCAAGGACCACAAGATCGATACCCCGTTTCACTGAGGGGCCGCGCGCCAGGTCCGCGGTGGCGGGTCGGACCGTCGACCCTGGGCGGCCCTGGGCCCGCCTCGCCAGACCGCGGTACACCGCGTAGACGAGGGCGAAGAACAGCCAGAAGTCGAGGGTGTTGAAGAGCATGAAAAAGGGGAGAGAACCTGGATTCTCTCCCCCTCTTTGAAGCGTTACTGCGGTGAGGCGGACCCGATCACTTGGCCGTGAAGGCGGCGGCCATCCTTGCAGTGCCCCACATCATGGCGAACTCCCCCGCGTTTCCCTTGCCGGTGAGTTCGATGGTGAACTGCTCGACCGGGTCCTTGAGGGTGGTCGAGGTGAGGGGCACCTCGGCGGCCTTGGTCTTGCCGTCGGGACTGGTCGCGATCACGCTCCAGCTGCCCTTTTCGTCCTTCACCGCGGTGAGGACGTAGGACCCCTTGGGAAGGTTCACCGAGCCGAAGGACAGATCGGTCCCGGTCTTGAGCGAGGTCGGCGATCCTGCGCCCATGCGCCAGGGCGAGCCCGCCTTGGCCTGCCCGAGCATGTCCCTTCCGGCCAGGGAAGGACGGCCGTATTCGACGGCCACCGACTTGCCGGCGATGGTGGCTTTGGCCTCGCCCCGCTGTTCCTGGGCGACAGCCACGGACGCGCTCAGCGCGGCCGCGAAGGCAATTTTCTGGGTGAATTTCATGAGTTGTTTCTCCTTGAGGTAATCGAAGTGATCCTTTCATTGTAGCTATACTGGCCGGAGATCGACGAAGGGTCCGGGCCGCCCGCCGCTCCCTTGTGACCCCAGTAAAGACGCCTTTTTCGGAGACTTCATGGCAGCCAATATTTTCCAGACGAAGACGCTCGAGCAGCTCACCGGCGACATCGAGAAGAGCAAGGGACTGAAGCGCACGCTGACCGCCCTCGACCTCACCCTTCTCGGCATCGGCGCGATCATCGGCACCGGCATCTTCGTCCTGACCGGCACCGCGGCCGCGAACCAGGCCGGTCCCGCGATCACCCTGTCCTACGTCCTCGCCGGCCTCGCCTGCGGCTTCGCCGCCCTGTGCTACGCGGAATTCGCCTCCATGATTCCCGTGGCGGGAAGTGCTTATACCTACGCGTATGCGACCCTGGGCGAGGTCATCGCCTGGATGATCGGCTGGGACCTGATCCTCGAGTACGCGGTCGGGTCGATGACCGTGGCCATCGGCTGGAGCGGCAACTTCCAGCGCGTCCTCCTGAGCATGGGCATCGAGCTGCCCACCTGGATGCAGGCGGGCCCCGGCATCCTCCCCGGCGCGGTCATCAACCTGCCCGCGGTCCTCATCGTGCTCCTCATGATGATCCTGCTGGTCGTCGGAGTTCGGGAGAGCGCGCGCTTCAACGCAGTCATGGTCGCGATCAAGCTTCTTGCCGTTCTCATCTTCCTGGGCGTCGGCTTCTCCCACGTGCAGAGCGCCAACTGGCAGCCCTACACGCCCTACGGCTGGTCGGGCATCATGGGCGCCGCCGCCGTGGTCTTCTTCGCATATATCGGCTTCGATGCGGTCTCCACCACCGCAGAGGAGGCCAGGAATCCCCAGCGCGACCTGCCCATCGGCATCATCGCGTCGCTCGGCATCTGCACCGTCCTCTACATCGCCGTGGCCGCGGTCCTCTCCGGCATCGTCCCCGTCACCGAGTATCGGAGCAATGCCGACAGCCTTCCCGGCGCGGCGATTCAGACCGCGGAGCAGGTCACCCGATTCCTGAACGCCCCCGTGGGCTATGTGCTTGGCTCCCTCCACATCGGCTGGGCCGACGCGCTCGTGTCCGCGGGTGCGGTGGCCGGCATCACCAGCGTTCTCCTGGTCATGCTCATGAGCCAGCCTCGCATCTTCTTCTCCATGAGCCGCGATCTGCTCCTCCCTCCCGGGATCTCGAAGGTCCATCCGAAGTTCGGCACGCCCTACATCACGACCATCATCACCTGCGTGATCGTGGCCCTGGTGGCCGGCCTGACTCGAATCGAAGTGGTGGGGGAGATGACGAGTATCGGCACCCTGTTCGCTTTCGTGATCGTGTGCGCGGCCGTCATCGTCTTAAGGCGTACCCGCCCCGACGTGAAGCGCCCCTTCACCGCTCCCGGCGGCATGGCCACCCCGGTGCTGGGCGTCATCTCCTGCGCCTATCTGATGCTGTCTCTCGCGGTCATCACCTGGGTGCGTTTCCTGGTGTGGCTCGACCTGGGCATGCTGATCTACTGGTTCTACAGCCGCACTCACTCGCCCCTCTACAACCCCGAGGTCGAGTCGAAGAAGTCCTCGACCGAACGCACCGCCGACTTCCTCACCATGTGGGGCGGCCTCGGCCTCTTCAACGGCTTCTGGATCCTCCTCGTCGGCCTCATGACCGTCCTCGGCATCACCGGCGAGACCACAGCGAAATGGCATGAGGTGCATGTGGGCCCCATGACCGCGGTCATCGCGGGTGTGGTGATTCTCGCGGTGTCCGGCGGGATGTTCATGGCCGGCCGGCCGAAGAAGGCGTAGGGCCCTCCCGAAAGGGCCTCCTCGCGATCGTCGGTAGGGCGTTTCGCCCTACTTAGGACTTGCTCGCGAGATGCTCCATGACCGACACCGAGGTGATCTCGGCGAGTTGCTCGAGGATGGTCTCGCCGTCCTCGATGGTCGCCGCACCCGGGTCGCCGAAATAAGCGTCGTCGCCGCCCGCTTCCTTGAACGTCTTCGCCCCCTTCTTCATGGAGGCGACGAGGCCGTCCATGGGAGGAATGCTGATCCGCTCGTGCTCGCGCACGAGGGGGAGGTTCAACGCCATCATGGCCGAGGTCTCGAAGGCCCCCGCGTGGTCGCCCAACTGGAAGGCCTCACCGAGCTGCTGGGCCCAGCGCTTGCGGGTGAGGTCGACGAAGCACGCGGAGACGCCGGCCTTCTTCGATTCGTCCACCACCTGCTTCAGCACCTCGAGATGGGCGGCATCGAGATGGGTGTTCACGAAGGCCACCGCGCGGAAGCTCTTCGTGGCGTTTTGGGCCACCTCCTTCAGGAACGCGACCGCGGTCGCGCGCGAGAGGGAGAGGGTTCCCGGAAAGTCGGCGGCCCGTTCGGAGACGCTGTAGGAGATGTTGGGAAAGACCACGGCCCGGACCCCGTGGCCCTTCAGCTTGCGGGCCGCCCGCTTGGCGGCGTCGATGGCAAGGTAGGTGGCGGTGGCGAGAGGGAGATGGGGTCCGTGGGCCTCCGTCGCTCCGAGGGGGACAAGCGCTACGGCCTTCCTGTCTTCGGTGGCCTCTTGAACTTCGGGCCAGGTCATCTCGGCCAGTACGATGTTTTCCGCCATAACACTTGCACGCGCGCTCAGGACGCAGCCCCTTGCGGGCGACGCTTCGCGCGGTTCGTTCTCCTTATGGGTGGGCTCTAAGGTTTCTTGAGGACTGGAAGCGTGGGGGGGTGCTGAACGTGATGCCTTTATACCCGAGTCTGAAGACGACCCACAACCGGGGGCCTAATGTTCGATCTCGTCCTCACTCAGGGGTCCGGCCGGCAACGGCGCCATTTCGGCTTCGATACCGAGGTTCGCGAGCCGCTCCCGGAGCTTGTTGAACTTGGTCTGATCGGGCGGCGGAGCGTCGCGGACGAGGGACAGGGCCTCTTCGAGGTAGGCCACACTCCGGGCGAGCTGCCCCAGAATCTCGTGGGTGAGCGGAGCCGCCGGCTGGGCGCAGGAGGCGAAGCGTTCCTCGTCCGCGAACTGGCCGAGGAGCTCGATCACGCGCGCGGAGAGGGAGTCGGCGGCTTCGTTCACCGCCTCGTGATGGAAGGCGGTCTGGGCGAGGGCGAGGGCGTCCTCGATCTCGTCGTCACCCCAGTCGTCGCGCAGGCGGTCGAAGTCCACGTTGGGCAGGGTGAGGTTTGGACCCTGCTCGTCCGCGGAGGCGGCCACATCGGTGATCAGTTCCACGATTCTTCCCATGGCCCAATGCTATGCCAGGGCAGGCCGCCCTCGGTCGCTCGAAGCCCGGGGGGGCCGCGAGGCGCCCGCCTCCTCGGAGGCAAAGAAAAAGGGCGGGACCCCTTGAGGATCCCGCCCGGTGCGGCGTGAGGCCGCGGACGTCCTACCAGTTCACACGGGCGCCGAAGCGGATGACCCGCGGGGCGACGAGAGAGCTGATGAGGTTGGCGTTCGACGCGTTCTGGGTGCGGCGATAACCCTGGATGGTGTCGGAGTTCGCGGCGTTGAAGACATCGGCCGACACCGTGAGTTTCGTGGTCTTGTACTTGATCGCCTTGTCCACGTGCAGGTCGATGTTGTGGTAGTTCGGCAGGCGCTCGTCGCCAAGGGGAACGAGGTACACCGTCGCGGTGCCGGCGCCGTTGGGACGCGTGGGGCTCAGGATGCCCCTCGGACCCGGGTAGCCGCTCCGGCCGTTGTAGCTCGCCGAGAGGCTGATGTCCCAGGGCGCGGTGTAGGCCGCGGTGGCGCGAACCAGCCACTTGGCATTGATGAAGACGTTGTCAATGCCCGAACCGCCGGTCTCCGGAGCGTACTGCGCGCCGTCGAGGTTCGCGATGTTGGTCGGATCCTCGAACGAACCCGGGGCGAAGAAGGCCTTGGTGTCGCTCCAGGTGAAGCTGCCGCTCATGTTGAACGTCTTCACCCGCTTGCGGCCGGTCACTTCGACACCCTTGTAGTTCCGGGTCTGCCCGGGACGGTTGGTGTAGACCGTGTTCGGGAAGTTCGACAGGTTCTTGCTGGTGGGCTGGAAGTAGGTGACGGTCGGACACTGCGCGTTCTGGGCCGCCGGAACCGTGGAACAGTTCGGGGTGAAGGAGATGGGGCTGTAGTCGGAGGCGTCGATGCCCTGGCGGTCGTCCCAGCGGAAGTTCCCGTACTTGCGATAGATGAACGAGACGCCCATGGCGAACGTGTTGCTGAACTGCCTTTCGATGCCCGCCACCAGCTCGTTCGTGTACTCGTTCTTGAGGTTCGGGTCCACCGTGCTGGTGGTGCCGATCTTCGCCGGATCCAGGTAGCTGTATCCGGTCGACTGGGCCAGAGGCGCCCCCGAGATGTTGATCTCGTTCGGCTGAACGAAGCGGTCGCCGTTGAGATCGGTCCAGGGATAGCGAACGTTGGTGAGACCCACCGGGTTGTAGCGGGACGAGGCGTCACCGCTGCCGAGCTGGGACGCGTAGCGCGCCAGGTTCAGCTTGACCACGCTGTGGCCATCGCCTTTGATGTCCCAGTTGAGGCCGAAGCGGGGCGCGATGTCGTTGAACACCACACCCGATTCGGCGCCCGCGAAGGTGACCGCGGGGAGCTGGTTGAAGGGCACGCCGGTCTGGGTGACCTGGCCGAAGATCGGGGTCTGCGGCACCACGGACTTGTTCGCACGATCCCACTGCCGGTCGAAACGGAGGCCGGCCATGATGGTCACCTTGCCGCGGGTGAACGTGTCCTGCAGGTAGGCGGACTCGTCGAAGACGTTGTAGTCCGTGATGGAGTCGCGGTAGATCGTGGCCTGGGCCGGAACCAGGGCCCCCGCCACTTCGTTGAAGCGGGCATCCGCGTTGCCGCCGCGATGGGCGGTGCTGATGGCGCGATCCTGGCGATAACGGATGCCGAACTTGACCGCGTGATCGCCCCCGAGGAACCCGGAGGAGGAGCGGGTGCCGGAAATGTCGAAGCTGTTGGTCGGACGCACGAACTTCTGAGCGGTCGACGAACGGTCCTGGAACCCGGTCTGGATGTTGATCAACGGCTGCACGGCGGCCAGAGCGTCCTCATGATGATCGAGGACGAAGTTGTTGCCGATGTGCGCGTACTGGACTTCGAGCATGAAGCGATCGGAGAAGACGTGCCGCAGTGAAGCCTTGTACGTCTTGGGGAGCCCGGTCTTCCACCACCTGGAGCCGAGGGCAGGGTCGTCAACACCCTTCTGCCGGTTCGAGCAATCGATGGTGCAGGTGTCGGAGACGCCGCGCGCGTTGCGGATCTTTCCCGCCATGTTGCCGAAGAGGGAGAAGGTGTCCTTGCTCGAGATGCGGTAGTTGAACTTCAGGTTGTAGGTCTCGAGGGTGGTGAGGTCTGTGTTCAGACAGTCCTTGATGGTGTCGAAGGGGATGTCCAACTCGTCGTGCACGACGATCACGCGCGAC
>CAZYEA010000025.1:0-26843 GCA_964646485.1 uncultured Acidobacteriota bacterium
GGCCGCTGAAGCCCGAGATCGCGATCGAGGGCAGGCCCACGGCTAGGGGGTTGCTGTTCGGAACGTTGATCCCATACTTGTCGTTCGTGAGGCCGGAAGTCACCGCCGGCTGCGCATCGATCTTGTTGACCGAAACCCGGAGCTGGTTGATGGCGTTGGGGCTGAACATATAGGTGTCGGAGGCCATGGCATCCCAAAGCTTCGCCACCGCGAGGGAGTCCGCGGGCTGGATGGTGCGGGGGGTGGTCGCCTTGGTATGGCTCCACAGGAACCGGCCGAGCACGGAGTGCTTGTCGGAGACCTTGTAGTCGGCGCGCCCGCCAGCCTGGTCGCGGTTGTCCTCGACCACGGGAGAGACGATGTAGCTGTTGGCGCCGGTGTTCGGCAGGGGCACGAAGTCCGTGAGGAGCTTTGTGGCGATGGGGCTGATGCGGCTCGCCGGGATGGTGTTGCCCGGGAAGGCGACGCCCGTGAGGGGATCGATAATGGTAGTCGCGAAAACGCCGGAGCGCTGGGCCGCGGAGGGAACGGTCAGGTTCGAGGTGGTGCCCTTCTGGTTCCGGTAGCCCTCGTAATAACCGAACGCGAAGAGCTTGTCTTTCACCAGCGGGCCACCCAGGGCGGCGCCGAATTGGTTCTGCTTGAACTTGGGCTTGGCCTGGTTCGCCGCCTTTACGAAGTAGTTCTTCTCCTGGAACTTGTCGTCGCGGTTGAACTCCCACACTCCACCGTGCCACTCGTTCGAGCCCGACTTGGTCACCACGTTGACCACGGAACCCGAGTTGCGGCCGTACTCGGCGCTATAGGAGTGGGTGAGGATCTTGAACTCCTGGATCGCGTCGGGGGGCGGACGGAGGACGAAACCGGTGTTGAAGGTGTCGTTGTTGGTGGCGCCGTCGAGAAGGAAGTTGTTCGACTGATTTCTCTGGCCGTTGACGTTGAAGCCGCCGGTGACGTTGCCGAAGCCGCCCGGCGTCGCATCGCCGTTCTGGCCGCCGAGACCGGCGGGGGGCGCCACCACGCCGGGGATCAGGGTGCCAAGCTGGGTGAAGTTGCGGCCGTTCAAGGGGAGCTCGACGATCTTCTTCTCATCGATGACGATGCCAAGGGTGGCGTTGCCGGTCTCGATCAGGGGCGCCTCACCCGAGACTTCGACGGTTTCGCTCTGGCCGCCCACTTTCAAGGTCACATTGACGAGGGCGGTCTCCGACACATTGACCTTGACCCCGTTGCGGCTGAACGCGGAGAAGCCGGTGAGGCTCGCCTTCACGTTGTAGGTCCCGGGCTGCACCAGGGGAATGGTGAAGAACCCGTCGGAACCGGTGGTGGCGGTACGGACCGCGTTCGTGCCGGTGTTGGTGGCTTCAATGGTGGCGCCGGGAAGGACGGCACCCGACTCGTCCTTGGCCGTGCCCGAAATCGAACCGGTGGCCTGGGCGTGGGCCAGGCTTGGAACCAGGCCGAGCAGACAAGCGAAGGCAAGGACAAGCCCTGCTCGGAGAGAGAACTGCCGCATGTGTCGAGACTCCTTTGTTGGAACGTTTCAAATCCGCCCGAAGGGTGTGTTGCGATGTCTAATCTTTCGCGCTGGCTGCTGTCAAACGAGCCTCGGGGCCACGGGGAATGGCGGCCCTCCTAGGGCCTGGGCAGGCGGCTCTTGATCCACGCGAGGGTAGGCTCGAAGACCTCGCGGCGGGCGTGGTCGCTGACCAGGACGTCGAGGTGGCCGTAGCCCTCCAGCACGTTCACGGTGACGTCCGGAGATCCGCTCTTCTGCGCGGAGTAGATCCCGTTGAGGAGCCAGTCCCCCGGCATGCGCGCGTTCCCGAAATAGAGGATCGGCGTCTTCATCTCGCCCCACAAGTCGTCGAGCGCGGTTTTGGGGTCGTCCTCACGATCGCCCATGCGCTTCGCCTCCGGGTCCTGCACCGCGGGGTAGTAGCGGTCGTAGCCCGCGAGAAGCCGGCCCAGAATTTCCGGGCGCGACTGGCCGCCCATGGGGTTTGCGAGGGCGCCCGGACCCCACGCGAACTGAAGGAGACTCGCGAGTTGTTCGCCGATCGACTTGAACTTCGGATCGGTGGCGGCCGCCGCGGGGTTCTGAGCGGTCGCGAGCATCAGTTTCTGGCGGCCGTCCCAGCCGAGCCGGCCCGAGACGTCCTGGGCCCAGGCGCCCGACTCGTCAAGCTTCTTGAGGTCGGCGTCAGGCTCGTACTGGTTCTTCGGGGCGTGGGACTTGAACTGGCCGTCGAGGGCGATGAGGCCGGCGATCGCCGCGGGCTCGGCGCACGCGTAGGCGTAGGCGAGAAATACGCCGCGAGAGAAGCCGGCCACGTAGACCTGGGTCCGGCCGCTCTCCGCCCGCGCGAGGGCCGCGGCCGCCTTGATGTCGTCGATGAAGGCCTCGGTGGTCCACATCTTGAGGGTGGCGAGAGCCGCAGCGTCGGTGCTCGAGGAGGCAAAGCGCGTCCGGTAGTCCAGGGCGAAGACTTCCACCCCGTGGCGGGCGAGAAAGATCCACAGGTTGTGATCCTCGTCGGTGACCGCCACTTCTCCGTTCATGTTCGTGCCCGGAAGGTAGAGCAGGGTCGCGATCGGAGCCGCCTTCGTGCGGTATCGATGGACCTCGATCCGGTCGAAGGGGCCGGCGGGCGGACGAGAGGTGCTCCAGGACGCATGCTCGATGTCCGGCGCGCCCGCGATGGGCGCGGGCTTGCCCGTCATCCAGTCGGAAGGAGCGGCGTGCGCCTGGAGGCCAAGGGCCAGGATCGCCACGAGGGGAGCGAGATGTCTGCGCATGGAACCGCCCTCTTCTTTGAGACGCTACATTCCGGGCGGGGTGAAGCGGCCGTCGTGGGCCGTCCAGCCGCCGTCGACGAAAAGGATGGTTCCCGTGATGTAGCTCGCGGCGGGCGCGCACAGGAACAATGTGGCCGCCGCCACTTCCTCGGGCTTGCCCCATCGGTTCATGATGCTCTTGGCGCCGTAGGCCTCGTACCAGGCCTGATTGTTCTTGATCTGCGCGGTGAGAGGGGTGTCGATCACCCCTGGCCCTATCGCGTTCACGCGCACGCCCGCGGCGCCGAACTCGGAAGCGGCGGTCCGCACCATCTGCAGGATGCCCGCCTTGGTGGCGGCATAGGCCGACTGGCCGGGTTCCACGGTCTGGGAGCGGATCGAGGAATAGAGAACGATGCTGCCGCTCTTCTGCGCGGTCATGAGGCGGCCCGCCGCCTGCAGCACGTTGAAGTTGCCGCGCATGTTGACGGCCATGACGCGGTCGAACTCCTCCTCGGTGTAATCCAGGATCTTCTTGCGCACGTTGATGGCGGGCGTGCAGACGGCCACATGGAGCCCGCCGAGGCGCGCCGCGATGTCGTCGAAGCACTTCTTCACCGCCGCCCCCTCCCGGATATCGAGGACCGCGCTCTCCGCCTTGCCGCCCGCGGCCTTGATGGCGCTCGCGGTCGCCTCGACCGCGGCCGCATTCACGTCCAGGCAGACCACGTGCGCGCCCAGTTCGGAAGCCATGCGCGCGGTGGCTTCGCCAATGCCGGAGCCGGCGCCGACGATCGCGGCCACCTTGGAGTCGAGTCGGAAGAGATCCTGTGCTTTCATTTGGTGAGTTCCTTTGGCGTGGTCGCCGGCCGGATCGCGATCGCGATCGATGCGGCCAGGGCGGAGATCAGAATGCCGAGGAGGGGCGGAGTGAGCCCGTAGTAGCCCTTGCCGGCGGAGGTGAAGTGGGCGAGCAGGAAGGCGGCCATGCCCGTGAAGATGGCGGTGAGCGCGTGGGTGCGGTCGGCGGATTTCACGTAGAGGCCGAGGAGCACGGGTACGAAGAGAGTGACGGAGAGCAGCGAGTAGAAGATGCTGAGCACGCCGATGACGCTCGCGGCCTTGATGGCCACGAAGATGCCGAGGACGCCGCCGCCGATCGCGGCGAGGCGGGCGACCTTCAACACCTGCTGATCGCTTGCCGTCTTGTTGATGAAGGACTTGTAGAGATCTTTCGAGAGCGAGGTGGCGAGAATGAAGAGAACGGCATCCGCGGTCGAGAGTTCGGCCGAAACCACGGCGGCGAGGCCGAGGGCGCCCAGGGCCGGGTGCAGGTCGTTCACGAAGAGCGTGGGCAGGGCGAGCTCGGGATTCTCGAGGCCCGGGTGCAAGGCCCGGGCGCACAGGCCGAGAAGAGGCGGGAAGCAGGCGAAGATGAAGAGCGCCATGGAGTTGATGGTGACGCCCCAGCGCACCGCACTCGCGTCACGCGCTCCGTAGACCTTCTGCAGGAGGCCGGGCGAGATCACGAAGGCCGGAGCCAGCAAGGCGAGGTAGTGAATGCCGGAGGCGCCCCCGGAAAAGAAATTCCACGAGGACTCCGGCACCGCGGTAGCGGCCTGCAGGGCCGACGGCCCCCCCACCCTCATCAGGATGAGGGGCACCGCCACCACGAACCCCACGATCTTGACCGTGAGCTGGACCGCATTCACGTAGGCCGAACTCGCGAGGCCGCCCGCGCTGAAGTAGATGGTGGCGACCACCCCGCCGATGATGGTGCCGGTGGTCTTGTCGACTCCCGCGACCACGTTGAGGATCCAGGCGAGGGCGGTGAGCTGGCCGGCCAGGATGGCGATGGTCCCGAGCCAGAGCAGGGACGCGACAACCCCGCGAACGTCCCGGCCGAAACGCCATTCCAGGAAGTCGCCGGCGGTCTTGAGGTCATGATCGGACGCGATCTTCCAGATGCGCGGGCCCACGAACTGTCCGAGGATCAGGCAGCCGACGCCGGCCGAGCCCACCCACCACCAGGCGGCGAGGCCGTCGCGGTAGCCAAGACCGGTGGCGCCCACCGTCGATCCGGCGCCCACGTTCGCGGCGAGGAGGGTGGCGAAGAGAAGACCGGGGGAAAGCGATCGTCCCGCCACGAAGAAGTCGCCTGAACTCTTCACCTTCTGACCGAGCCAGATGCCCAGGATGATCTGGAGCACGCAATAGGCAAGGATCAGGTAGATCATTTCTGGCTCGTTCAGGGTTCCTTGAGAGAGGGCCGGCTTGGGCGGAGATTAGCAGGGGCGGACTTTCAAGCCGCCGCAGGTTTCATCTTCGGATTGGCACGTTCCAAAACGAAGGCGAAGCGCACCGGACTTTTCGCGCCAAACAGGACAAACTCGAAACCGCTCATGCGCTACGGCACCATTCCGAAGGGTCTGAAAGAAAGGCTGGCGGTGGCCCTCGGCGTCGTGCCTTATCCCATGCTGGATGTCCTCATTGCCCCCCTGCAGGCCCGGGCCCTCATCGCCGCCCAGAAAGCACAGGTCTTCGCGTCGCTCGCGCGGAGCGCGGCCACGAGCGCCGAACTCGCGAGGACCCTCGCCCTCGACGAATCATGCCTGGACCTGATTCTGCGCCTCCTCGCTTCGATGGGCTACGTGAAGCGGCGCGGCCAGGCCTGGAGCCTGACCCGCCTCGGAGGGAAGCACTTCGGACCGGGCGCGCCGAATCCCCTCGGCGACTTCGTAGCCTTCGGGGCGCCGCAGTGGGACTGGATCAGCCGGCTCGATGACGTTCTCAAGACGGGGCGCGGCGTCGAGATTCATCATCGTCTTCAGGGTGAGGACTGGAACCTGTATCAACGCGCCATGGCCGAAGCCGCCCGCGACTTTGCCGCCTTCGTGGCGAAGGAACTTCCGGTGCGGTCGGGCGCGCGGCTCTGCCTCGATGTGGCGGGGTCGCACGGACTCGTGGGTGCTTCGCTGTGCCGGGCTCATCCGGGAATGCGGTCGATCGTTCTCGAGCGAAGGGAGGCGATCGCGGAAGCGTCGAAGCTCGCGCTGGAAGCGGGTATCTCCGACGTGGTCTCGTTCCGCGAGTGCGACCTCTTGAAGGATGAGTACGGCGAAGGGGCCGACGTGGTGGTTCTCGCCAACATCCTTCACCACTTCAGCCCGGAGGAGAACCGCCTCATTCTCAGCCGGGCGAAGCGCGCGCTCAAGCCGGGCGGTTCCATCGGCATCTTCGACATCGAGGCTCCCTCGATGGAGGCGCCGCCCGAGGCGGCCGGAGACGCCTCCGCCCTCTTCTTCCGGATCACGTCGAACAGCGCGTGCTTCTCGGGCGACCACTACGTCTCGTGGCTGAAGGAGACCGGCTTCTCTTCGCCGCGGGTGGTCCGGAGCGTGCTGCTGCCTTCGCGGCTTTTGGCCTTGGCCTCGGCCTAGGGCCTGGCCCTTCTACTTCTTGGTGGCAGGCGCCGCCGCGGGCGGCGCGGCTCCGAGCTTCTTCCGCTCTTCCTCGACCGCGGCCGAGAACTGATTGGTGGCCGCGAGTCTCTTCCCGTTGACCACCAGGGTGGGCGTCACCTCCACCTTGACCTCGAAGCCTTCCTTCACCTGCAGGGCGAGCTTCGAACTCGCGAGGGGAGAGGCCATGCAGGCCGTGAACTTGGCCTTGTCCAGGCCCACCGCCACCGCGTTGTCGATGGCGTCCTGTCGGGTTGCCACCTCCCAAGCCCTCGAGAAGATCCGGTCGTGGTAGGGCCAGAAATTCCCGAGCTCCGAGGCGCAGATGGCGCCAAGGGCGAGCTCGCAGGCCCCGTTGTGGACGCTCTGGCCGATGCCTGGGTTGCACGTCTTCTCGAGCGGGAAGTTCTTGAAGGTGAGGTTGATGTCCGAGCCCTGCTGAGCGAAGTATTCGCGAAGCGCGCCCGAGGCGGCCCGGCAGCCCGGGCACATAAAGTCGGCGAACTCGACCACCTTGATCGGAGCGTCCGCGGGTCCCTTGACGTTGGTCTTGTATTTTGGCTCGGCCCCGGTCGGCGCGGCGGCCGGTTTGGCCGCGGGCTTCGCCTTATCCTGCGCCAGAGCGGTGACGCCGATGAGGAGGGCCGTGGCGAAGACAGGCAGGGCGACCCGGCGCGCGCGGGAAGTCGAAAGGGGGGGCGTGAGTGAGTTCATGATTCCTGGAGTGGTTTGAGAGGGTTGTGTGGTCGCAGCGGCCGAGAGAGTCTACGCAACCCCCGGCACTTCCTCGGTCCAGCCGTGGGTGTCTTGAGCCTCGCCGTACTGGATGGAGGTGAGGGTGGAATAGAGCCGCTGGGCCAGAGGACCGATGGTCCCGTCGGAAGTCTGGAGGCTGCCTTCGGTGAAGCCGAATTCTCCGACCGGCGAAATCACGGCCGCGGTGCCCGTGCCGAATACCTCGCCGAGCGTGCCGTTCTTTTTCGCTTCCGCGACTTCGTCGAAGGCGTAGCGGCGCTCGTTGACCTTGTAGCCCCAATCCCGCAGGAGGGTGATCACGCTGTCGCGGGTGACTCCCGCGAGGATGGTGCCGCCCAGGGGCGCGGTCACGATCTCGTCCTTGAACTGGACGAAGAGGTTCATGACGCCCACTTCCTCGCAGTAGCGATGCTCGAGGGCGTCGAGCCATAGCACCTGCGCGTAACCGCGCTTCTGCGCCGCGGTCGCCGCGTAGAGGCTGGCCGCGTAGTTCGCCCCCGCCTTCACCGCGCCGAGGCCGCCCTTGGCCGCGCGGATGTAGTCCTTCTCCACCCAGATGCGGACCGGCTTCATCCCATCCGCGTAGTAGGCGCCGACCGGGGAGAGAATCACGTAGAAGAGATATTTCTTCGACGCGCGCACCCCCAAAAAGCCCTCGGTGCCGATCAGGGTGGGGCGCAGGTACAGCGAGGTGCCCGCTTCGCCCGGCACCCAGTCGCGCTCGAAACCGACGAGGGCCTTCATGGCCTCGTGAATCGTAAGGGCGTCGGGGGCGACCATGCCCAGGCGGGGCGCGCCGTCGGCCATCCGGGCGGCGTGGCGTTTGTTTCGGAAGAGGAGGATGCGTCCGTCCTTCGCGCGGAAGGCCTTGCATCCGTCGAACATGGCCTGCCCGTAGTGAAGGGCCGAGGCGCCCGGATCCATGGCGATCGGACCGTAGGGAATGATCCGCGCGTCGAACCAACCGCGGCCCTCCTCGTAATCCATGGCGAACATGTGGTCGGTGAAAATCCGACCGAAGCCCAGTTCAGAGGCTTTGGGCATGGCCCGCGTACGCGGAACCCGGGTGACCTTGATCTCGAGTTTCCCGGCGGTGATCTGATCCGCGGGGGTGAGGGTGGTGGACGTCATGGCTCTTGAGCCTCCTGGGCGGCCCGCCTGAAAAGGGGCCTGCCGCTTTTCGATCCTATTCCTGCTGGGGCGCCGCGGCTCGGTTCAGCGGCGGCAGATTGAGGCGTTTTCGTTCCTCCTCGATCGCGAGCAGGAACACGCCGGTGTTTTGCAGCTTTCGCCCGTTCACGAACATGGTGGGGGTGGATCCGACCCCGACCTTCGAGCCTTCCTCGACATCCCGGGCGAGCGAGCCCTTTGCGGATGCGGAGTTCATGCAGGCGCTCATCCGACCGGTGTCGAGGCCCACCGAGGCGGCGATCTTCAGGACGTCGTCGCGGGTGGCGCGGTCCCAGCGCCTTTCGAAGACCTTGTCGTGGAATTCCCAGAAGAGCCCGTTCTCCTGCGCGCAGATGCCCCCAAGCGCCAGTTCGCAGGCGCCCGGATGAACGGACTGGCCGACCCCTGGATTGCAGGGCGCGTCGAGGGGGAAGTACTTGTAGTAGGACTTGATCTCGTTTCCCGCGGTGGGCAGGAAGTTCTTGAGCGCCCCGGCGAGGTCGCGACAGAAGGGACACATGAAGTCCGAATAACTCACTACGCTGATGGGCGCGGCCGATGGGCCCTGCGAGGGTGAACGCGCGAGGTCGAGCTTGGCCACGGGCGCGTGATTGAAATCGTCCCGGGCTTTCTGGTTGAGATAGATCTGCAGCTTTCTCTCGTCGTCGAGGGTGTCCTTCCACTTCTTCGCCTCGGCCTGGGCCTGGGCGAGCTGTTCCTCGATCGAGCCCGCGACCGGCGTTTGAGGGGCCCGGATCAAAGGAGGGGCTCCGAGGATGGAATCTGCCGCGGTCTGCTTGCGGCCCTCGAGTGCGGTGTTTCCCGCGACCGCGGTGGCCCCGACGAACAGGGTGGCGCTCAGCCACGCAGCCAGAGCGGGCCGCGCTTCGGCGGTGGAGAGGAAAGCAGCGGCGTGGGAGATCTTCCGGAACGGCCAGAGGGACAAAACGAGGGCCAGATTGACGAAATAGGTCGCGATGCAGAACTTGCAGAAGGCCTTGATGGAGAAGACCTGGAGGCCGAAGAGGACGAGGTCGATGACGACCGCCGCGGCGATGAGCAGGAAGGCGAAGGAAAGTCCCGGGTGGTCCTCATCGCTCCTGCCGAAAAGCGAGGGGGCCAGGAGGGCGAAGAGGGAGCCGTAGAAGAAAAGACCCCATGAAGCGAGGGGCAGGCCCAGGAACACCGCGTACCGGCTCTGCGAGACGATGTCGCAGCCGCCGCCCGCGCCGCACGCGCTCAGCACGGCCTCGCCCAGAAGGGGCACGCCGTAGTGCGTCGAAAGGAGGGTGAGGGCGAGAGCGCCGCCTGCGAGGCACAGGAGCAACGCCACGGCGATTCGGGGTCGGGCCATGGTCAGGTCCAATCTAACCGAGCGTTTTGCCGCACGACAAACAAGCGCCCCAAGCTTTCGGACCCCGTTTGGATCCCCATTCAATAGACTGGCCCCGCGATGGTTCTCTCCCCCGCGCTTCTCCTCGCCCTCCTGGTGATCCTCGTGCTCGTGGCCGCGGCCGCCTTCGCCCTCGGTCGCGGCGTGGGCCAGTCCGCGGAGCGGGCGGTCACCACCATTGACGCGGCGCGGGTGGCCGCGGAACGGGCGCGCTTCGAGGCCATCGCCCAGCGCGTCCCCGGACTCGAGCGCGATCTTTCGGCCGCGCGCGGCCAGATCGACGAGCGGGAAGCGAAGCTCAGGGAGGCCGAAGCGAGACTCGCCGAGGCCCTGGCCCGCCTCTCCGAGTCCGAAAAGTCCGCGGCGGAGAAGCTCGAGCTCATGGCGCGGGCGGAGACGTCTCTCAAAGACGCGTTCCAGGCCCTCTCCCTGGACGCGCTCGAGAAGAGTCGGGCCGCCTTCCTCGACCAGGCCCAGGCCACCTTCGGACAGTTCCGCGAAAGTGCCCTCAAGGATTTTGCGGTGAAGGAGACGACCTTCGCCCAGCTCGTGGCCCCGGTCCGCGAGTCGTTGTCGAAGTTCGAATCGCACGTGCATGAACTCGAGCAGAAGCGGAGCGAGGCTTATGCGGGGCTCTCGGAACAGTTCGCCTCATTCAAAGAAGGGCAGGCTCTCCTGCGCGGAGAGACGGAGCGGCTCGTCACCGCCTTGCGCGCGCCCAGCGTGCGCGGGAGGTGGGGAGAGTTCCAGTTGAGGCGCGTGGTGGAGATGGCGGGGATGATTCAGCACTGCGACTTCGTGGAGCAGAGGGCGATCCAGGGAGAAGAGGGACGGCTGCGTCCCGACCTCATCGTCCATCTTCCCGGAGGAAAGACGGTGGTGGTCGACGCCAAGGTCCCCCTCTCCGCCTATCTCGACGCCAAAGACGCGCGCGACGAGAACGAGCGCCGCGACCTCATGCAGCAGCACGCGAAGCAGTTGCGCAAGCACGTGGGCGAGCTCTCCGACAAGTCCTATGCCGATCAGCTGTCGAGCAGCCCGGACTTCGTGGTCATGTACGTGCCGATCGAGAGCGCCTTCGCCGACGCGGTTCAGGCCGACCCCTCTCTCCTGGACGACGCGGTGGAGGGCAACGTGATCCCCGCCGGACCCATGACTCTGTTGTCCCTGCTCAAGGGCGCCGCCTATGGCTGGAGGCAGGAACGCATCGCGCGGAACGCGGAGCAGATCTCCGAGCTCGGCAAGGATTTGTACAACCGCCTCAGTGTGATGGCCTCTCACCTGGGCCAGGTCGGAGAGGCGCTCGGGCGGGCCACCCTCGCCTACAACAAGGCGATCGGCTCCATGGAAAGCCGCGTCCTCGTGCAGGCGAGGCGGTTCAAGGAACTCGGCGCCGCCGCGGGAGAGGACATTCCTGAACTCGAGACCATCTCGCACGCGCCGCGGCAACTCGCGATTCCCGGACTCGAGCCCGAGGACGACGAGAGAGGCTAGCTAGTTCACGATCAGGACGATCTTGCCCACGGCGTTGCCCTCTTCGAGCTGCGCCTGGGCCTTACCCGCGGCTTCGAGCGGGAAGGTCATGTGGATGACCGGACGGATGGCCCCCGACTCCATGTGGGGCACCACGCGATCCGCGATGGCCCGGGCGATGCGGGCCTTTTCGAATTCCGGGCGCGAGCGCAGGGTCGATCCGGTGAGGGTCAGCCGCTTCTGCATGACCATCGACATGTTGACCTCGGCCCTGGCCCCGAGCAGGGTCGCGATTTGAACCAGCCGGCCCTCGAAGGCCAGGCTCTGGACATTGCGATTCGTGCAGTCGCCGCCCAGGATGTCCAGGATGACGTCGACGCCGCGCCCTTCGGTCAGCTCCTTCAGTTCAGGAACCCAGTCGTGAGTGGTCGAATCGATGCAACGGATGGCGCCGAGTGCTTCCACCGCCGCGCACTTCTTTGGGCCGCGAGCGGTGGCGTAGGGCTTTCCCCCGAAGGCCTTCACCATCTGGACCGCGGTGGTGCCGATTCCGCTGCCGCCGCCGTGGACCAGGAAGGTTTCGTCCGGCTGCAGTCGTCCGGTCTCGAAGACGTTCGCCCACACCGTGAAGAAGGTTTCCGGCACCGCCGCCGCGTCGATGGAGGAGAAGCCTTGAGGGACCTTCAGGCACGACCCGGCGGGAGCTGCGCAGTACTCGGCGTATCCGCCCCCGGCCACGAGGGCCATCACCATGTCGCCCTCGCGCGGCCAGGCCACGTCGGCGCCCACGGCCACCACGGTTCCCGCCACCTCGAGTCCTGGAATGTCCGTGACTCCCGAGGGAGGCGGGTACTTTCCCTGGCGCTGGAACACGTCGGGCCGATTCACGCCGGCCGCCGACACCTTGATCAGGACATCCGAGGCGCCGAGCCGGGGAATATCGCGCTCTACCAGCCGCAGGACCTCCGGTCCTCCGGGCTCGGCGATCTCGATCGCCTTCATGCGTCCAGTTTCCGCCTCAGCCAAAGAAAACCTCCCTCTCGATTCTCGCCACTCGAGCGTCCTTGCGGATCGCCTCGAGCATGGGATCGACCTTCAAGACCACGAGCCACGGGTCGCGCGCCTGCAAAGCCCGCTCCAGCGATCCGATCGCACGCTCATTCTCCCCCAAGGCGACCTCAACCGTGGCGATCCGATAGGGAGCGAGTCCGCCGGTGCGGAGTCTTTCGAGGATGGCTGATGCCTCCTCCCGCTTTCCTCCCAGGGCCAGAGACCTCGCCAGATTCGACTCCATGGTCGGCGAAAGGCCGGAATGAAGGACCGCGGCGCGGTGGGCGGCCTCGGCCTGAGCGAATCGCCCGAGCTGGTCGCAGGCGAGCCCGAGCGCCCAGTGGGCCACCGCGAATTCGGGCTCGAGATCGAGCGCTCGAAGCAGGGGATCGAGATCCGGCTGGTACTGCTGGGACAAGTAGAGATGGAAACCCGAGCCCACCACGGCCGTGAGGGAAATCGGATCGATGGCGGTGGCCTCCTTCGCGGAAGCCAGAGCGGCGAGGACGTTGCCCCGCAGCGCGTGAAAGAGGCCCGACCACAGGTGCGGCTCGACGCGCCCCGGGGCGAGGGCGCGGGCGCGCTCGAGCGCCGCCTCCGCACCCTTGAAGTCGAAGGTGTCGAAGAGCCGCGAGAAGGCGGAGGAAGCCTGAGCGTCGGCGGAGAGGGGAGCGCACCGCGCGGCCTGTTCGCCATGCGCCCGCGCCGCCGCGAAAACCTCCCGGTCGGAGTGGAACCCGAATAGGCCCTGCATGAGACGCGTATCGGAGAGGCCCGAATGGGCATCGCCCGAATCGGGATTGCTCCCCAGGGCCTCCTCGAAGGCAGCAGACGCGCGTTCAAGCGCGGTCCGAGTGAACTTGTTCCAGAAATACCGGCCGCGGAGGACGGCCTCGCGCGTGCGCCTCTGGTCCGCGGTTTCCTTCTCCTCGGGCGCGGGAGAGAGCAGCCGATAGCCACGCTTGGGAATGGTCTCGATCGGAGCGGTGGCGCCCAGGGTCTTCCTGAGGAGGGCCACGTGAACCGTGAGATTCGCTTCTTCGACGATGCTGTCGGGCCAGGCTGCCTGCAGCAACTCATCCTTGGTGACGATCTCTCCCCGCCTTTCGAGGAGGGCGAGGAGAACCTCGACGGTCTTCATGGGCGCCTTCACGATGTCGCCTTCCCGCATCAGGAGCAGGGTGCGGGTGTCGAGAGTGAAGGGGCCGAGCTGGTGGAGGGTCATCCGTGTCGTGACACCGCGCGGCGAGGCGCGGTCCTTTGGTGAGCTCAATTATGAGGGGCTTTGGAACTCTTTTGGATGAATCCACGGGTTCCTTAGGGACGCAGCGCCCGCCTCACCCTTAGCTTGGAGGCCGCCGAATAACGGCTCAACCATTCGCCAAGGAGAAAGATCATGCTCGCGACCACCCCCGTCCCCGCCCCTCTCGAACTCTCCCGCCGGGATCTTCGAAGCCTCACCGCCGATTCCGAGAAGAGACTTCTCATCGCTCTCGCCAAGCGTCTGCCGCGCTGGATCGGGCCCGACCACCTGACCGCCCTTGGCGTGCTCTCGATGGGTGCCGCGGGAATCTGCTATCGATTGCTTTCCGTCACCCCGCTGGCGCTCCTTGGAGTCAATCTCTTTCTCTTCCTCAACTGGTTCGGCGACAGCCTGGATGGAACGCTCGCGCGTGTGCGCGAGAAGCAACGTCCGAGGTACGGCTTCTACGTCGACCATCTCGCGGACGCCTTCGGCGCCACCTTCCTGCTCGGGGGCCTCGCCACCTCGGGCCTCGTCTCACCCTACGCCGCGATCGCCCTTCTGGTTTCCTACCTGCTCCTGCAGATCCACATCGCCCTCAAGGCGCACACCACCCGGGTGTTTCAGATCGCCTTTTGGGGCATCGGCGGAACCGAGGCGCGGATCCTCCTCGCGACCCTAAACCTAGGCCTGCTCGCCTTCCCCAGCCTTTTGGGAGGAATGACCCCGATGGTCTGGCTCCTCGCCGCTTCGCTCGTGGGCCTCGTGGCTGCGGACGGCGTCGCCACCGGCCGCGCCCTCGATTTCGAAGAGCGGGAGCGGTGGAGCGAGTGACCCTTTTTCCGCTCTACTGGCCCTTGTTCAGTTCCTGCAGGACGACCTTCGCCACCGCGCGCAGGGTTTCGAACACGCCGATGCCCTTGGCCGCGCAGGCCTCGACGATGGGCTCGTTGCGGCGGGCCAGGATCTTCTTCATGTCCTCGACCGGCATGGCGGTGGGGAGGTCGCGCTTGTTGAACTGGAGGACGTAGGGGATCGTGTTGAAGTCGTAGCCCTGGCTCTTGAGGTTCGTGACCAGGTTGTCGAGGGCCTCGACGTTCGCATCCATGCGCTCTTCCTGGGAGTCGGCCACGAAGATCACGCCGTCCACCCCTTTGAGGATGAGTTTGCGCGAAGCGTCGTAGAAGACCTGTCCGGGAACGGTGTAGAGGTGGAAGCGGGTCTTGAAGCCGCGCACCGTGCCGAGCTCGAGGGGCAGGAAGTCGAAGAAGAGGGTGCGGTCGGTTTCGGTGGCGAGCGAGATCAGCTTGCCCTTGGTGCCGACGTTGCTCTTGTCGTAGATGTGTTGAAGATTCGTCGTCTTCCCGCACAGGCCGGGACCGTAGTAGACGATCTTGCAGTTGATCTCACGAGAGGCGTAGTTGATGAAGGTCATCGCGGGTTTTTGAAAGGGTCTTTATTCGGTAGGAAGAACGGGCTTACCCGAACAAAGCGTCGATGTCGTCATCGGTGATTTCGGAGAACGGGGTGGCGTGCTCCGATGCGGCACCCTTGGCCTTCTCCGCTTCCATCTTGGCGAGCAGGCCCGCGAAAACATCCGCGAGCTCGGCGGAAGCGCGCTTGACCCGCAGCCTCACAAGCCCAAGAGAGGAACGCTCGTCGAAGATGACCACCAGGATCACTCGCGAGGCCACGATGGAGATGTGGATGTTGTCTTTCTCGCCCTCGTGAAACAGGATCGAGAATTCCTTCTCGCCGATGAGCTTGGCGAGACCGTCGGTGGCGGCCACGTTGCCCGCGGTCAGAGACGCGAGAGAGGTCGCGTCGATCTTGTCCGCGTCCCCGGCGGTCGCGATCTGCTGGCCGTTCTTGTCGACCAGGAACACCACTTGCGCGTTGCTGTCGGTGCGGAGTTTCGCCAGGATCCCCTTGATCTGGTTGAACTCCACCTCGTACATGACAATATCGGGCCCAGCCATCCAATACTCCTTAAAACACTTAACTCCTGGCGCGGTTCCGGCCTTTGAAAACAGCCCTCTCGCCCGGAAAAGGACGGAAGGCAAGCCATGAGATCAGGCGGAAGGATACACCTGCGCCTTAGACTTGAAGGCCGTTCACTCCCAAATGGACTATCCCGAACCCATCGCCCGACTGATCGAGGAGCTAAGGCGCCTCCCCGGCCTCGGCCCCAAATCGGCCCAAAGGGTCGCTTTTTTCCTCCTCAAGGGTCGGAAAGAGGACAACAAGCGCCTCGCCGCCGCGATCGAAACCCTCTCCGCCAGCATCGGCCTGTGCGAACGCTGCAACGCCTTCACCGACCGGGTCATTTGCTCGATCTGCACCGACCCCACCCGCCTCGACTCGGTGGTGTGTGTGGTCGAGGAGCCCGGCAACATCATGGCCGTGGATCGGACCGGGGGATATCGGGGGCGCTACCACGTCCTCCATGGCGCGCTGTCGCCGATTCAAGGCATCGGCCCGGACGAACTTCGCGTCCAGGGCCTCCTCGACCGCGTGCGCGAAGGGGCCGCGACCGAGGTCATTCTCGCCACCTCGCCCACGGTGGAAGGGGAGGCGACGGCCATCTACCTCGCCCGCCTCCTCAAGAACCTGGGCGTGAAGGTCACCCGCATCGCCACCGGCATCCCCGCCGGCTCAGACCTCGAATGGGCGGATGAGGTGACCATGAGCCGGGCCCTCGAAGGCCGTAGAGAGTTCTAGCGTCCCTGAATCGCGAGCAACGCCGCCTGGGCCGCGTTCCGCACCGAGGGATCCGGGTCGGTGAGCGCCGCGGTGAGCGGCGTGAGGGCGGCGATTGCGCCCGGGCCAATCCGCCCCAGGGCCTGGGCCGCGGCGACGCGAACCGCCGGGGTGGCGTCGGTGAGCGCCGCCATCAACGCGCGGGTGGCCGGCTGGGCGTCGGGCCCGAGCGTCGCGAGAGTAAACGCCGCCTTCTCCCGTGTCTCCGGCTCCGGGCTCTTGAGATCGAGGGCGATCCGTAGAGGATCCGGCGCCGCCTGCGGGGCAGCCTTCGCCACCGCGGCCTGCTTCTCATCCGCCTTGGTCATGAAGCGGCTCCGTTTCGGTTGCGCCTCAGCCGCGGGAACGGGCGGCGGGGTCACGTCCTCGACGTCGAGACCGGTGGCGAGCGCCTCGTAGGCCCGCTGGCCCTCGCTCGCCGCGTTGCGTGCGGCCTTTGCCAGGCGTTCGGCGTCTTCGGCCTCGCGGTTCAACCGATCCCGTTCGGCGCGCGCCTTTTCGATCTGCTTGACCAGTTCGCGCCGGCGCTTTTCAGAATCCTTGCTCAAGGGCTCGGCCATCGGGGCGGGCGCGGCCGCGGGGCGTTCTCCGGTTTGGGGCGGGGCTTGGGTCGTGGGCGATTCGGCAGGTGACGTGACCGTCCCCGCTTCGCGCGCGCGTCTTGCCGCCTTGTCGGCTTCTTCCTGTTCCCTCTTGAGCGCGGCCGCCCGCGCCTTGTCCTCGGCCTCGCGAGCCTTCGCCGCTTCGCGCTGGGCCCGCTCCTCGTCCTTTCGGCGCCGTTCCGCGTCCTTCGCCTCCTGCTCGTGGGCGCGCGCCTCTTCCTTCAGTCGAGCCTTCTCCGCCTCGGCCCGGGCCTTCTCCTCGGCCTTCTGGACCCGCTCCTGCTCTTTCGTTAGCCCTTCTTGAGAGGGGGCTGGCGCGGCCGGCGCCGCGGCCGGGGGTTTAGGCGTCTCCGTCGCCGGGGCGGGCGCCTTCTCACTGTTCTTCTTCTCTTCGACGGCGAGACGCGCGGCCGCCTTGTCGCGTTCCCTGGCCGCCGCCTCCGCGTCTTTCCGTTCCTTCTCGGCCGCGGCGCGCAGGGCTTTCTCCTCCTGCTCGGCCGCCTTCTTCGCCTCGCGCTCCGCACGCTGGCGCGCTTTCTCGTCCATCGGCGTCGCCGATGCGGTGGGGTCCTGGGCGGTGGCGGGGGTTTTGAGGATCAGGAGGAGCGACACCGCCGCGGCCACCACGACGGCGATCTTCTGAGGAACGGGTTTCATCAATGAGTCCTTGGGTGTGCCCGCGTCCTCGTCACTTCGTTAAGCTCGCGGGTAGGGAAGTTCGAAATTCTAACTTTGAACCCCCGCTCCCCTTTGTCTGAAGCCCTCAACTCCCCAGCCGAGCGCGCCGTGTGGGTCAAGCGACGCGCCCTCGAGGCCGGCTTCGACGAGGCCCGTATCGCTCTCGCCGCCGCCCCCGCGATCCTCGCGCATTTCAAACCCTGGATCGATTCCGGTCGCGCGGGCAGCATGGACTACCTCACCGACCAGGCCGACCGCCGATCCGACCTCCTCGTGGCCTTCCCCTGGGCGCGTTCGGTGGTGGCGGTGGCTCTTCAATACGACACGCCCTATCCCTATTCCACGGAGGCGCCGGGCGATGCCTGGATCGCGCGCTACGCGTGGGGCGACGATTATCACGCGGTGGTTCGAGCGAGACTCGAAACGCTTCGCGCCGCCCTTCTCGCTGCATTCGGTCGGTTCGAATCGCGGGCCTACGTGGACACCGGACCGGTGGCCGAAAAAGCTTACGCGGTGGCCGCGGGCCTCGGCGCCTACGGCAAGAACACCTGCGTTCTGAATCAGCGCCTCGGCTCGTGGTTCTTCCTCGGCGTCCTCGTCACCGACCTTGACCTCGCCTCCGATGCGCCCGTCACCGACATCTGCGGAAGCTGCCGCGCCTGCCTCGACGCCTGTCCGACCCAGGCCTTCCCCGAACCCTACGTGCTCGACGCGCGGCGCTGCATCAGCTACCTCACCATCGAGGTGAAGGGCTCGATCGATCCTTTGCTTCGACCCTCGATGGGCCGCCACGTCTTCGGCTGCGACATCTGCCAGGACGTCTGCCCCTGGAACCGGAAGCGCCAGGTTCAGGGCGGTGCCTCCTTCGAGCCGCGGCCGGGGAATATCGCACCCAGCTTCGAGGCGCTCGTCCGTCTGTCCCCCGATGAGTTCCAGGAGCGTTTTCGCAAGAATCCGATCAAGCGATCGAAGCGTCGGGGGCTGCTGAGGAACGTGGCCGTGGCCATCGGCAATGCCGGGTCGGCCCACCACCTCGAGCTTTTGAACTTCCTGATGACCGACGACGATCCGGTGGTGCGCGAGCACGCGGCCTGGGGGCTCGAAAGGCTTCAGGCCCGCCTCGCCTCGCGAGGCAGTCTCGACGCTCCTCGGGTATAAGAACCCATGACCGGCGCGCTCCCGAAGAACCTCTTCGGCCTGTCCCGGGCCGAACTCGAGGGCCTCATGGCCGCCATGGGCGAGCCCCGCTTTCGCGCGAAGCAGATCTACTCCTGGCTCTACGCGAAGAGGGTTTCGAAGGTCGCGGCCATGACCAACCTCAAGACGGAGTTCCGCGAAAGGCTCGCCGCCCATCACGAAGTGCATTGGGTCACCGTGGCCGATCGGCAGTTCTCGCAGGACGGCACGATCAAGTTCCTCTTCCGCTGTGATGACGGGGCCACCGTCGAGAGCGTCTACATCCCGGAGACGAGGCGCCAGACCATCTGCATCTCGACCCAGGCCGGGTGCCCGGTGAAATGCGCGTTCTGCCTCACCGGGATCAGCGGGTACAAACGGAACCTCAAGGCCGCGGAGATCCTCTCCCAGGTCGCCCACGTGATGCGTGAGGCCGCCCCGGCCTCGCCCCGGGATGAGCGGCCCTGGAACGTCGTGGTCATGGGCATGGGCGAGCCGCTCCTCAACTACGAGAACACGATCGCGGCCCTGAGGATCCTGATGGACCCCGAAGGCTTCGCCATTACCCCCAAGAAGCTGACCCTGTCCACCGTGGGCATCCTGCCCGCCCTCGAGAAACTCAAGCTCGAACCGGTACGCCCCAACCTCGCCATCTCCCTGCACGCCCCGACCTCGAAGCTGCGCGGCGAGCTCATGCCCATCGAAGAAAAGTACGCGCTCAAGGACGTCCTCGAAGCCGCAGACTCTTACCCTTCGCCCCGAGGCGGGCGCGTGACCTACGAGTACGTCCTCCTTCGCGACGTGAACGACAAGGATGAGCACGCGCACGCCCTTGCCAAGCTCCTCCGCGGCCGCAACGGCAAGGTGAATCTGATCCCTCTCAATCCCGCCGGGCCGATTCCCTTCGAAGCGCCCCGCAAAGCCCAGGTAGCGCGCTTCGAAGGCATCCTCCTCGATGCGGGCGTGCCGGTTTCGGTGCGCAAGCCGAGGGGTCAGGACGTCCTCGCCGCCTGCGGACAGCTCCACCTCAAGAAGAATCCGATGGCGGCGGCGTCATAAGAGAATCCGCGTTCGCGTGAACTCAATCGTCCCGTCGGATCGCGACCGGTCTCCCTGGCTGCTCGGTTTCCTGCTTCTGCTCTCGACCCTGGCCTTCGTGATCGGCCTGTCGGATGCGCCCATCGAACGGGCGGAGATCTACTTCCTCGATGCGGCGCGGGCCATGGTGGAGCGCTCCGACTGGCTCGTTCCCTACTACCGGGGCCAGCCTTTCTACGACAAGCCCCCGCTCACGTACTGGCTGCTCGCCTTCAGTTTTCAGACGCTAGGGCCAAGCCTCTTCGCGGGGCGGCTGGTGGCTTCCCTCCTGGCCCTCTCCACGCTCTTCGCCACCCTTCTCGCGGCCCGGCGCCTCGTCGACCACGCCGCGGAAGGCCGCGGCCCGTCGCCCGATGGGACCTCCGCCGCGTTCTTCGCCACCGCCATCCTGGCCACGAGCTACGCCTTCGTGAGCTTCGCGCGCCTCACCATGTCGGACATGCTCCTGACCCTGCTCACCCTTCTCGCGGGAGTTTTCTTCCTGCGCTCCGAGACGGAGCAGAACCAGGCGTGGCTCCCCTGGTGCGGCGTCCTCCTCGGCTTCGGATTTCTGACCAAGGGTCCGATCGCCTGGATCTACTTCGGAGCGCTCCTTCTGGCTTTCGTGCTGGTGGAGCGCCGGCTTCCCCGGATCTTCACTCTCCCCGGCGGCATCGGCACCCTCCTTGCCGTGGTCATCGGCGCGAGCTGGTTCGGGCTCGTGTACCTTCGCGAAGGCCTCGAGCCGCTCAAGTGGTTCTTCCTTCGCGAAAACCTCCAGAGATTCGCGGCGCAGACCTACGACACCGACCAGCCCTTCTGGTACTACCTCGTGATCTACGCGGTCGAGGGACTGCCCTGGTCCGTGTTGTTCCTGCCTGCGGCGATCTTCGCGTTTCGCAAGGGATCGCCCCGCCTGCTTCGCATCCTCTTCCTGTGGTCCGTGCTGATGGTGGTGCCGCTTTCCCTCGCGCGCGGGAAGATCGACTACTACCTGCTGCCGCTCCTGCCGCCTCTCAGCATCCTCATAGGCGCCTACCTGGCGAGGGGCGGGCCCTCCGCCCGCTCCCTTCGGATTCTCGCCGGACTTACCGCCCTGTTGTTGATCGGCGCGGTCTGGTTTCCCATGTTGCCCGCGCCCTTTGCGCCCCCACTATCGACGGTGAGGGCGATGCACGCCTTCTTCGTGGCCGCGGCCCTCGCCTGCATCGTGAGCGCGATTCGGCCGGCGGCGCGAACCGTGGTCGCGGTCTGCGCCACCTCGGTCCTCGGCACCGCTTTGTTCCTCTTCGGCTCGATCGTTCCCGCCTATCGCGCCGCCCAGCCCACCCAGGAGTTCCTCGACCACATCGCCCGCGAGCGCGTCTACACCCCCGACCTCGAGATCGCGGTGTGCGACGACACGTTGCGCCTGCAGCGCGACATCCTGTTCACCCTGCGCATTCCCGTCCTCGAGCACTGCGAGCTGTGGCAGGTCGCCTCGTCGTCCCGGAAGTTCCTGATGATCGTGACCCTGCTCCAGGAACGCTCCCTGCGCACCGCCGCCAACGTGCGGCACATCGCCTCGCTCAAACATCTTCCCGCCGACGTGACCCGGCTCGGCACGCTCCTGCAAGGAGCCCAGGTGGCCAAGATCGGGCTGCTCGCGAACTTCGAGACCAGCGATCCCGTGGCCCGGTGGAAGCGCAATCGCGAGTTCAAGCGCTGGCTCGACACCCCCGAAGGCCAGAAAGCGCAAGCGGAATCAGAGGAGCAGGCGCTGCGGGCGGGGCCCGATCGGAGTCGCGGCGGGCTCAAGTGAAGCCCGGCCGCTTCGCTAACATCGCGCCGCGCACCTTAACCCGCCATCGATTCGAGTTCAGCCCGAGAGGACATTCCATGAGCCGCCGCGCCGCGTTCCTGTTTCTCGCCACCCTCCTCGCCCCTGCGAGTGCTGTCTTCGCCCAGCCCCAAAGCGGCGGCGATGACAAAGACGTCACCATCGCGAACCTGCAGGCCGAGATCCGGCGCCTGCAGAGCCAACAGATGCACCAGGGCCAGCAGGTGCGGAAGGACATCGACGACTGGATGTGGTTCTCGCGCATGTCCGACGTCGCGAAGGTCGACAAGGTGCGCTTCACCTCGCCGAAGCCCCCGAGGATGTCCAACCCAACCGGTCAGGGCTATGGGAACCCTCTCATCATGTCGGCCTACACCTTCATTCCGCTTTCGCTCAAGGCCGGCCAGAAGGCTCCCCTCATCGTGATGGTTCACGAGGGCATCCACTCGAACTTCGACGTGCTCCAGAACCTGCGCGCGGCGCGCGAACTGCTCGCCGAGGGCTACGTGATCGTGGCTCCCGAGTACCGCGGTTCGACGGGCTATGGGGGAGGGTTCTACGACCAGATCGACTACGGCGGCGCGGAGATCGATGACACCTACGCCTCCCGCAACTGGGCGGTGGAGAACCTGCCCGTCGATCCTCTGAAGGTGGGCATCATCGGCTGGAGCCACGGCGGGTATCACACCCTCATGAACATCCTGACCTGGCCCAAGGCCTATCAGGTCGCCTACGCGGGTGTGCCCGTGGCCGACCTGATCGCTCGCATGGGTTACAAGAACGACGGCTACCGTTCCATCTTCGAGGGCTTCATCGGCAAATCGGCCGACCAGAACGTGGCCGAGTACAAGAAGCGTTCGCCTTACGCCCTCGCCTCAAAGCTCGAGACCCCGCTGCTCATCCACTCGACCACGAATGACGAGGACGTGAATGTGCTGGAGGTCGAGCACCTCATCGATTCGCTCAAAGCCGCGGGGAAGAAGTTCGAATACAAGATCTACGACAATGCCCCGGGCGGCCATTATTTCAACCGGATCGACACGCCCCTGGCGAAGGAGTCGCGCAAGGACGTCCTCGCCTTCCTCGCGAAGTACCTGAAGTAGCGTGCGCGGCCTTCGGGCCTCGCTCGTCCTGAGCGCGGCCTTTCTCTGCGTGTGCGACGCGGGCGCCCAGGCGCCGTCCGCTCCGAAGGCGCGTCCGAACCTGGTGGTGGTCCTTCTCGACGACGCGGACGTCGAGATCACGGAGTCGATGCCGCGCCTCCGCTTGCTGATGATCGATCAGGGCGTCCGGTTCACGAGTCACGTGGCCAACACCCCGCTGTGCGGGCCGTCGCGGGCCCTGCTGCTCACCGGGCGGTACGCGCACAATACGAAGGTGTACTACAACGACGGCCCGGAGGGCGGCTACACGCCCTGGGCGGCCGCAGGCCTCGATGAGAAGAGTCTGGGCCCGTGGCTTCAAGCCCAGGGCTATCGCACCGGCCTCTTCGGCAAGTACATCAACGACTTTCCCAAGGGCCGGGCGGAGACCTACGTGCCCAAGGGCTGGGACGACTTCCGCGGCATCCTCTCGGACCGCGAGGCCCACAACCTCCGCTTCACCATGAACGAGAACGGCGCTCTCAAGCTCTATGAGGCCGCGAAGGGCGGCTATCAGACGGACGTGCTGAGCCAGCGAGCCGACGAATTCATCCGCGCGTCCGAGAAGCGCGACGATCAGCCCTTCTTCGTGTTTCTGGCGGTGAGCGCGCCGCACGTCCCTCCCGAGCCCGCGGAGCGGCACCTCGCCGCGTTTCCGGATGAGAAGGCTCCGCGTAAGCCCTCCTATGACGAGGCGGACCTCTCCGACAAGCCGAAGATGCTGAAAGATCAGGCGACCCCGCTCACCCCCGCGATCGGCCGCGATATCGACACCACCTATCGGGCCATGCGGCAATCGCTGCTGTCGGTGGAAGACGCGATGGAGTTGCTGTTGAAGACCCTCACGGAAACCGGCGAACTGTCGAACACCTACATCTTCCTCACCTCCGACAACGGATGGATGCGGGGGGAGCACCGGATTCCCGCGGAGAAGTACGCGCCCTACGAAGAGTCGATTCGCGTTCCTCTGGTGGTTCGAGGCCCCGGCATTGCCGCGGGTTCGACCGTGCCGCGTGTCGTGGGGCTCGTCGACCTGGCCCCGACCCTTCTCGATCTCGCGGGCGCGCCGAAGGCGGTGCGGGACGCGACCGACGGCCGATCGATGACGCCGCTGCTCCACGCCGCCAATCCGACCAGGGTCCCATGGCGCGAATCGATCCTGATCGAGCACTTCGGCGGCGGCGCCCCCTTCCGCGTTCGTTCCTACTCGGGGCTGCGCTCGGAGAAGGACATCTACGTCGAATACGTGACCGGGGAGGCCGAGTACTACGACCTCGTGAAGGATCCGTATCAGATGGACAGCCAGCCGGCGAGCCTGCCGCCCGCGACCCTCGCCAGACTGAGAGCACGAGTCGCGGCCATGAAGAACTGCGCCGCCGCCGCCTGCCGCGCCGCGGAGGGATCAACGCCGGCCCGGTGATTCCCTCGCGTCAATTGCGAAGAGTCGGAGGCGTCGAGACAATCTCTTCGCGCTAGATAGTGGTGGCCCGCGGTGCCGGGCAATGAGCGATTCAGGTTCCGTCGAATCCGTCTTCCGCGCCAGCGAAGCGTCCGGCCGAAGGACCTCCTGCGCCGGGCACGGCGTCTGCGGGCGGCACTAAAGTCGTGTGCCGACCTTAGCCGCCTCGGGGCTCGGAATGTCGCGGACGGACTGCGGCGACTCCTACGCCACGGCCCGGCTCCGGAGGTCCTTCGACCGGCCGCAATTCCGCGCCTTCTGCCTCCCCGCCCGGAGCCGGATCACCATCACGGCGAAATCCCAAGAAATTTCCTTGAATCACTTTCGCCGCTGCGCATAGTGTGTGCCCGATGTGTGGATGACGAGTGGATATATCTCGTCCGAGAAGATCGACGAGTGGATTTGTGGGGGCACAGATGCTTGATTTCCTTCATGCTGGTCGCGCGGGGAAGCTCACACTCGCGGCCGCGCTTTTCGCCGTCCTCCTCGGCGTCGGCCCAGCGCTGGCCGCGGAGAAGAACGGCTACCAGGTCAACGGTTTCGTCGGGAGCTTCTCGACCGGTGTCCCGATCGCCGTGCCGGCCTTTCATGGCATCGAGCCGCGAATCTCGCTCTCGTACTCATCCGAGGGGCGGAACGGGATTGTCGGCGTGGGCTGGGGCCTCAACGGCTTCAGCCAGCTCAATCACCGAAATGAGAGCTACAACTACATAGGGACGGGGTGGCCCCTGCTTCTTGAGCTCGACGGCCAGCCGCTGGTCGCGTGCACCGCGGGTTCGTCTTACCCGAGTTGCGCAGCCGGAGGCACGCACTACACGAGCAACGAGAGTTATCTGAAGATCCTCAAGGCCAGCGAATCGAGTTGGACGGTCTACGGCAAGGACGGGACGAGAACGATCTTCAATTCCCTCGGGTCCCCGGGGGACTACACCTGGAAACTCGGGCAGGCTCAGACCATCGACACCCACGGGAACACCGTGAACTACACCTGGTGGAACCCAGACGGTGGCACCGCGCACTACTACCCGTCCACCGTCTCCTACAACGGCTACACCATCGAGTTTCTCTACGAGACTCGTCCCGACGTCATCAGCACTCCGGTCCGGACCGGCGTCCTGCGCACCATCAACCGTCGTTTGAAGACCATCAAGGTCCGCCTTACGGCCGGGGCGTTGATCCGCGCCTACAAGCTCACCTACACCACCGCCCCTCAGTCCGGCAAGTCGCTGCTCGCCTCTGTTCAGCAGTTCGGCAAGGACGCCGCGTTCGACGGCACGGGAACGGTCACGGGCGGAACTTCGCTGCCGGCCCAGACGTTCTCGTACACCGCGGATGGTTCGGCGGCAACCTTCGGTGGCGACGTGCAGCAAAGCGCCGCCGGCGCGCCGCCAACGGCCCCGGGCACCGTCGAGAACGTCTCGTGGACCGCCCCAAACACCGCGGTCAGCATCGGCGACGGGAGTACGCTTCAGGCGCTGGCCAGCGATCCTGAGTTCCCAAATTGGAAGACCGCTGTGTCGACAAGGGCCCTCTCAAGCGGGGCGGGGTACGCCGAAGTCACCTTCACGCCGACCGCAACCGGAGCCCGGGTGCTCTATTTCGGGCAGTTCATCGCCTACATCTACCCGGGTAGTTCAGGAGTCATGTTCGGCTGGGGAAGCGGATGGTACGGTCCCTATGCGGTCTCTTCGGGTCAACCCATCCGCATCGAGGTGTCGCCGACCAGCGTCCTATTCAAGGTAAATGGCTCTGTCGTCTTCGCTGAGACGAGGACGGTGACGTATCCGCTCGCGATGAGCGGATACATTTGGGGCGACTACGACATCATCTCGAACGCGCGGCTCTCCGGGTCCTTGGTCAACAATTACGGGGTCGACTGCGCTGGATCGAAGCGCTATGTCGGGGACTTCAACGGCGATGGGCGGCAGGATTCCCTCTGCAAGACCTCTTCGAACATCGTCGCGGTGACCCTCGCCACGGCCACCGGGTTCGCCCCCCCGGCCATCTGGGGCTACAGCCCCTATCAGATTGAGGTGGGCGACTTCAACGGCGACGGAAAGACGGACCTCCTTGCCTATCAACCGTATTGGGGCTCCGCGCAGTACTACGTCTATCCATCCACGGGCTCGGCGTTCGGGCCACAGAGCGCTTGGGGAAGCCCGGCCGCGTACACCGGCGCTTATGGGTGGGAAGTGTGCGCCAGCTACTCCAACAATCACCTCGGTCCGGTGGGCGACTTCAACGGTGACGGCAAGGCTGACGCCACCTGCGTTTTCGAGAATGAAGAAGGTCCGGCATTCCTGGTGAGCTTTTCGAATGGCTCCTCCTTCTCCTCAACGTACCAGGGCGCCTGCGGCCCTGGACCGGCCCTGAGCAAGCTCGATTGGAACGGCGACGGCTTGGAGGATCTGCTGTGCACTTCAGGCGGTGCGAATCCACAAATCGCCGGGGTCTATGGGATCCGACCTGACTATGGGATCTTGCCTCTGCTGTGGCGAAACGGCTCCTTCTGCACGGAGTCCAGCTATTGGGTTGGTGATGTGAACGGAGATGGTCGATCCGACATTGGGTGTACCTACGGGAACGTGGTCCTGGGTGGCGCCGCTTCCGATCTCGCGAACCAGGGAGCCTTCTGCGTCTCCGGGCAGACCGTGATCGAGGATCTCGATGGCGATGGGGCCGCGGAGTGGATCTGCAACAACCCCGGGACGCCGGCCGATGACATCCAGGTTCGAAAGTGGACCGGCTCCGCATTCGGTGCGGCGACCACGTGGCGCGGCGGCTTTTGCGGAGGCCTCATCAGGCC
>CAZYEA010000026.1:0-23784 GCA_964646485.1 uncultured Acidobacteriota bacterium
GGCGCAGCCGCGACTCCGGGACGCCCGAGAGCTTTGCGTTCTTCGCGGCCTCGCGCGAGGCCTTGCGCGACTCCTCCACCGCGGTCACGCGATGCTTCCCCTGGGCGAGGGGCAGCGCGAACAGACCGCTGCCGCTGTACAGGTCGAGCACGCGCAACGACGTCTCCATACCGATCGCGGCCTTGACCAGCCGGACGAGGTGGGCGGCTCCGTGGATGTTGGTCTGGAAGAAGCCCGTGGGTGAGGAGAGGAAGCTCGGGCCGAGGGCCGTCTCTTTCACGTGTCCGAGCCCGTCGACCCGGAGGGTGTGCGGACCGAAGAGATAAGGAGAAGCCTGGTCGTGCAGATTGAGGAGGAGTCCTTCGGGCTTCTCGCGGGAGGCCGTGATCTGCCGGAGGGGAGCGTCGAGGGCCCGGTGCTCCTCGGTCGCAACCACCACCGCGACCGCCTCCTTCTCGTCCTCGGTCACGCGCACGACCACGTGACGGAGGAGACCGCCGCGCTCGGTGGCCACGGGCACGCGCCTCGCCGCCATGGCGTCGCGGATGGCGAAGGCGACGCGGTTCGCCCGGTCCGAATGCACGAGGCACTCGCTCACGGGGATGACGGTGTTCGTGCCACGCGCGTAGTGCCCGATTTGCAGGCGAAAGGCGCGATCCTCGGTAAACGTGAACGCGGCCTTCTGCCGGAAGTGGCGGGGCACGCCGTCCTCATCCACGGGCATGCCGATCATGGGCGACACAGTCGGACGGCTCTCCCCGAAGGTGTCTTCGAGTAGTCCGTCGAGGAGACGCGTCTTCAGCCGGAGCTGTTCCTCGTAGGCGATGTGCTGGAAGGTGCAACCTCCGCACTGCGCGGCGTGCGGGCAGGCGGGGGTGACCCGGTGCGGCGAGGGCTCGAGCACGGAAACGAGCTCGGCTTTGGCCACCCCGTCATCGCTGCGATCCACCACGCGGACGCGCACCTTCTCGCCCGGAATCGCCCCGTCGACGTAGAGGGTCTCGCCCTTGATCTCCGCGTACGCCTCGCCCGAGAGGGCGAGGTCGGTGACGACGAGGTCGAAAGGCGCTCCCGATGCCACTTAAGCCTTGGGCTTCGGCTTCGCCATTTCTTTCTGGGCTTCCTTGCCCACGAACTGCGCGGCCTTGGAGGCGTTCTCGGCCATCCGATCGGCGGTCTCGGCGCACATCTTCCTGAGGGCGGCGGAGCGGCGGCCAATGGCGCCCAGGGCGTAGGCCGCGGCCTTCTTCACGAAGAGGCGGTCGTCGTTGCCGCAACGCTCGATGATCGGAATGAAACGGTGGAACTGCGAATCATCGGCCTTGGGCTCGAAGTCGGCGAGAGCGCCCATGAGGGTGAACCCGGCCTTCTTGACGAACTCTTCCTTGCGATCGGTCCACACCACGCAGCGGCCCCAGGAGAACTGGGTGGCGTGGAAGAGGTTGACGCAGCAGTTGTCGCAGATGGCCTGCGAATCGAACTGGCGGGCCCAGCGGTCCATCTGGACCTTGGTGACCTTCTCCGGCTCGTCGATGAGAGAGGCGAGGAGGCGGGCATCGTAGAGGCCGGTGCCCCACAACTCCTGGGCGAGGCGATGGTCGCGGCCGATCTCGCTCACGATCTTCTTCATCTTGGCCGGGGGCACGCCGTAGGAGGCGCGGGGCTTCACGCCCAGTTTTTCGAGGGCCAGGGCATGCTTGGGATCCCCCTCCTGGCGCAGTCGCTTCAGAACTTCCTCAAGTGTCACGTCTTTCCTCCAGAAATCTTCCTGTCCGTGTGGTGGCGGAGTTCAGCGCTTCAAGGGCCGGCCGACGAGCGCTTCGATCTCATCCACGACCTGCTCGGGAGTGAGGGACGACGTGTCGACGGTGTGGCGGGCCGTGCCGTAGAGGCGCTTTCTTGTTGTCAGTAGCCGCCGAAGTTCGGCCATGGCTTGCGGATGGCCTTTCATCGGACGTCGATCTCCCTGTTGCAGCACACGGTTCCAGTGGTCATTGGCGTCGGCGCGCAGCCAGATGGTCACGGTCTGCGCTTTGAGCAGTGCGAACGTCCCCGGGGCGGTCACGATGCCGCCGCCGGTTGCGATCACACAACCCGTCCCTTTCGCGAGAACGGCTTCGAGGACCGATCTTTCGAGCCTTCGGTAGTAGTCCTCGCCATGGACGGCGAAGATCTCCGACAGGCTCAAAGAGGCTTCTTCCTCAATTTCCCGATCGAGCTCGACGAAAGGTAGGCCTATTCTAACCGCGAGCCGGCGTCCGATGGTGGTCTTGCCAGCGCCGCGGATCCCGAGCAGGGACACCGGCAGTGGTCTGTGGGGAGCGGGCAAGGGAGCAAGGAGGCTCTCAACGCTCGCCTCCAGCGCTTCGGCCAGGGCCTGAAGTTTGAGCACCGAGGGGTTGGCCCGGCCGAGTTCCACGTCGTTCAGGAACCGAAGCGAAATTCCGGAAACCCTTGCCAGTTGCTGTCGCGTGAGACCAACGGTCTCGCGGCGGGCCCGAATGGCCCGGCCGATCCGATGCAGTAGATCGCTCATGCGCATCGGCATTATATTGCACTCGAACCCGAGGCAATTCGGGCACTATACTGCTTGACTCGACCCAAACGGGTCGCCTATGTTGGCGGGCTCTATGGCTGAACTTCAGGGCGGAAAAGAACCGGTGGTGGCCTTCGAGGCGCACCCGTCCCGATACGTGCACTGGAAACTCTCGATCGAGGGACCCGTGGCCCGGCTCCTGATGGACGTCCAGGAAGACCGGCCCATGCGCGAAGGCTACGTCCTCAAAACCAACAGCTACGACCTGGGCGTCGACATCGAGCTCGCCGATGCGGTCGAGCGGCTTCGTTTCGAGCACCCCGAGGTGCGCTGCCTGATCATCGGCAGCGCCAAGGACCGGATCTTCTGCTCCGGCGCCAACATCTATATGTTGGGCAGTTCCACTCATGCGTTCAAGGTGAACTTCTGCAAGTACACGAACGAGACCCGGCTCTATCTCGAGGATGCGTCCTTGAACTCGGGGCTCAAGTCCATCGCCGCGGTCAGCGGAGCGTGCGCGGGCGGCGGGTATGAGTTGGCGCTCGCCTGCGACGAGATCCTGCTCGTGGACGACTCCTCCTCCGCGGTCTCGCTTCCCGAAGTGCCCCTTCTCGCGGTCCTGCCGGGGACGGGCGGCCTCACCCGCATCGTGGACAAGCGAAAGGTCCGGCGGGATCTGGCCGATGTCTTCTCGAGCCTGGGCGAAGGGGTCAAGGGAAAGCGCGCGCTATCCTGGGGTCTCGTCGACCAGGCGATTCCCCTCTCGAAGTTCGACGCCGCCCTCAAGGAGCGCGCGAACTCGGTGGCCGCGATGGCGCCGAAGCGTGAAGGCGCGGGGGTGGCCCTGCCGCCCGTGTCCGTGCCCGGTGAGTTCGTCACGGTGGAGATCGACGCGAAGCTCCGTGTCGCCACCCTCACGGTGAGCGGACCGAAGGGCGCCCCCGCGGCCGACGCCGCAACCCTTCGGGCCCAGGGCGCTTCCAACTGGCACCTTCAGATGGCGCGCGAGCTCGACGCCGCCCTTCTCGACCTTCGCTTCAATCAGCCCGAGGTCGGCGTGATCGTGCTCAAGACCCTGGGCCACCCTGAGCTCGTCGAGGACCACGACGCCCGCCTCATGGAGCTCGCGCGCACCGACTGGTTCGCGGACGAAATCGTGTTCAAGCTCAAGCGCGTGTTCAAGCGCCTCGATCTCACCGCGCGCTCGCTTCTCGCCATCATCGACAAGGGTTCGTGCTTCGTGGGCTCGCTTGCGGAGCTCGCCTTCGCGGCCGATCGCTCTTACATGCTCGAGGCCGAGGACTCTGATCGCGGGCCCTTTCTGCGCTTCACCCTCATGAATCTCGGGGCCCTTCCCATGTCGAACGGCCTGACCCGTCTGCAGACGCGCTTCCTGGGCGAGGCGGACAAGGCGAGTGTCGAGATCCTCCGCTCCTTCGATGCCGCCCACGCACTGAAGGCGGGCCTCGTGACCTTCACGCCGGACGAGATCGACTGGGAAGACGAGGTGCGCCTCGCTATCGAAGAGCGCGCGAGCCTCTCCCCCGACGCCCTCACCGGCATGGAGGCGAACCTGAGGTTCGCGGGGCCGGAGACCATGGAGACCAAGATCTTCGGCCGCCTCACCGCCTGGCAGAACTGGATCTTCCAGCGCCCGAACGCGGTGGGCGAGCACGGCGCGCTCACCCTGTACGGCAAGCCGGAGCGCGCGCGGTTTTCCTGGGTTCGGACTTAGTTGCGAGGTAAACAATGATCACAGCCCTGCTGCTCACCGCCGCGATCGCGGCGCAAAGGCCCGCTCAGGCACCGGCCCCCGCCTTCAAGGACGCGGACAAGACGAAGCTCATCGCGGCTCTCGACGCGAAGGCCGCGCACTACGGCGACCTTTCGCGGAAGATCTGGGAGTACTCCGAAGTCGGCTACAAGGAGACGAAGAGCGCCGCCGCCCACATCGCGGAGCTCAAAGCCGCGGGCTTCGAGATCCAGGAAGGGGTCGCGGGCATGCCCACCGCGTTCGTGGCCTCGTGGGGCGCGGGCAAGCCGGTCATCGGCATCATGGCCGAGTACGACGCGCTCCCCGGCCTGTCGCAGTTCGACACTCCGGAGAAAAAGGCGCGGGTCGAGGGCGATCCCGGCCACGGCTGCGGCCACAACCTCCTCGGCACCGCGTCCGTCGCCGCGGCCATCCAGGCGAAGGACGAGCTCCTGGCCCGCAAGCTCCCCGGCACCATTCGTCTCTATGGCACTCCGGCCGAGGAAGGCGGCGGGGGCAAGATCTACGTCGCGCGCGCGGGCCTCGTGAAGGACGTGGACGTGATGCTCTCCTGGCACCCGGGCGATCGCAACCAGGCAGGGGTGGGCACGACGCTTGCCAACATCACCGCCAAGTTCCGCTACCGGGGCCTCGCCGCCCACGCCGCCGGCGCTCCCGACAAGGGCCGCTCCTCGCTCGACGCAGTGATGCTCACGGGCATGGGCATCGAGTTCCTTCGCGAGCACGTCCCCCAGGAAACCCGCATGCATTACGTCATCACCAGGGGCGGGGACGCCCCGAACGTGGTCCCGGCCATGGCGGAGCTGTACGTGTACGCGCGCCATTCGCACATGCCCACCCTGGACAACGTGTGGGAGCGCATCGTGAAGATCGCGCAGGCGGGGGCCCTCGCCACCGAGACGAAGATGGAGATGGAGCTCATCAACGCGGTCTACAACACCCTCCCCAACGACGCCCTCGCCGCCCTCACGGACAAGAACCTCCGTCGGGTCGGCGGCGTGGTCTACACCGCCGAGGAGAAGGCGTTCGCGGCCACTCTCGCGAAGTCGTTCTCGCCGTCCGAGGAAATGCTTCCCCTCGGCAGCGAAGCGGAGATCCAGGCGCCGCGCGCCGAGGTCGGGTCGGGGTCCACCGACGCGGGCGACATCAGCTGGCAGGTTCCGATGTCCCAGCTCTCCGCGGCCACCTTCGTGCCCGGCACTCCCGGGCACTCCTGGCAATCCGCGGCCTGCGCGGGCATCACCATCGGCCGCAAAGGAATGATGGTGGCGGCGAAGACCCTGGCCCTCACCGCCATGGACCTCTTCACCGATCCGGCCCAGGTGAAGGCCGCGCGCGAGAGCTACGAGAAGCGGCGCGCCGGATTCGAATACAAGTCGCGGGTCCCCGCCGATCAGAAGCCGCCCCTCAACTACCGGGATAAATAGCCCGTTCGCGTTTCCGACCCGACCCCGACCCCGATCCCGATCCCGCCCCCGCCCAACCTGGAATCTCCAATGAGCACCATCGACCTCGAAGCCAAGATCCCGAACAACGTCTCGCTCGGAAGCGACAAGAAGCTCCAGCGGGCGCTCGAGGAATGGCAGCCGAACTACATCTCGTGGTGGAAGGACATGGGGCCCGCGGGGTTCCAGGAGAAGGACGTGTGGCTGCGCACCGCGGTCAGTGTCGACGCCGAAGGCTGGGCGAATTTCGACTACGTCCAGATGCCCGACTATCGCTGGGGCATTTTCCTCGCCGACCCCATCAAGGATCGCACCATCGGCTTCGGCGACAACATCGGCCAGCCCATCTGGGACGTCGTGCCCGGGGAGCATCGCAACACCCTGCGCCGCCTCATCGTGACCCAGGGCGACACCGAACCCGCGAGCGTTGAGCAGCAGCGCCTGCTCGGTCTCACCGCCCCGTCGCTCTATGACCTGCGCAATCTCTTCCAGGTGAACGTGGAGGAAGGCCGCCACCTGTGGGCGATGGTGTATCTCCTCCACAGTTACTTCGGCCGGGACGGGCGCGAGGAAGCGGAAGAGCTTCTGCAGCGCCGCAGCGGCAACCCGGACAAGCCTCGCATCCTGGGCGCCTTCAACGCGCCCATCGACAACTGGCTCGACTTCTTCATGTTCACCATGTTCACCGACCGCGACGGCAAGTATCAGCTGCTCGCCCTCGCGGAATCGGGCTTCGATCCACTGTCGCGCACCACGCGCTTCATGCTGACCGAAGAAGCGCATCACATGTTCGTGGGCGAGAGCGGGGTGGAGCGGGTGGTCGCCCGCACCGCCGAGCTCATGAAGCTCGACCCCAACGGAGACGCGCGCGCGCAGGGCGGCATTCCCCTGGAGATGATCCAGAAGCACCTGAACCTCTGGTACACCCTGTCCCTCGACCTCTTCGGGTCGGAGGTCTCGAGCAACGCCGCGTCGTACTTCGCGGCGGGGCTGAAGGGCCGGGCCAAAGAGTCGACCTACGAAGATCACAAGGCCCTCGACGGAACGTACCGCATGTCCCTGCTGAAGGACGGCGCGGTGGTCGAGGACGACGTGCCTCTGCGTAACGCCATGAACGAAGTGTTGCGCGACGAATACGCCGACGACTGTCAGCGCGGGGTCGATCGCTGGAACAAACGCCTGGACGAAGCCGGCATCTCCTTCCGATTCGCCCTGCCCTCGAAGCGCTTCCATCGCCACATCGGCCTGTACGCGAACCTGCCCTTCTCCCCGGAAGGACGCCTGCTCCCGCAGAGCGAGTACGACAAGAACAAGGACAAGTGGATCCCGAGCGAAGCCGACCGCGACTACGTGCGCTCGCTGATGCAGCCGGTCACCGAGCCCGGCAAGATCGCGAACTGGCTGGGCAAGCCCAAGGCGGGAATCAAGGGCCTGCCCTTCGAGTACGAGTACGTGCGGCTGTAGGAGCCGGTCTCACGGACTCTTCAGTCGTTGCGAAGAGACTCGCAGGGGTCGACCCGGGACGCTCGTAACGCGGGCAGGTACGCGGCGAATCCCCCGATCGCGAGCATGACTGTCGCCATCAAGAGGAAGGTCGGGAGGTCCGCCGCGGCGACGCCGAACAGGAGCCCTTTGAGCGCGCGGGTGGCTGCGAAAGCCGCGGCCAGGCCGAGGCCCACACCGACCATCACCACCTGCGCGCCCTGCGCCACGATCATCCGGCGCACCGCGCGCGCGCTCGCGCCAAGGGCCATGCGTACGCCGATCTCCCGTCGACGTTCGGCGACCACGCACGACAGCACACCGAAGAGGCCGACCGCGCCGAGGAAGAGGGCAAGGGAAGACACGATCCCGAGGGTCAGCAGAGTGAACGTGAGCTGGATCATCGAGCGCGCGGCGAGTTCGGCCATGGTGTAGACGCGGTACATCGGGGCTTCCGGGGCGACTTCGCGGATGAGCGCGCGCACCTCCGGGCCGATCGTCTCCGCCCGCGCCGTCTTGATGACGTATGCGGGCGACGTCAGGCGCCAGGAATCGGGCTTGGGACCGACCATCGGGTAATAGACGAGCGCCTGCGCGGTCGTCCGATAGTTCTGCTGCATGACGTCCGCGACCACGCCGACCACGATGTGCCAATCCTTCGAATTCTGCTGCTGGATCCTCTGACCCACCGCGCGCCGACCCGGGAACAGTCGGGCGGCCGCGCTGCGGCTGATGACGACGTTGCCGTGCTGCGACACATGGTCCGCGGTCTCGAACGGACGTCCGTCCACGACCTTGATCCCCATCGTGCGGTAGTAGTCGCCCGCCGCGAAGGTGAGGTCGAGTGGAACTCCGGCGTCGGGACCTTCGGGCATGTCTTCACTGCGGAAGCGGACGCCCCGGGTGCCCTCGTCGAGCGGGACGTTTTCGACCAGGCCGACCGAGACGACCCCGGGAAGGGCGCGCAGCCGGTCCATGAAGCCGAGATGGAAGTTCGCCCAGGTGGGACCGTCCTTCAGCGAGGGCTGCTCGGGCGCAAACTGGAAGGTGAAGACGTCGCGCGTGTCGTAGCCCGGATCCACGCTGCGGAGCGCCAGAAAACTCCTCATCAGGAGTCCCGCGCCGATGAGGAGCACGAGAGCCATCGCGGTCTGCAGAACCACCAGGCCGTCGCGGCTGATCCGACGCCGGCCCGTCGATCCCCGGCTGCTCTCGCGCAGGCGGGCGAGATCCGGGCTGGCGCCCCGGCGAGCCGCCCCCGCGCCGCAGACGAGGCCTGCGAGGGCGGCCGCGATCAATGCGAAGACGAGCGACCGCGGACCCACCGCCACCTCTTCGAGACGCGGAATCCCCGCGGGCGCCGCGTGGAGCAGTGCGGGCAGGCCCACGGCGGTAAGCGCCACCGCGAGCAGGCCGCCTCCGAGGGCGGCGACCACGACCTCGGCCATCTGGAGTCTTGCGAGCTGGGCGGCGGTGGCGCCGATCGCCCGGCGCACCGCGAGGTCGCGGAGCCGTCCCTCCGTCCTCACCATGAACAGATTCGCCACGTTCACGCAGGCGATGAGCAGCACGATGGCCGCGGCCGCGAACAGAATCCAGAGGGACTGGGCGGCCGGGCCGAGCATCTGGTCGAGCAACGGACGCACCACCGCGCGATGCTTCTCGATGATTCGCGCGTATCCCGGCGTCCCTCCGAAGCGCTCGGGCAGGCGGCGAGCGAGCGACGTCAGTTCCACGGCCACCGCGTCGGGAGTCACTCCACGGGCCATGCGCCCGATCATGTTGTCGCCGAATCGTCCGGGCTGCAGTCCTTCGGCGCGCACGTCGCCCACGAGCCAGAGCAAGGCATTGGGGAAGTTGTAGCCGGGGGGCATGACGCCCACAATCGTCCTCTGGTTTCCCGCGATGTCGAAGGTGCGGCCGACCACGGCGGGATCGCTTCCGAACCACGTCTTGAAAAGCGTGTCGCTGATGACCGCCACCCGATCCTCGTCCGCGGGCACGGGAAGCCGGCCGAGCGCCGGTCGCGCGCCGAGGGTCGAATAGAGCGACGAGCTGGCGTAACCCATGCGGATCCGCTCCACGCGGTCGCCGGTCCGGAGCGTGCTGGTGAAACTGCCGTAGAGCGCCACGTCCTCCAGCAGTTTCGACGTTTCCTTGTACTGAAGCAGGAATTCTCCGGCCAGGCCGAACTCGCCGTTCATCTCCGATCCGGGCGCCGTGCCCGCGATATAGACGAGGCGGTCGGCGTCGCCGTAGGGCAGGGGTGAGAGCATGACGCGATCGAGCACCGCGAACACCGCGGTGAGCGTCCCGAGGGCGAGGCCCAGCGTGCCCACGACGGTGAGCGCGAAGCCTGGGGTCCGCCGCAGGGTGCGCAGCGCGAGTTTCAACTCTCCGCTCCAGCCAGTGAGATCGATACCCATGAACTCTCCTTTTCTAGTGCGGCTCTCCGTCCAGGACGGATCGAACCGGTCGGCGATGGCGGCACGAACGAGATCGAGGGCGATGGCGGCGAAGGACCTCGCACGCGCCGCCAGGCCACGACCGCGGGTCTTCTCATGGTCGCGCGCCGCATGCTCCACGACCGATTCACCGAAGCGCGATCGGAAGTCGCGCGGAAACAGCCGGACGAGGAGCGAGACGATGGTCTTCATGACCGGCTCCGCGCAAGGCCGAGCCGCTCTTCCGCCACGGCCAGAGCCTGCTTGAGGCGGCGCGTCTCCTCGCCCAGCGCCTTTCGGCCCGGTGCGGTAAGCCCGTAGTACCTTCGAGCGAGTCCGGGGTGGAGCACCTCGCCTCCGCCGTCGCTCTCCTCCACGAGACCCGAACTGATCAGCCGGGCGATCACGCGGTAGAGGGAGCCGGCGCGGGGGGTGAGCCCTCCCAAGGACTCGGCCGCGACCCTCTCCGCCAGCCCGTAGCCGTGCAGCGGACCCTCGGCGAGGGCGAGAAGGACGTGGTATTCGAGGAGGCTGGCCGCGGGCATGGGAGGTCTAAATACTCAGTTGGAGTATTTGACGGCGGCGGGGACGAAAAGGTTCCGCAGATCGGGACATATCCCGACCACCCTATGTAACTTCCGGACCCGTTGCCCGTATCTTCCTCGAGCACTCTGAATGACTGACTTCGAGGATCTGTATAGACGCTACGCCCCCGACGTCTACCGTTTCGCCCTCTACCTGTCGGGAAGCCCCGCTCAGGCCGAGGACCTGGCGTCCGAGACCTTCGTGCGAGTCTGGACGGCGCGGGACAACATCCGTACGGCCAGCGTGAAGGCCTACCTCTTCACCATCGCGCGCAACCTCCACGTCGACGGTCGGCGGCGCGATGCGCGAAACGTCGAGCTGCCCGAACTTCTCCTCGACCCATCGCCCGGGCCCGAGGTCGAGGCCCAGGACAAGCAGGCCCTCGACACCGTGCTTCGCGCCCTTCAGCAAATCCCCGAGATCGACCGCGCGGCCTTGCTGATGCGGGCTCAGGATGGCCTTCCCTACGAGGAGATCGCGGCCGCCCTCGGAATCCCACTCGCGAGCGCCAGGGTGAAGGTCCACCGTGCGCGCCTTCGCCTCGCCGACCTTCGTGATCCAAGGAGATGACCATGACCCAGATAACCCGCGACGTCGTTGTGGATTTGTGGCCTCTGTACGCCTCGGGCGAGGCGAGCACCGATACCCGGGCGCTGGTGGAAGCCTTCATCGCGGGCGATCCGGCGCTCGCGGCGCGCCTCCGCGATCAGGACGTGGCCGCACTCAAACCGGCGTCCCTGGTGCTACCGGTCGATCACGAGCGCGCGACCCTGCTGCGCGCCCAGCGGCGACGCGCGCGCCAGTCGATGCTCGTGAACGCCCTCGCCCTGCTCGCGAGCGCCGCGATGACGGCCTTCTATGCCTTTGACGGCGTGCCCCGCCTGGCCGCCGCGTTCGCGATGGTGGGGCGGCCCCTCCCCACGGGGATGCACGCCGCCGCCACCGCTTCCGCCTGGATCCTCCGCCTCGGGCTTCCGCTCACCATCGTGCTCGTGCCCCTCACCCTGGCGTATCGAAAGCGCTTGAGAGTTCCTCGGTTCCTGGAATCGGGGACCGCCCTCGCTATCGCCACCGGCGTCATTCTCGTCCTCACTCAGCTTTGGTGGCTCGGACTGCTGAACGAAGCCTCCATCGCGCTCGCGCACGCCTTCAAGACGATGTCGTCAGGGCACTGACCGCTTCGCCCTTGCGCGCGGCACGCCTTTGGGGCGGGTCCCGGTCCGCCCTACTTCGAGGTCAGGCGCCAGATCCCATCCCATTCGCCTTCGGGAGGATTGGCCCGCAGGTACTGGCAGCGCTCCTTGTAGACCGCGGCGAGTTTGTCCTTGGCATGCAGCCGCAGGCACTCGTCGAGCGCCGACTCCGCCTTCGCGAAATTTCCCGCACGGTACTGCTCCAGCCCGTCGGCAAACCGTGAAAGGCTCTCCCGAAGGTTCGGGAAGGTCTCGTCGGTGTAGTAGTCCAGCACTTCGTAGATCGCGACCGGCTCGGTCTTGCCCTTGACCACCACGCGGTCGACCTCGCGGACCCGGTAGGTGCCGCGCAATTTGCGATAGGTCTTGTCCGAGATGAGGATGTGCGCGCCGTATTGTTTGGTGGCGCTTTCGAGGCGCGCCGCCAGGTTCACGCCGTCGCCAATCACGGTGTAGTCCATCCTCTTGGGCGACCCGATGTTTCCCGAGACGATGGTGTCGGAGTTGACGCCGATGCCGATGTCGATCGCGCGCTTGCCGTGCTTGAGGCGCTCGGCGTTGAAGGCCCCGAGCGCCTTCATCATCGAGATCGCCACGCGAACCCCGCGGTCCTCGTCATCCTCGTGGGGCAAAGGCGTGCCAAAGATGGCCATGATCGCGTCGCCGATGAACTTGTCGAGCATCCCGCCTTCGTGCTGAATGCAGTCGACCATCACGGTGAAGTACTCGTTGAGGAGGGCGACCGTTCCCTGGGGCCCGAGCTCCTCGGAAATCGTGGTGAAGCTCCGGATGTCGGCGAAGAGAACGGTGGCGATGCTGCTGTGCCCGCCCAGGATCTCTTCGCCGGCGGCCAGAATCCGATCGGCGAGGGAGGGATCCATGTAGCGCGACATGGTGGCCTTCACGCGTTTCTCCGAGGAGATGTCCTCCATCAGGATCATCGAGCCGATCTTTTCCTTCTTGGCGCTCATGAGCGGCACGATGGAGAGGTTCACCGAAACCTTCCCGCCGTCGAACACCATCTCCGCGTCCATCGCAATATCCGTGGTCTGGGACTCGAGCACGCGCTTGATGCGGTCGATGAGCCAGGCGTTTTCGGCGGTGAAGAACTCCTCGGAAGCCCGCCCGATCACCTCCGCCGAGGTCGCGCGCATGATCCGAAGACCGGCGGCGTTGCAGGTCACGACGTGACCTCTGATGTCGATGGTGAGAACGCCGTTCGACATCGACTCCAGCATGCTCTCGTTGTAGTTCTTGATGTTCTGAACGTCGTCGAAGAGCTTGGCGTTCTCGAGACAGATGGCGATCTGGGCGGTAAACGCCTTCAGCCGCGTCTCGTCCCCGCTGTTGAACGTGCCTCCGCGCTTGTTGAGAACCTGGGTGACGCCGATGGTCTTGCCGTCCTTGTTGACCACGGGCACGCAGAGGATGGAGCGGGTGAAGAAACCGGTCTGCTTGTCGAAGGAAGGATTGAACCTGAGATCAGCGTAGGCGTAGGGAATGTTGACCGAGCGGCCCGAAGTGAACACCGCTCCCGCGATACCGCTGTCGTTGGGGAAGCTGATGCGGGCGGTGCCCAGGCCCTGGCCGATCTCGGTATAGAGCTGGCTGGTCTTCTCCTCGTTCAGGAACAGGGTCGAGCGCTCCGCGTCGAGGAGGGCGGTGACCGAGGTCATGATCTTCTGCAGCAGCGGGCCGAGCTGAATTTCCTTGGAGACTTCCGACACCACGTCGATGAACTGCGACTCCTGCTCGCGCGATCGCAGGGCGGACTCCATGAACATGGTGCTCTGCAGGACGATCGAGGCCTGACGGCACATGGCTTCGGTGAGGGCCAGGTCGGCACGGGTGAACTCGCCTTCCTTCTTGTTGAGGACCTGGGTGACCCCCAGGATCTCTCCTCGCACCGTCCGCACCGGAGCGCAGAGGATGCTGCGCGTCTTGAAACCGGTCTTTTCGTCCACCCCCCGGTTGAACCGCGGATCGGCGTACGCATCGGGGACGATCTCGCCGACCCCGCGTTGATAGACGTGGCCGGCGATTCCGCTGTCGGCCAGGATGCGGATGTCGCCGTCAGCGCCCTGAGCCACCCGGGAGAGCAGCTCGTTCGACTGCTCGTCGCGCAGGAAGAGACTGCCGCGCTCCGCGCCCGTGGCCGCGACCGTGAGTTCCACCAACATGCGAAGCTGCCCGCTGAGCGTGCTCTCGCTCGCCACCTTGCTGGAGACCCCGAGGAGAAGCTGCGCCCTCTTCTTGGTGGATGCCACGGCGAGGTCGCCGGAGGGGCGGACGCGGCGGCGTTTGGCCGGCGGCCGGGAGAGTTCCAGAGTCTTCCTCGAAATCTCCCCGGTTCTGCGCGAGGTCTCACCCGTCTTCATTTTCCGGACTCCAATTGATCGCGAAGCGCGCGGACCGCGCCTTCAAGCTCTCGTCGCTCCGCCCCCAGGCGAGCCTGCACCTCTTCGATCTTGCGCAAGTGCTCGGCGTTCACCTCTTCGAGAGCCTCGCGCAGGGCTCGCACCGTGGAGCGCAGTTGAGAGATCTCCGCGTCGGCGGCCGCTCGCGCGGCGGCGATCTCCGCGTCGCGTTCCACCCGGGCCAGGTTGAGGGTGTCGCGAAGCGCCACCACCGTGGCTTTCAGATGAGCGGGATCGAGATCCTCGGCACCGTGCAGCCGGTCGGGGGGAACGGTGCTCACGCGGCGAACCGTACCACAACCTCGAGGGCTCGGGCGTCGAGGAACACCCCCGAAAGCAAGCACCCCGACCCCGCGAAGGGACCCATCGCGCGCGATCGCTTCAAAGCATCCATTACGTCGAGCGCCTCGCGATCACCAGGCCGTATCAGGGTGCTAGTCGTTCGCGGACCCAGGCGCCGTCTTCGAGGCGGTAGCGCAGGCGATCGTGCAGGCGCGACGTACGCCCCTGCCAGAACTCCCAGGTGTCGGGGGCCAGGCGATAGCCTCCCCAATGCGGCGGACGCGGCGGGCCCGCGAGGGGATGAGTGGCGAGGAACTGCGCGCCGTACCGGGCCGCGTTCGTCACCAGAAGCATGCGGGAGGGAATCACCTGGCTCTGCGGCGAGGCCCACGCGCCGATGCGCGAATCGAGGGGCCGGGTCTTGTAGTACTCATCCGATTCGAGGGCAGTGACCTTCTCCACCCTGCCCTCGATGCGCACCACCCGCTCCAGCTCCACCCAGTGGAACTGCAGGGCGGCCTGGGGATTCACCAGAAGTTCGCGGCCCTTGCGGCTCTCGTAGTTCGTGAACCAGACCAGGCCGCGCGCGTCGTAACCCTTGATCAGCACCACCCGGGTCGAGGGCCGTCCGCTCTCGCCCACCGTAGCCAGGGTCATGGCGTTCGGCTCGGGCACGCGCGCATCGAGGGCCTGCTCGAACCACACTCCGAACTGCTCCACCGGGTCGGCCTTCGAAGCACTCTCGTCGAGTTGGGCCTTCTCGTAGCTCTTGCGCAGTTGGGCGAGGTCGTTCATCGCCACTATCCTGCCTCAAACCGGCGCACGCGGCTCAGGCGGCCGAGTTCGAAATCGCCTGCACTCCCCGCGCGAAGGCCTCTTCGTTGAGGGGAATCATGGCGCACTTCGACTTGAGGGCCTGACGGATCGCGGTCAGGATGGTGTCCTCGGGGAAGAGGCCGGTCGCGGCCTGAAGCGCGCCCAGGGCCACCACGTTCTTGACCACCGGACGGCCGAGTTCAGTGGCGATGCGGGTCAGAGGCACGCCGAAGCTCTTCACCCCCGGAGCGAGCTTCGGGAGGTCGGCGATGACGGAGCTGTCGTAGACGACGGTACCGCCCTGGACGACGGCCGGGCCGAAGCGGGCGAGGCTCGGGGCGTTGAAGGCGACCAGGATGTGGGGCGAGGGCGAAGCGGGTGAGAGGACTTCGGTGCGGGCGAGATGGACGTCCGCGTAGGACGTGCCCCCGCGCGACTCCGGTCCGTAACTCGGGATATGGGTGGCATCGAAGCCTTCGTTGATGCCGGCCCGGGCCACCAGCAAGGCCGCGGTCTGCGCCCCATCGCCTCCCGCACCCGCGAACTTGAGCGCGATGTCCTCGGTCCCCCACTGGCCGGGGAAACCCTCACAGAAACGAGGCGCCTTCTCGGTCGATCCGTCGAAGGCCGCGATGAGCGCCTTCGGCTCGTAGAGAGGAGGGTTCGGACGCGCATGCTCGGGCGGATTCTCGATGTCCTTCTTGACCCCGAGGGGGAAGACCGCGGTCATGGTCTCCTTCACCCAGCGCTCCGCCTCGGATGGATTGAGCCCGAGGTGAGTCGGGCATTCGGCGAGGACCTCGACGAAGGCGAAACCCTTGTTCTCCACCTGCAGCCGCAGCGCCTTGGTGATGGCCTTCTTCGCGCGCACCCGCTGCTTGGGGTCATACAGGGCCACTCTCTCGACGTACACCGGGCCATCGAGGCCGGCGATGAGCTCGGCCATCTTGATGGGAGCGCCGAAGAACTCGGTCCGTCCCTCCGGGGTGGTGCTGGTGCGCTGGCCCATGAGGGTGGTGGGCGCCAACTGGCCGCCGGTCATTCCGTAGATCGCGTTGTTGATGAAGACCACGGTGATGGGGATGCCCATCTGGGCCGTGCTCACGATCTCGGCGAGCCCAATCGAAGCCAGGTCGCCGTCCCCCTGATAGCTGATCACGATCGAATCGGGGTTCGCAGTCTTGTGTCCGATCGCGACCGCGGGGGCGCGACCGTGTGCGGCCTGAGTGTTGCCGACGTCGAGGTAGTAATAGAGGAAGACGCTGCAGCCGACCGGCGACACCGCGACGGTCCGATCCTGGACTCCGAGTTCCTCGATGGCTTCGGCCAGGTATTTGTGGGCGAGCCCATGACCGCAGCCGGCGCAGTAGTGCGTGGCCTGGCCCTTGAGGCCCTCGCCGTGATCGTGTCGCTCGAATTTCTCGTAAAAGAGGTTCATGCCCTCACCTCCCACGGCTCGGCCACAACCGGCCGATGGCCTGTCCCCGCGAGCACCCGGTCCACGATTTCCTTCTGCTGGGGAAGGATCCCGCCGAAGCGACGAACGTGGTCGATTACGGGAGGACGATGGACGCCCCGGTGGCTGATGGCGAGTCGCATTTCATCCTCGAGCTGGCCGTTCGAGGCTTCGACCACCACCAGGCGGGTGGCGCGGTCGAGAAGCGGGAGCAGCGCCTCGATGGGGAAAGGCCACAGCGAAATCGGACGGAAGAGCCCGGCCTTGATTCCGAGGGCGCGCAACTCCCGCACCGCGCCTTTCGCCATCCGGCCCGGGGTGTTGCAGGCCACGAGCAGAACCTCCGCATCGTCGGTCTCGAAGAGGTCCGCGCGCTGCTCCGCCGCGATCATGGCCGCGTACTTGGCGTTGAGGTGGTGGTTGTGCGATTCGAGTTCCGGCTCGCTCAGGTAGATGGAGCAGTTGAGGTTCTGGCGATGCCCGCGATCGCCCCACACCGCCCATCCCGGCAGACCCGGCTTCACCGCCTTGCCGGGCAGGCGAACCGTGCCCGTCATCTGTCCCAGATACCCGTCACTCAGGATCACCACCGGATTTCGATAGCGGAAGGTGAGGTCGAAAGCGAGGATGGTGAGGTCGAGCATCTCCTGCGGCGTCGCGGGTGCGAGGACGAGGGCGTGGGTGTTGCCATGGCCGAGGCCCCGGCAGGCGAGCTTGATGTCGGACTGTTCCGGGGCGATGTTGCCGAGCCCGGGGCCGCCGCGCATGACGTTGCCGAACACCCCCGGTAACTCCGCCCCGATCATGTACGAGATGCCTTCGAGCATCAGGCTGAACCCGGGCGACGAGGTGACGGTCATCGCCCGCAGGCCCGCGCCGCCGCACCCGTACATCATGTTCACGGTGGCGGTCTCGGACACTGCCTGCAGGAAGACTCCCTGCAGCCTGGGGAGGAGTTTCGCCATCAGCTCGGCGCCTTCGGTGGAGGGCGTGATCGGGTAGCCGTAGAAGTGCCGGCAGCCCGCGATGAGGGCGCCGATGGCGGACGCGTAATTGCCTTTCACCACCAGCGGCTCGACCTCGGGAAGGGTCAGCGCTTCATCCGGGATGGACCCAGCCCGCTCGGGGGCCGGGCTCCTCGGACCGAAGAGAGCCTTCGGATCCTCGAGGACGAAGTCGGCCCCCGGCTCCGCGCGCAGGCCGTAGGGTTCAGGGCAGGCGGAGATGCACAGGCCGCAGCCATTGCAGGTCGCGAGGTCGAGGTGCACGGGCATCAGGCCGGTGGCGGGGTTGATCTCCGTCCCCACCGTGATGCAGTGCCGGGTGCAGGCCTCGATACATCGACCGCACCCCTTGCAGAACTGCGGGAGGAGAAGGGGCTTTGGACGCTCGCGAACCGTACTCATGGGACTCTTTGCCTCCACACACGCGCTACGACTGCGATAGTAATGAGGGCGCGTGCCTGGTGAAATGAGGCGGCCGTAGGCCATTTGGCTCATTTGGAAGTCGCGGCGCGCCTGTATGTTGGAGGTGTCCAAGAGGGAGCCTCGTCGCGAAGACCGGAGAGGCTTCCTGAAACGGGAGGTCCTTTATGACCCGCCTTCCTGAGAACGCCCTTTCGCTCCCACTCATCGGGGCCTGCTGTCCCGAAGCCCAGGCCGACGGCGTGCCCTGCACCACGCTTGGGCGCGAGTGCGAGACCTGCGAGCGCGCGATCCTGATCCACTACGACGAGTCGACCGACGAGGAGCCGGAAGTCGACTCCTGGACCGTCTAGATCCCGAGGCGATCCTCCGCGCGACTCGTCGCGCGTGGTACGTTTCCCCTATGTGCAGACGCGTGACGTGCCCTCAGTGCGGCAAGCCGACCTACGCCGGTTGCGGCGCCCATATCGAGCAGGTGCTGGGCGACGTGCCCAGGGGCGATCGCTGTCAGGGACACGAGGCCACGCGGCCCGCGGGTTCGGAGGGCTCATTCCTGGGCAGGCTCTTTTCGAGGGAAGGGGGCAAGGCCAAGCCATGACCGCCCTCCTTTGGAGCGCCGTGGCCCTTGGCTTCGTGCTGGGCCTGCGGCATGCCCTCGACCCCGACCACGTGGTCGCGGTTTCCACCATCGTGAGCGGTGAGCCGAGCTGGCGGCGCTCGTCGCTCATCGGATCCTTCTGGGGCCTCGGTCACGCGACCTCCCTCCTGACCCTGGGTGGAATCATCGTGGCCTTGCGGATCAACATCACCGAACTCGCGGCCTCGCGGCTGGAGATCATCGTCTCGGTGATGCTGGTGGGCCTGGGGCTCTACGCGATCGGCATGGCGCGCGCGGGTTTCAGGCTCCACGCGCACACCCACGCGCATGAGCCCGCGGGGCGGACGGACGGAGAGGCGTTGGAGCACGTGCACCTGCACGTCCACAAACCAAACACCGCGCCCGTCCATCAGCATTCCCACGCCCTGAAGTTCGGCATCCGCCCCTACGCCATCGGGCTCGTCCACGGTGTGGCGGGAAGCGGCGGCCTCGCCCTGCTGGTCATGGCCACGGCCAAGACCGCGATCGCGGGCTTCCTCTACATGGCCGCTCTCGCCTTCGGAGCCCTCGTGGGCATGGGCATTCTCTCCGCCCTGCTCGCCCTGCCCCTGGCTGCCCTGCGATCGCGTTACGAGACCCTGCACCTGCGCTTCCAGTTCCTCTCCGGCGTGTGCAGTGTTGCCTTCGGGCTGTGGCTCTTCTCCGAGCACCTCGCGGAGTTCCTGTGAGCGGTGCGGCGGGAACGCCGCCCCGGCGCCTCATCGTCGGCGTGACCGGCGCCACCGGGTCGATCTACGCGGTGCGCCTGCTCGAAGCCTTGCGCAAAACCGGGGTCGAGAGCCATCTCGTCCTGAGCCGCTGGGGGGCTCGCACCCTCATCCACGAAACCGACTACACGCTCGAGGAGGTCCGAGCCCTCGCCACCCGTTCCTACAAGGACAACGACCAGGGCGCCGCCATCTCGAGCGGGTCGTTCGTGACCCTGGGCATGATCATCGTGCCGTGCAGCGTGAAGACGCTCGCCGACATCGCCCACGGCCACAGCGACGAGCTGGTTCATCGCGCCGCCGACGTCGTCCTCAAGGAGCGCCGTCGCCTCGTCCTCGCCGTGCGTGAGGCGCCCTTCACCGACATCCATCTCGAGAACATGCTGAAGCTCTCGCGCATGGGTGTGGTGATCTCCCCGCCGATGCCCGCCTTCTACCATCAGCCGAAGTCGATCGAGGAGATGGTCGATCACACGGTGGCCCGCCTGCTCGACCTGTTCGGGATCGAAGTGGGCGCGGCCACACGCTGGACCGGCGACATGCGCGCCGGAGCCGCGAAATCCCCGACGACCGCCACCCGCAAGACTCACAAACCCAGGAGAACCCCCAGATGATCTCCCGCCTGCCCGTCCTTTTCACCCTGACCGCACTCCTCTCCCCCGCCCCCCTGCTCGCCCGGCCGCTCGCCAGCACCGACCTCTTCAAGATGCGCTCGGTGGGATCGGTGGCCCTCTCGCCGGATGGAACCCGGGTCGCCTACGCGGTCGAGAACAACGGAACCACAGGCCGCCCCTACCGGCAGCTGTATGTCATGACCCTGCCCTCGGGGGAACCCGTGAGGGTGGGCGGTGAGAGCGACCGTGGCGGCGCGGCGGTGTGGTCGCCGGATGGAAAGATGTTCGCATTCAGCGGCCGGGTGGACGGGAAGAGCGGACTTCACGTGGCGAACGCCGATGGATCGGGCATCCGCTTCCTGACCGAGGTGCAGGACACCAACTCGCCTCTCACCTTCGAAGGCGCCACCATCGACTGGTCGCCGGATGGAAAGCAGATCGCGTTCGTCTCGACCGTGCCCGGCCCGGAGACGAAGGACGCGACGGGCGACCCCATCGTGATCACGCGCTACTTGTACAAGCCTGACGCCAGTGAAGGCAATACCCGGTTCAACGACAACCGAAGGCGGGAGGTCTTCCTCATCGACGCCTCGGGCGGCACGCCGCGCGCCCTCACCTCAGGCCCGCGTGAGTACCACTCGATCGACTGGTCGCCCGACGGCTCGGAGATCGCGGCGGTCTCGAACCTCGATCACGATCCGGACTATTTCTACAATCAGGATCTCGTCGCCATCTCGGTGGCGAACGGGGCCATCCGTCGAATCACCGCCACAGAGAGCGCCGAGTACCGGCCGAAGTTCTCGCCGGACGGAAAGCACATCGTCTTCCTGGGCACGAAGCGCGGCCTCACCGACCTCGAGACCACCATGGAGGACACCCACGTCTCCATCATCAGGGCGGACGGGAGCGATCGCCGCGAGATCGGGGCCCCAATCGACAATCGCCAGGCCAACCATGACTTCTCGCCGGACGGCGCGGCGGTCTACTTCACCGCGCTCGATCGCGGGACCGTGCGGCTGCACCGCGTCACCCTCGCCACTCTCAAGGCCGAGACCGTCATCTCGGAGCGCGGGTCGGTGGGTGCGTACTCGATCGCGAAGAACGGCGTCCTCGCCTACACCTTCGCCAGCCCAACCGACCTCGCGCAACTGTATGTGCTGGAGCCAGGGAAGGGCCCGGCCGCGAAGAAGGGCGCGCCCCTGAATCCGGCGCCGCTTTCGGGACGCCAGCTCACGAGCCTCAACAAAGAGGCGCTCGAAGGGGTCGACATCGCTCCCGTGCAGAGCTTCACTTTCGTGGCCGCCGACTTCAAGTTCGAGGTGGAAGCGTTCTTGACCCAGCCCCTCGGCCGCACTGCCGAGTCGAAGCATCCGATGATCGTGATGATTCACGGCGGACCCCACGGGCAGCAGGGGCCGGGGTTCAACTTCAAATCCCAGTTCTACGCGGGGCAGGGCTACGCGACCCTGCAGGTGAACTATCGCGGCTCCACCGGCTACGGTCAGAAGTTCGCGGACGGCGTCTTCGCCGACCAGAACGGCCAGGAGGGCATGGACGTCCTCTATGGCGTTTCCGCGGCGCTCCGGCGCAACCCCTGGATCGATCCTTCGCGTCTGGGCGTCGAGGGCACGAGCTACGGCGGCCAGCTCTCCACCTGGCTCATCACCCAGACCCCGATCTTCAAGGCCGCCATTCCCACCGCCGCCATCACCAACATCATTTCCTACAACTACATGACCTATTACAACCAGTACGAGGAGATGGAGTGGGGCATGCGGCCGCACCAGGGCAACCTGATGGACGTCCTGTGGGAGCGCTCCGCGCTCAAGCACGTGGCCAAGGCGAAGACCCCGACCATGATGGTCCACGGCGAGAACGACAACGACGTGCCCATCGCCGAGGCCGAGCAGTTCTACATCGCCCTGCGCGACGTCGGGGTGGACGCCATCTTCGTCCGCTATCCGCGTGAAGGCCATGGCCTCAGCGAGCCCAAGCACAGCGTCGACCTGATGGACCGTTCGGTCGCCTGGTACGAGAAGAACTTCGCGAAGAAGTAGCTCGGGCGCCCTAGGGCGCGAGGCGACTCAAACACTCTCGAGAACCGCGGATCCGCGGAACAAGGAAAGGAAGCGGTATGGCCAAGCTCGTATTCGGAATGAACCAGTCCCTCGACGGCTACGTCGACCACATGGCGTTCGCGCCGGGCCCCGGCCTCTTCCGCCACTTCATCGAGGAGGCGCAGAGGACCTCGGGCAGTTTGTACGGCCGCCGGATGTATGAGGTCATGCGCTACTGGGACGACGAACACCCGGAGTGGGATGAAGGGGAGAAGGCCTTCGCCGCGGCCTGGCGGATCCAGCCCAAATGGGTCGTCTCGCGCACGCTGAAGACGGTCGGGCCCAACGCAAGCCTCGTCGAGGGAGACCTCGCGGGCGCGATCCGAAAGCTGAAGGCGGAGCGCTCCGGGGAGATCGAAGTCGCGGGCCCGAACCTCGCGCACAGTCTCACCGAACTCGGCCTGATCGATGAGTATCGGATCTACCTGCACCCGGTCGTGCTCGGTCATGGAAAGCCGTACTTCGCCGGACCCCGGCCGCCACTCCGCCTCACCGGCAGCGATCAGATGGGCGAGAGTGTGATCCGCCTGACCTACGCCCCGGCCTGAAGCGGGCGCGGGTGGCTTGGCGCGGTGCTATCTTCCGCCTCGCCATGATGATCTCCTCCCGCCGCCTCGTAGTTCTTTCCCTTCCCCTCGCCGGCCTCGCGGCGCTGGCTCTCTCCCAGGAGCGCGAGGATCGCACTCTCCTCTCCCAGACCGAGATGACCGCGATCATCAACGAGGTCTCGGGCGAACGCGCGATGCATCACGTGCTCGAACTGGTGCCCTACCAGCGCGTGCGTCCGCCCGCGGAATATCAGGCGCCCTATCGCGAGAGCCGGGTCATGGCCGACTTCGCCAAGGAGTACGGCTTCAGCAACGTCGCCATCGAGACCTACGGCACGCCCACCGCGGCGTGGCAGCCGACCCAGGGCGAGTTGTGGATGACCGCGCCCAAGAACATCAAGCTCTTCGACATCCACGACGTCGTGCTCTCCCTCGCCTCCATCAATGCGAATGGCGACCTCACCGGCGAACTCGTCGACGTGGGCGCGGGGCGCGCGCAGGATTTCGAAGGCAGGGACGTGAAGGGCAAGTTCGCTCTCTCCTCCGGATCGACCAACGCGACCTACACCCAGGCGGTTCAGCGCGGCGCCCTCGGCGTTCTGGGCATCAGCGCCATCGGGTATCAGCGGGCGACCGACTTCCCCACCCAGATCGTCTCGTCGAACGTGAATGCCCAGCCGAACACCGTGGCCTGGTCGGTGACCCCGGAGGTGAGGAACAATCTCTCGGCTCTGCTCACCCGCGGGGAGAAGATCACCATCCGCTCCATCGTGAAGAGCACGCAGGTGATGCTGAAGTCGGAGTATGTGCACGCCGAGATCCCGGGCGACGGCAGCACCACCCAGGAGGTCGCAATCAGCGGTCATCTCTACGAAGGCGTGATCAAGCAGGGCGCCAACGACGACAACTCCGGCTGCGCCCTCACCCTCGAGATCGGCCGCGCGTACATCAAGCTCATCAACGAAGGGAAGCTGCCGCGGCCGAAGCGCACCATCAACTTCCAGTGGGTCCCGGAGATCGTGGGCACGAACGCCTACCTGAACGCCCACAAGGACAAGGAGAAGGCGATCATCGGGACCCTCAACTTCGACATGGAGGCGATCCGGGTCTCCCAGAGCCGGAGTTACTGGGTGCTCCAGCGCACCCCCGACACCTTCCCCTCCTATATCAACGACATCGCGCAGAGCATGATGGAGTACGTGGCCGACATCTCCCGAGAGCGGGTGCGCTTCCGCCGGAACATCACGGGCTACGCCCCCACCCAGGCGGTGGAATCGCCCCGCGGC
>CAZYEA010000026.1:23811-26646 GCA_964646485.1 uncultured Acidobacteriota bacterium
GACAAGCACTACGGCTCCTCCGATCACGTGACCTACATGCAGCACGGCATCCCCGCGGTCATGTTCATCACCTGGCCGGACATGTGGTACCACTCGTCGGAGGACACCCCCGACAAGCAGGACTCCACCCAGTACAAGCGCGCGGCCGCGGTCGGACTCGGCGGCCTCGCCGTCCTCGCCTCCGGCACCGACGAGATGGCGGCGCGCGTCCTCGCCGACAACCTCGGCCGTGGTCTGTCGCGCATGGGCGAGTCCCACACCAAGGGACTTGGTTACATGGCCGACGCCGCGGACGGCGTGGCGCTCACCACCGCGTACAAGGAAGCGAAAAACGCGATCCAGCACCAGGCCGGCATCGAGAAGGCGGTGGTGCGTACCGCCTCCGTGCTCTGGACCGACGTGGCCGCGGGACAGAAGAAGACCGCCGCGTTCGAGCCTCTGATCGACGCCCGCGCCGCCTCACTTCTGAACGAGGTGAAGGCCGCGTATCAACTCCAGGCCGCGCAACGGGCGACGGCTCCGGCCGAGCCCGTGATGAGTGCCGAGGAGAAGGAAGCCTCGATGCTGATTGTCGAAGCGATACCGCAGCCGCCCGGCCAGGGCTTCGGCGGTGGCGGCGGTGGCGGCGGTCAGCGTCCTTCGGGTCCGGCCCTTCCCGACGAATTCACCGCGGAATTCGCGGCCCTCACCCAGAAGAAGCTGACCGCTCTCCAGATCCGCGACTTCCTTTCCGGTGAGTTCACTCCCCTGCCCATGGCCGACGTCATGGCCGTGATCCGTGCCCAGGAAAAGGCAGGACGGTTGAAGGTCACGGCGAAGCCGCCCGAGCCGAAGGCGTCGGGAAAGAAGAGATAGCCCGGGCTCCGCCTCTTTTTTGGGGAACCTGGCGGACCCCGCGCGCGTCATGCTGTACATGGGTCTCTTTTTGAGCGACGCACGCCTCGCTTTCCGCGCCATGTGGAAGCGGAAGTCGACGACCTTCCTCCTCATCACCACCCTGGGGCTCGGCCTGGGAGCGAACATCGCGATGTTCAGCCTGGCCGATGTCCTGCTGATTCACCCCCTCGACTTTCCGAACGGCGGACGGCTTGTCCGGCTCTGGTCGATCTCGCCCTCTTCCGAAATGTGGGACCGGACCACCGTGTCCGCCGCCGACCTCCTCGACTGGAAGCAGCAGAGCGACCAGACCTTTGAATCGCTCATCGCGCTCGAAGACTGGGATGTGTCGTTGCGGGGCTCCGGCGTGCCCGAGCGCCTGCCCGCTCAGCGCGTCTCGCCGGGGTTCTTCGAAGCGCTGGGCGTCCAGCCCGTCCTGGGTCGGGGCTTCCTCAAGGAGGAGGGAGAAACCGGGAACGCGGGCCGCGTCGTCCTCTCCCACGCGGTGTGGCAGCGCGTCTTCGACCAGGACCCCGCGATCGTGGGGAAAGAGGTCCTCGTCGACGGTAAGGGCGTGACCGTCGTGGGCATCGCCCCGCGCGGGTTCGCCTTTCCCGAAGGAGCCGAAGTCTGGATGCCCCTCCCCCTCGACGCCTCCGCGCCTCGTGACCGGCGTCAGCTTTCGGCCGTGGGCCTGCTCAAGCCGGGCCGCTCCACCTTTGACGCCCGCAACGTCATGGACGTGGTGGCGCGTCGGCTCGAGACCGAGCACCCGGGAACCAACCAGGCCTGGCGCGTCCATATCGAAGGCATCTCGCGCGGCTACGAGGACCCGGCCCTGCGCTCCCTCATGGGCTTCTTCCTCGCGGGCACCGGCCTCGTGCTCCTCATCGCCTGCGTGAATCTCGCGAACTTCCTGCTGGCCCAGGGTGCGGAGCGTCGGCGGGAGGTGGCTCTGCGGCAAGCTCTCGGGGCCACGCGCGGGCGCATCGTCTCTCAGATGCTCACCGAGGGACTGATCACCTCGTTCCTCTCCCTCCTGGTGGCTCTCCCCGTGGCGGCCGCCGCGGCGCGGGCCGTGAGGGAATTCATGCCCGTCGAGATCATTCGCTACGTCACCGGGTGGAGCAACATCGGCCTCGACTCTCGGGCCGTGCTGTTCGGAAGTGCCCTGGCCGTGGTCGCCACCGCGATCTTCGCCCTCGCCCCCGCGCGGTCCGCGTCCCGTCCCGGGCTGGTGGAGTCCCTGAAGGAGGGCGGACGCGCCGCCACCGCGGGCGGCCATCGCCAGCGCGGAAGGAATGTGCTCGTGACCTCCCAGATCGCGGCCGCCCTCGCCATCGTGATCGTCGGCTCCCTGACCACCCGGGGCGCCTTTCAGTTCCTCGAGGGACCGCAGGGATACAACCCCGACCGCGCTCTCGGTCTTCGCGTCTCTCTGCCGGAGGCGACGTATCCAACTCCGGAATCGCGAATCGCCTTCGCGCGCTCGGTGCTGGAGAGGATTCAGGCCCTCCCCGGCGTGGCCTCGGTCGCCGTCGCCAATGTGCTCCCCGCGCGCGCGTCGAACTCGAGCCGCTCCATCCGCATCACGGGAGCGCCGCCCCTCGAGCCCGCCCGACGCCCGTCCGCGGACTCCCGAACCGTGAGCCCGGCCTTCTTCCAGGCCCTGGAGATTCCGGTCGTGGCCGGCCGAGGCTTCGACGACCGCGATGTGACGAGCCCCACCGCCGCGAAGGTCGCGATCGTCAGCCGATCCTTCGCCGAACGCTACTGGCCCGGTCTCGATCCGCTCGGCCGCACCTTCCAGGCCGGAGATGAGCCCGACGCCCCGCTCCTCACCGTGGTCGGCGTCTCCGGCGACGTGATTCACCAGTGGTTCACCCGGCGCAACTACCCGACCTACTACCAGCCGTACGCGCAGGAACCCCGCGCCAGTCTCTCCTTCATCATTCGCAC
>CAZYEA010000027.1:0-26611 GCA_964646485.1 uncultured Acidobacteriota bacterium
TCATGTGCCTCACATCCGAAGAGACGAGGCCCGCTGGCAAAGGGTTCCGTCCGAAGTTCGGAACCTTCCGAGCATCTCGCCTGCGGGACGAAGGCCGCCCCTCCCCCTTGTCTACGCGGTTAGGCCTCGAGGCTAACCCCGGCCTCCGGCTTTCGTCTGAGGTTCAGTCGTGCCCCCACCCCCGTCCGGAAGGAGAAGCTATGAGTCCATCCCTGGCCCTGAGCGAATTCGCGTTCGACGTCCGCTTTGCGCTCCGGCAGCTGCGCACGAATCGCTCTTTCGCCACGGTCGCGATTCTCACCCTCGCTCTCGGAATCGGGGCCACCACGACGCTCTTCACCGTGCTCCACGCGGTCGTCCTGCGGCCGCTCCCGTTTCCGGAGGCCGATCGGCTGATCGACATTGCCACCGAGTCCCGGGGCGAGCCCGGCGCCATCTCGGTGGGCAACTATTACGTGATCCGGGAACGAGCCCGTTCCTTCGAGTCCCTGGCCGCCCGAAGCGGTGCCACTTTCAACCTCACGGAAAACGGAGAGCCGGAGCGGATCGCGGGCGCACACGTGACCGCGAGCTACTTCGACGTCCTCGGAATCCGTCCGGCGCTCGGCCGCACATTCACGGCGGGGGAAGACCAGCCCGGCGACGGCGCGCTCGTGGCCGTCTTGAGTCACTCCCTGTTCATGCGCCGGTTCGGCGGCGATCCTTCGGTCGTGGGCCGGAGGTTGATCCTCAACAACCGGCCGTATGTCGTGCTCGGGGTGATGCCGAAGGAGTTCGAAATTCCGGAGGACCCAACCCAACTCTGGACCCCCATCGCTTTCGGGGCGGAACATAGTTTCGACGCGCACTACTTCACGCTCACCGCTCGTCTCAAGGCCTCCACCTCCGCGGGTCAGTTGAAGGAGGACGTCGCGGCCATCACCACGGCGCTCCTCGAAGCCGCTCCGCGCGACAACGAAGGCCGCGTCCTGATCGTCAACGCTCTCCTCGACCGGATCGTCGGCGATTACCGCGTTCGCCTCGCCGTCCTTCTGGGCGCGGTCTGCCTCGTCTTCCTGATCGCCTGCGTCAACGTTGCCAGCCTTCTGATGGCCAGAGGCGCGGCCAGGAGGCGAGAGATCACGGTGCGAGCCGCCCTGGGCGCGGGCCGCATGCGCATCGCCCGGCAGATGATGACCGAAGCCCTCGTGCTTTCGGGTTTCGGTGCGGTGGGCGGGGTCGGCCTCGCCGCGGTGGCCTTGCCCTTGTTTGTGGCACACTCTCCTGCCGATGTGCCCAGGATCGGCGAGGCCGGTCTCAACGCCGAAGCACTGGGACTTGCGTCTTTTGCGGCGCTCCTCGCCACCCTGATCGCCGGTCTCGTGCCCGCGCTGCGTGAATCGCGGGCGGGGCTTGCTTCGGGGGCAGGCCAGGCCTCACGCGGCTCGGCCGGAAGTGTCGGCACGCGCGCGCGTCAGGCCTTTGTCGCCGCGGAGGTCGGGCTCGCCCTCATGCTTCTCATGGGGGCGGGCCTCATGATCCGCAGTGGGCAGAATCTCGGCCGCGTGGAGAAGGGTTTCGACCCCACAAACCTGATTTCGGGACGGATCGCCCTTCCCATCACCGCGTATCCGGGCGAAGAGCGACCCGCCTCGGCGGCGGCAGCCATGGTCGAGAATCTCCGCGGCGCCCACGGAGTGGCGGAAGCGGCCGCCTCGACCCGCCCGCCCCTCATCGGCGATGTCGACTACGGCCTTCGTATCGAGGGCCGGGAGGATGCTCCCTCTCAGCGAATCAATGCGCGGATGCAGCTCGTCACCCCTCGGTATCTCGAGGTGATGCGCGTGCCCCTGCGGCGCGGTCGCACCTTCACCGACGACGATCGCCGCTCCAGTCCCCGGGTCATGGTCGTGAGCGAAACCCTGGCCCGCCTCGCCTGGCCCGATCAGGATCCCATCGGGAAGCGTATCGCCTGCTGCGAAGGAAGCCGGAGCGATCCGGCCTGGAAGGAAGTGGTGGGTGTCGCCGCGGATACGCGGGCGCGTGGAATCGCGGCGCCGAGCCTTCCGGAGTTCTACCTTCCCATGGACCAGGCCCCGCGCCGCGCTTTCGAAGCCAACGGCGGCTCCATAACCCTCGTGGCCCGCGCGACCCGGGGCACGCCCGAAGCCCTCGCCCCCGCGCTCCGCGAAGCGGTGAGAGCGGTGGATGCCGCGGTCCCCCTCTACGACGTGGCCACCATGGCCTCGCGGGTCGAGGCCTCCACCGCGGTGATGCGGTTCAATAGGATGCTGCTCTCCTGCCTCGCCCTCGCCGGTCTCGCTCTCGCGGGAATCGGGATCTACGGGGTGATCGCGTACCTCGTGAGCCAGAGGACGAAGGAGATCGGGGTACGCATCGCCCTCGGCGCCCGTCCCCGCGACGTGATCGGTATGGTGACGCGGCAAGGCGTGGGGGCGATCTCCTGGGGCGTCCTCCTCGGCGGGCTCGGCACCCTCGCCCAAGCCCGCGCGATGGAATCCCTCCTCTTCGGGATCTCCGGCCGCGACCCATTTACCCTCCTGGCGACCGCGTCGATCCTGGTCATCCTGGCGCTTGCCGCGGGCGTCCTTCCCGCTCTCGGCGCCTCTCGCATCGACCCCGCGAAGGTCCTGACCGAGCCCTGAGCCTGAAAGGGGTTCCTGGGAGAAGGCCCGCTGCCGCGCCAAGGACCGGGAGCCCCGCGGACGCCGACGTGTGATGATACGGGGACCCCATGCGTCCCCTGGCCCTCATCTGCTTCGTCCTGGTGGCCGCAAGCCTCGCGGCCCAGGGTCGCGGGGGCGCGCCGCGGGCGGTAGCTTTGCGCGCGACCTTCATCGGCAACGAGGCCTGGCACATCACGGACGGCGAGTACACCCTCCTGACCGACTTCCCTTATCAAAGCGGCTACTCCGGGTACATGCGCTGGGAATGGTCGAAGGTGCCGGGCGTTCCCTCCCCTTCAAAGCTGTTGATCGTGACCACTCATCAGCATCGCGATCACTTCGCCGCCGAACTCCTGCCCCGCTTCAATCCCGGAGGGGTGATCGGCCCGGCATCGGTACGAGACGCCGCGGGCTCAGCGGGGATTGCCCCGGGACCCGAGGGACGCTTCGGCCCCATAACCGTTCAGGCGATCCCGACGCCCCACGCGAACCTCGAACACTACAGTTATGTCCTCCAGTGGCATGGCGTGCGCCTCTACCTGCCGGGCGACACCGAGGACACCGCGAGCCTCACCGCCGCGCGCGATCTCGACGTGGCTTTCGTGACCTCGTGGATGCTGCGCGCGGTGGAACGTCTGGGCGCGACCATCGCCGCCCACCGCATCATCGTGGTTCATCACGAAGCGGGAGCGGACATTCCCCCTTACCAGGGTTCGACCGTCCCCCGCCAGGGCGAAGTGCTCCAGCTGGAGCACTCGACCATCACCGCGCCTGCGCCACGATGAAGGTGCGCGGCCCGGCTCCGCCTCACTCACCCCCGAGAGCGGCCAGGACGTCGGTGGCCGCGGCCCGCCGGGCGGGGATGAGACCCGCGAGCTGCATGAGCGAAACCGTAAGCGCGGCCACGATCAGGTAGGTCCACGGAGCGGTGGCATCGACCCCGGCCACGAGGGACTGAAGGAAGCGCCCGGCCTCCCAGGCGAGAGCTCCGCCGAGCAAGGCGCCTGCGCCCGCGAGTTTCGCGTTCTGACCGAGGACGCGGCGCAGCAGACGTGCGGGGCTTTCGCCGATGGCGAGGCGGATCGCGAGTTCTCGACCCCGATTCGCCACCAGCTGACTCATCACGCCGTAGGAGCCGAGCAGGGCGACGAAGATCGCGACCGTGGCGAAGATCGAGAGCAGCGCCATCTGGAGCCTCGAGGTGGCGTTGGCTTCATAAGCGAGGCTCTCCAGGGTGGTGATTCCGTAAGCGGCGAGTCCAGGGGCGGTCTTCCGCAGCGCGTGGACCCCCGCCGCAATCGCGGCATCGCTGCCGGTGCGCCCCTTCAGCACCACGCTCACCTTTCGCATGGGATTCTGCGAGTAAGGAATGTAGACGCTCTCGCCCGTGCGCGCCGCCTCGACGTTTCCAGCTTCGCGCACTGTGCCCACCACACCCACGACGCTGAGTTCGACTATGGGCTGGCCGGGCGCGGTGCGCCGGAACCGCTTGCCCAAAGCCCCGCCCCCCGGCCAGTACTTGTCGGCGAGGGACTTGCTGATGAGGGCTACCGTAGGCGCCTTCTCCCCATCATCCGCGGTGAGGTCCCGGCCTTCGATCAGGGGGATCCCCATCGCGCGCACGTAGCCCGGGGTCACGCGACGGTAGCCGAAGATCCGCGGCTCGGTGGTGAATTCGCCGTTCGCCTGCTCGACGGTCAGGCCGGAGCCCGAGGGGATGTCGCCGAAGGGCAGGGTCGTGGTGGCGCCTTTCTCGACGATCTCGGGCTCGGCCGCGAGATTTTCGAGGAAGGCACGCACGAAGGCGGCCCGGGAAGGGGCGTCTGGATAGTCCGTCTCCGGCAACTGCACGCGGAAGACCCCGCGCCCATCCGTGGCATACCCGGGGCGGGCCGCTCGCACCTTCTCGAAGCTCGCCACCGACAAGGCCGCGGTGGAGAGAACCATCACCGTGATCGCGGCCTGGCTGACCGCCATCGTTTTCTGGAAGCGCAGGGCCCCGCGGGTGGCGGTGCCGCCGCGCGATTCGAGCTTCAACGCGCCGGCAAGGTCGGTGCGGCGTGATTGCCAGAGGGGGACGAGGCCCACGAGCCCTCCCGCCCCCGCCGCTATGAGAAGCGTGAAAGCGATCACGAGCGGATCCATGCGCAACTGATCGAGGAAGAAGGCCAGAGTGGGCGTGGGATTGAGGGCGCGGAGGGCGGGGAGCGCCGCCGCGGCGAGGGCCAGCCCCAGGCCTCCTCCCGCGAGCATCAGGAGCAGGCTCTGCACGGCGTTCTGACGCGCGATGTCTGAAGCTCCGGCACCCAGGGCGTCGAGCAGGAGGCGCACCGCGGTTTCGCGTTCCCGCTCGGCTGCCCAGGCGAGCAGGAGAGAGGAGAGATTGGTGGCGGCGAGAAGCAGCAGGATGAAAGCCCCCGCCTGGACGAGAAGGATGGTGCGGTCGGCGCCGCTCAGATAGTAAGGACGGACGGGCTGGGAGGCGTAGCTCCATCCCTGGTTCGCGACACTCGCCTCCTCCGCTCGTTTGCCGAACGCCTTCAACTCTTCCTGGGCCGCGGCGTTCGAGACGCCGTCGGCCAGCCGGCCGAAGACGAACAGCTGCCGCGCTCCGACGATCCGAGTCCACGCGTCCTTCGGAAGGTCGAAGGGCAGCCATGCGTCGATGTCGGGCGGCATCGCGAAGCCCTCGGGCATGACTCCGATGACGGTGTGCGGCACACCGTTCAAGCGCATGGTCCGGCCCGCGACAAAGCCGCCACCGCCAAAAGTGGAGTTCCAGACGCGATGAGAGATCACGACCACAGGTGCCGGATTTGGCCCCTGCTCCTGCTCGGCGATCCCGCGACCGAGGGCGGGAGACACTCGAACGGCGGCGAAGAAACTCGCGGTCACCCGGGCCGAGGCGAGCTGCCGCGTATCGTCGCCCAGGGACCAGTTCACGTCCGCCTGCAGAACCGCGGCCACCCGCTCGAAAGACTTCGTGTGCGCTCTGAGCAGCTCGTAGTTGGGCCAGGCATCGAGGAACGAGGCCCCCTTCGACGTCTGCGAGATGATGTGGAGCCTCGAGGCCTCGGGGACCCCGAGGTCGGAGAGCAGAAACGCCCGCAGCACCGCGAAGGCCGCGGTGTTGGCGGCGAGGGCGAGGGCCAGGGTGAGGACGATGACCGCGGAGGTAGCGGATCGGCGGTGGAGGAAACGCAGGGCGGCACGGAGGTCGAGGGCCAGGGTCTGCATGGACCGCGGAGGGCAGCAAGGGCCGTGCCGATCGTCCAAACAGCGTCCGGCGCAGGACGCGGCGTCTCGCGGCCCCGCGCACGTCCGGTTGCGGGACGTTCGTTCCCATACCTGAACGATCCCCCGCCCAATACACGCGCGCTTGAGGTCTTTCCGGTTGGCACGGGACTTGGTACAGCCAGCCGGATGTTGAACGCGACCAGACTGTTCGGGGCCTTGAACCTGGCTTTCCGGCAATTGCGCCGGGCCCCGGGATTCAGCGCCGTCGTGGTCGTCATCATCGCGCTCGGCATCGGCGCCAATGCCGCCATCTTCTCGGTGGTCCGGGCGGTGATGCTGCGGCCCTTGCCCATGGCTGAGCCCGATCGTCTGGTGCGATTGCGCGAAAACTTCGCGAGCGGCGCCGACGAGACCCAGTTGAATCTCGGGCCCATCACCTGGGAGCGCTGGCGAAAGTTCAACACCGTCTTCACTGACGTCGCTGCGGCCACCGGCGCCACTTTCACCCTCACGGGCGAAGGCGATGCCGAATACGTCCCCGCGGCGGTCGTCTCCTACAACTTCTTCCCGGTTCTGGGAGTGCAGCCGATCCTCGGACGCAACTTCCTGCCCGAAGAAGACAAGCCCGGCGGCCCCCGCGTGGTTCTCCTGAGTCACGGCTTCTGGCAGCGCGTCCTCGGGGGCGCGCGCGATGTGATCGGCCGGACCATCACCCTCGATGGGGAGAAACGAACGGTGGTAGGGGTGATGCCGGAGAGCTTCCGACACCCCTATCGCGCGCAGATCTGGGCCCCCATCGCCCTCACCATCGATCCTGCGGGACCGATCGGCCACTTCCTCTACGCCCCCGCGCGACTCAAGCCCGGGGTGACTCTGGCCCAGGCGGATGAGGCGATGCGCGACCTGTGCACGCGCCTCGCGAAGGAGTTCCCGGGACCGGCCATGGCCCGTCAGGCCCAGATCGTTCCCTTGCAGGACAGTTTCGTTCGCGACACCCGACCCCGCATGTTCGCGGTGATGGCGGCGGCGGGCTTCGTCCTGCTCATCGCAGGCGCCAACATCGCAAGCCTGCTGCTCGCGCGGCAAGTGAGCCGGGCCACGGAGACGAGCGTGCGCGCCGCCCTCGGCGCCTCGCGTGGAATTCTGCTCAACGAATTCCTGGCCCAGAGTCTCCTTCTCGCGGTCGCGGGCAGCCTGCTCGGAATCCTTCTCGCCGCCTCTCTCACCGGCCCCATCTACGCGCTCTCTCCGATGGCGAGCGACGCCACCGGCAACGCCATGCGCGAGTTCGACAGCTCGGTCCGGATCGACGGGCAGGTTCTCGCCGTGACCACCGGCCTCACCCTGCTGATCGGCCTCGGCTTCGGACTCCTCCCCGCCCTGCGCGGAACCCGCAACGATCTGCAACTCGCGATCAAAGGGACCTCGCGCGGCGCCACCCTCGATCGCGCCACCAGGGGAACCCTCAGTTCGCTGGTGGTGGCGGAGATTGCGGTGGCCGTGGTGCTCCTCGTGGGCGCCGGCCTCATGGTCAAGAGCTTCCGGAACCTCGTAGCCCTCGACTGGGGCTTCGCGACCGAAGACCGGCTCGCCTTCACCGTCACCTTCTCCAATCAGCTCCGTCCCGGGCACGCCGACCGAACCGCGTATCTCGAGGACGCCCTCGGCCGCCTGCGCGCGCTTCCGGGGGTCGAAAGCGCCACCGCCACCACCCTCGACCTCATCGAGCTTGGCCGCAACCTTGCGGGTGTTTCTCCCGAAGGGGTGACGCCTCCCGAGGCGCGCGGCTATTTCATCATCACCCACCGGATGGTCGTGCCCGGGTATTTCAAGGACTTCGGCGTGCCCATTCTCAAGGGGCGCGCGATCGACGAATCCGATCGCCCCGAGGGGCAGAAGGTCGCGGTGATCAGCGAGTCGATGGCCAAATACTTCTGGCCGGACCAGGATCCGATCGGCAAAACCATCAAACGCGGCCGGCCCGACGACCCTCGCCCGCCCTACGTGGTCATCGGGGTGGCTCGCGATGTCCATGGCATCTCCGATCCCACCGACGGCGAGGTCCCCGGCATGTGGTACGTGCCGTACGCTCAGAACCCAAACTACCTCTCCGCCGACGTGACCTTCGTGGTCCACTCGAAAGTGCCCACCGAGGCCCTGCAACGGCAGGTGCGGTCGGAACTCTCGAGGGTCGACCCCACCATCGCGCCCCACGACTTCAACACCGTGGCCCGACTGATCGGGGACACGCGGGTCGAGGATCGCTTCGGACTCCTCCTCGTCGGCCTGTTCGGCCTGCTGGGACTGGTCCTCTCGGCCGTCGGTCTGTACGGAATCCTGTCCTTCCAGGTGGCGCAACGCACCCGCGAATTCGGGATCCGCGGCGCCCTCGGAGCCCGCTCGCTCGACACCCTGGGCCTGGTGCTCAACGAGGGCGGAAGGCTCGCTCTAGCCGGCCTCGTGTGCGGCTTCGGCCTTGCCATTCCGCTCTCGCGGGTGGTGGGGAGTGAGCTGCACGGCGTTCCGAGCCTGGACCCGGCGACGTACCTCACCGCGTTTGTGGTCCTGATCGCCACCGCCGCGCTCGCCTGCGCGCTTCCTGCGCGCCGCGCCTCCAGGGTCGATCCCATGGTCGCGCTGCGTGAGGAGTGAGATCGAGAAGGAAGGAGCGCCCCAAGATGAATTCCGACTTCGTGACAGCCATCCGGTGTCTGTGGAAGTCACCCGGCTACACCTTCGCGGCCGCGTTGACCCTGGCCCTCGGCATCGGCGCCAACACCGCGATCTTCAGCGTCATCAACGACGTCCTGCTGCGCGACCTTCCCTACACCGAGCCGGATCGTCTGGTCATGGTCTGGGAGCACAGCCTTCGGCGGAACGTGCGCACGAACGTGGTCTCTCCCGCGAACTTCCTCGACTGGCGTGAAAGTGCCACCACGTTCAGCGACATGGCCGGCTTCTTCGATCGATCGTTCACCCTGACCGGCGAGGGCGATCCCGAAGATGTGCCCGCAACCGCGGTCACCCCGAACCTTTTCTCCATGTTGGGGGCCCGCGCCCAGATCGGCCGGACGTTCGGCGCGGAAGACGAGAAGCCCGAAAGTCCTCTCTCGGTGGTAATGAGCGATCGGTACTGGCGCGCGCGTTTCGGAGCGCGGCCCGACGTGGTGGGCCGGAAGATCGTCTTGAGCGGCAAGCCCGCGAACGTGGTGGGAGTGATGCCGCCCGACTTCGGGTTCTACGTGAAGGAGGCCTCGTTCAATCGCGAGCCTCCCGCCTTCTTTGTGCAGGCCCGCTTCGATGCGTCGGATCGAATCCGTCGCGGTCGCTACATGGCCGTGCTCGCCCGGCTCAAGCCCGGGATAACCCGCGAGCAGGCGCAGGCGGAGATGAACACCATCGCGTCCGAGCTCGAGCGGAGGAACCCCGCGTTCAACAAGGACTGGCGCGCCAACGTCGTCCCTCTTCCCGAGCAAATCACCGGGGAGATCCGGCCGATCCTCTTCGTTGTCTTCGGCGCAGTGTGCCTGACTCTGCTCATCGCCTGCGCGAACGTGGCCAATTCAGCTGGTGCGCGCCTCCGCGCGGGCCCGTGAGTTCACGGTGCGCGCGGCACTCGGCGCCTCGCGGGCCCGGCTCATCCGCTTTCTCCTCGCCGAGAATATGGTCCTCACCCTCCTGGGCGGAGCGCTGGGTCTGGTTCTCGGGCGGCCGGGGCTCGCTTCGCTCCAGAGTCTGATGCCCAAGGATCTGCTGCCCGCAGAGTACAGCGGCCTCGATGGCCGGGTGCTGGCCTTCACCTTCGCGGTGTCGGTGGTCACGGGCCTCGCCTTCGGTCTCATACCCGCCCTCGCCGCCTCGAATCCGCGCCTCGCCGAGGCCCTGAAAGAAGGGGCTCGCGGCGCCACCTCTTCGGGCGGCCGACGGCTGCGCCAGATCTTCGCCACGTTCCAGGTCGCGGTCGCCATGGTCGTCCTCGTGGGCGCTTTCCTCCTGGTTAGGAGTTTCGACCGCCTGGTGTCGACGCCCGTGGGCTTCGAGTCCAGGAATCTGCTGACCGCGCGCATCATCCTGCCGGGAGCGAGCTACGCCAAGGCCGCAGACGTCCAGGCCTTCTACGAGCAACTCATCGCCCGAGTCAAAGCCCTGCCGGGCGTGGTCGCGGTCACCGGCAATGTCTTTGCTCCCTTCACCGGGCCGGGCGCCGGCACCGGCTTCGAGATCGTGGGCCACCCCGTGCCCGCGGGCCAGGAGCCTGTGACGGACGTGCGCGTGGTCGCGGCCGACTACTTCCAGACCCTGGGCATCCCGGTCGTGACCGGTCGCACGTTCACTCCCGAGGAGCAGGCGCAGAAGCGCGGGGCGGTCATCATCAACGAGACCCTCGCCCGCAAGCACTTCCCCGGCCGCAGTCCAATCGGCGAGAAGATCGTCATCCACATGCGCGAGCCCGCCGTGCCCAGTGAGATCGTGGGCGTGGTGGGCGACATCCGGCACCAACAGCTCAGTGTTCCCGCCCGTGAGATGGTGTACTGGCCGCATTCCGAGCTGCCCATTCCCATGATGTCGCTGCTCATCCGCACCGACCTCGATCCCGCCAGCTTCGCCAAGCCGCTGCAGCGCGAGGTCTGGGCCCTGGACCGCAGCCTCCCCGTGGCCGAACCGCGCACCATGGAGCAGCTCATGGCCGGCACGGTGGAGCGGGCGCGCTTCGCGAGCATTCTCTTCAGTCTCTTCGCGGGGCTCGCCCTGGTGCTGTCGGCCCTCGGCATCTACGCCACGGTCTCCTACAAGGTGGCCCTCGAGACTCGCGAGATCGGCATCCGCATGGCCCTCGGCGCCAATCGGCGGGAGATGCTCAAAGAGGTGCTCGCCGGCGGTGGCCGTTTGGGCGCCGTGGGAGTCGGATGCGGCCTGGTGGCCGCGCTTTCGCTGAGCCCTTTGCTCAGGAGCCAGCTCTACGAGGTGGCGCCAACCGACCCCGCGACCTTCGTAACCGTGCCCTTGTTGCTGATGAGCATCGCCGTCATCGCCTGCTGGCCCGCGGCCCGGCGGGCCTCCTCCGTCGATCCCATGGTGGCCCTGCGCGAAGAATGACCATGATGTGGAGCACCCTCGCCCGCGCGGCTCGCGCCTGGCTTCGCACCCCAAGGCTGTCCGCGGCCATCGTGGCCTGCACCGCCGTCTCCATCGCGGGTGCTTCGACCGTGCTCACCTTCGTCTACAGCCTGTTGCTCAGGCCGCTGCCCTTCCCCGAGCCCGCGCGTCTCGTGATGGTGCGGCCCGAGAGCGTCTCGCCGAGCATCGGCAACCGGCCGTATTTCTCCTATCCGGACTTCGCCGACCTCCGAGCGTCCGCGACGTCCTTCGAGAGCCTCGACGCCGCGATCGTCTCCCGGCTGGTGATCGTCACCGGAAACGGGGCCGAGCGTCTTCGCGGCGAAGTGGTGACCCCGGGCTACTTCTCCCTCCTCGGCCTGACCCCTCGGCGCGGGCGCGCGTTCAGCGCGGATGAATACGCGGGACGAGGCGAACGCGCGATATTGATCTCGAGTCGGCTGTGGCGCGCCCACTTCGCGTCGCGCGAAGACCTCGTGGGCCAGCCCGTGCAGACCCGCTCCGGACCGGCGGTGGTCATCGGCATCATGCCCGAGGGTTACCTCGGGGTCGCGGAAGACGAAGGCACCGACTACTGGCTCGCCGAACGACAAACGAATCACCCCGCGATGCTCACCGCGCGCACCGATCCCACCACCCTGGTGTTCGGACGACTGAAGCGAGACGTCTCCATCGAGGCCGCGCAGGGCGAGGTGAAGGCCCTGCTCGAACGCCTGGCCAAAGCCCACCCGCGCGGCCGCGATGAACTCGCGGGAAGCGTCACCGCGTTCGGAGAGAGGTGGCGCGCCGACCTTCGACCCGGCCTCGTGACCATGCTCGTGGCCTCGCTCTTCCTCCTGTGCATCGGCTGCGGCAACGTGGCCATCCTGCTGCTGGCGCGCCTCGTCACCCGCGAGCGCGAACTCGCGGTACGTCTTTCCATCGGCGCGAGCCGAGTCGACCTGGTCAAGCTGATGGGCGCGGAGGGCACGGTCCTCGCACTCGTCGGAGGCGGCCTGGGGCTGGCCCTCTCCTTCGGCCTGAGCGACCTCTTCCAAAGGGTCGGCGGAATCGCGCTTCCCACCCACCTTCCCGTGGTCTTTGGCGCGGGGCCCCTGGCCCTCACCGCCACCGTGGTGGTCCTCACCGGTTTCGTCTTCAGCCTCCTACCCGCCCTCGTGGCTTCACGCATCGACTCCGCGGCCGCCCTGCGCTCGGGCGGTCGCAGCGTCGCCTCGGGAGCCCTGCAGGGCAGAGGCGGGGAGTGGCTCATCGTCGGTCAGACCGCGCTCGCGGTGACCCTCCTCGCGGGCGCCGCCCTCTTCATTCGAAGCTACGACCGGCTCCGTTTCATCGACATGGGCTACCGGACCGAGAACCTCCTCCGGTATCAGGTCTCCCTCCAGCGCGAGAACCACCCATCGCCCGAGAACGTGGAAGCGTTCTACCGAACCCTCAAGCTCGATCTTGGCGCCATCCCCGGAGTTCGCCGGACCGCCTACCTGGGCCCGACTTTGCCGCCCTACGACGCGAACGAGATCGAGGTGTCGCTCAAGGGCCGCGATCTGCCCACCGCGAATGGGACCCTCAGGGTCAACCAGCATTTCGCCACCAACGACGCTTTCGAGATCCTGGGCGTGCCTCTCAGAGGAGGCCGTCTCTTCGGACCCGAAGACCGCCGGGGCGGTGCGCCCGTCGGCCTGGTGAGCGAGACCCTGGCCCGGCGGATCGCGGGCTCGAGTTCGGCTCTCGGCCAGGAGATCATGGTCGATGGAGCGTCCGTGCGCATCGTGGGGGTCGTGGCCGACGCGCGCTGGAACGGCCAGCGCAACCGGAATCCCTCGGGGCTCAACCTGTTCTTGTCCCTCGATCAGTTCCCGCAGCTCTCGGTGGGAGTTCTCTTCGATGGCGCGATGGACGTCCACGCCCTGATCGATCCCATTCGCCTCGTGGTGGTGAGCCGCGATCCCACCGCGGCGGTGCACTGGATCGACACTATGGAGGAAGCCCTCGACTTCCAGACCGTGAGCGAGCGGTTCTGGACGGTGCTCGCGGCCGCTTATGCCCTAACCGCCTTTCTTCTCGCCGCCTTCGGCCTGTATGGCATCCTCACCCACAGTGTGGTGAGCCGGACCCGCGAGATCGGCGTGCGTCTCGCCCTCGGAGCCACCTCCCTTGCCGTGGCGAAGCTCGTGACCCTGCAGGGAGTCCGCCTCGTGTCCCTGGGCCTCGGAAGCGGCCTCGCCCTGGTCCTGCTTCTGGGCCGCCTGGTCGAGGCGCGCCTTTACGCGGTCAGCGCCCGCGACCCCATTGCCATAGGCGGCGCCGCCCTCGCCCTGCTCGTGACCGGGGCCTTGATCGCATGGGTTCCGGCCCGGCGCGCGGCCCGCGTTTCACCGCTCGCAGCACTTCGGTCCGAATAATCCAGGAGCCCTGATGAACCTGCTGACCTACGCTTGCCGCCAGCTCCTGAAGGCGCCCCTGCTCTCCTCCGCCGCGGTCTTGTCGCTCGCCCTCGCCATCGGCGCCAACACGGCCCTCTTCACCATCTTCTACGAGTTGATCCTGCGGCCGCACACCTTCAAGGACCCGGACACCCTGGTGCGCGTGTGGATCAACAATCCCAGGAACGGCCTGGTGGCGCCCGCGGTGTCGAGAGCGAAGTACGAACTGATTCGCGACGAACAGAAGTCTTTCGCCGAACTCGCGGGTTCGACCTTCTCGAGCTTCTCCTACTCGCGCACGGGCGCCGATCCCGAGCAGCTCACCGGACAGCGCGTCACCGAAGGATTCTTCCGTGTCCTCGGCGTCCAACCCATACGCGGGCGCACCTTTACCCCCGAAGAGGACAAGCCCGGTGCGCCCCCGGTGGCGGTGGTGAGCTACGAGTTCTGGCAGACCCGGCTCGGCGGCCTCGAATCCGCGATCGGCGCGCCGCTTCGATTGAACGGCGTCGACAACATTGTGATCGGCGTTCTGCCTCCCCATCTGAGCAATCCCTTCAGAAACGCCCAGGTCTTCATCACCTATTCCTGGGCGCCGCCGCAGCTGCTGCCGGCCCAGGTCGACGCGGGTGCCACCTATATGCAGACCACGGCGCGGCTGAAGCCTGGAATCACCTTCGAGGAGGCGAACAAAGAGATCGAGATGCTGGCGAAGCGCTATGGAACGGCCTTCGCGAGCCGCCTCGATGCCCAGAACCCCACCGAACTGCGGACCCTGACCGAGGAGCTCGCGGGCAACCTGCGCCCCACCCTGCGACTTCTGCTCGGCGCGGTGGGCTTCGTGCTCCTCATCGCCTGCGCGAACGTCTCGAATCTGTTCCTCGCCAGTCTCTCGGCGAGAGGAAAGGAAGTCGCGGTGCGCCTGTCGATGGGCGCCGAGCGCCGTCACCTTTTGCGGCAGTTTCTGGTCGAGAGCCTCCTCTTCTCGGTGATCGCGACCCTGGTCGGCTCCTTCATCGGACGCCTCGGCCTTCTGGGCATCACCCAGGCCGCCGCGAACCAGCTCCCGCCCAACACCGAATTCACGTTCAATGGCTGGACCTTCGCGTTCATGGCCGGAATCTGCGCGCTGAGCGCCTTGCTGGTCGGACTCGTGCCCGCTCTGCAGGCCTCCAGGGTCGGGATCGCCGAGGTCCTCAAGGACGCGACGCGCGGCGCCCCCGGCGGAACCCGAGGGACGAGGTTCCGTTCCGGACTGGTGATCGTGCAGGTGGCCATGTCGGTGGTCCTCCTGATCGGCTCGGCGCTGCTGCTCGTGAGCTTCTACCGGCTGCAGGCGACCGCACCCGGACTGCGCACCGAAGGCGTCGCCACCGCCTTCGTGAGCGCGCCCGCCGAGCGCTACAAGACGCCGCCCGAGCAGGCGGAGTTCTACCTGCGGGTCATCGAAAAGCTGCGCGCCATCCCTCAGGTTAAGGAGGCTTCGGTCGCTTTCGGCCTGCCCCTCAATGGGTCGCCGGTGGCGCCCTACACGATTTTCGGGAATCCCGTCCTGCCCCTCGCCGAACGGCCTCTTGCGAACTATCACGCGGTGACCGCCGACTTCTTCAAGACCCTCGGGATTCCCGTGAAGGACGGCCGGGTGATCACCGATGCGGATCGGGCGGGCATGCCGAACGTCTGCGTCATCAACGAGTCGTTCGCAAAGAAGATCTTCCCGAAAGGCCGAGCGGTGGGCCAGATTCTCCTGCGCGGGCGCGACGCCGAGGTTCAGGTTCAGGTGGTGGGCGTGGTGGGCGACGTGAAGTCGAACGGTTTGAACGCTCCCCCGCCCGACGCGATCTACTACTCTTTCGCCCAGATGGGCAAACCGGGCGCCAATCTCGTGGCCCGGGTGGACGGCGACCCGGACAGCCTGCAGCCGCTGATGCGGACGGCGGTGGCTCAGGTCGACAGTCTGCAGCCGATCTCCTTCTTCCAGACCATGGACAACGTCCTCCAGCAGACGGTGGGATTTCAGAAGCTCCTCGCGGGGCTCGTGGCCATCTTCGCCTCGGTGGCCCTCGTCCTCACCGCCATCGGCCTCTACAGCGTCATCGCCTACTCGGTCTCCCAGCGCACCAGCGAGATCGGGATCCGCATGGCCATGGGCGCGCGGCCCGGGCAGATCGTGGCGCATGTCCTCGGGGGCGGCATGCGTCTGGTCGTCATCGGTCTCGTGGCGGGGCTCCTGGGGGCGGCGTCTTCGGCCCAGCTCATGACCACGCTGCTCTACGCGGTCCAGCCCATCCACCCGCCGCTCTACACCGGGGTGAGCGCGCTCTTCTGTGCGATCGCCGCGCTCGCCTGCCTCCTGCCCGCCCGACGCGCGGCTCGCGTCGATCCACTTCTCGCCCTACGCTGCGACTGAGTCCAGGAGTCAACCAAAGGCCATGAACGACATCCGCTATTCGCTCCGCTCCCTCGGCAAGTCGAAGGCCTTCACCGCCATCGCCATGCTGACTCTCGCCCTGTGCATCGGCGCCAACAGCGCGATCTTCTCGGTGGTGAACGCCATCCTGCTGAAGCCATATCCGTGGCCCGATTCCGACCGGCTGGTGTTCGTCTACAACTCCTATCCCCTGATGAACCTGCCGAATGCGGGGACCTCGGTTCCCGACTACCTCGACCGCAAGGCCGGGGTCTCGGGCTTCGAGGATGGCGCCATGTACACGAACCAGAGCTTCAACCTGGCGAGCGACGGAGAGCCCGAGCGCATCGTGGGGTTGCGCGCGACGCCTTCACTCTTCACCACCCTCAAATCGCAGGCCCGCCTGGGGCGCGTGTTCGGCGAGGCCGAGGCGGAACCCGGCAACGAGAAGGTCGCGGTGCTTTCGCACGCCTTGTGGCGCGATCGCTTCGGCGCGGACCCCTCCGTGGTCGGCCGCACCATCCGCCTGAATTCCATGCCCTACCAGGTGATCGGGGTGATGGATGAGTCGTTCTACTTCCCCACGCCCACCACCCAGGTGTGGGTGCCGTTCGCCTTCACCGCGGCCCAGAAGAGCGACGACGAGCGCGGCAACGAGTTCTCCAACATGATCGCGCGAGTCAAGCCCGGCGCGCGGCTCGACGCCATTCAGCGCGACCTCGATCTCATCCAGTCGCGGAACGCCGAACGCATTCCCGCCTCGCGTGAGTTCTGGAAGACGAGCGGCTTCGGGGGGCGGGTGAACGGCTTTCTCGACCAGAACGTCTCGAACGTGCGTGGCATGCTGTGGTTGATCCAGGCGGGAGTCGCGGCCGCCCTCCTCATCGGATGCGCGAACATCGCGAGCCTCCTTTTGTCGCGGGCGATCGAGCGGGAGAAGGAACTCGCGATCCGCGCGGCCATGGGCGCCGGGCGCAGCCGCTTGATGCGGCTTCTCATCACCGAGAGCGTCCTGCTCTTCTCCGGAGGGGGAATCCTCGGAGTCTTCTTCGCATGGTGGGGCGTAGGGGCGCTCACGAGCCTTGGGCTGTCGAACCTGCCGCGCGGCTTCAGTGTGCAACTCGACCTCACCGTGGTGGCCTTCACTCTGATCAGCGCTTTCCTCACCGGGTTCCTGTTCGGCACCCTGCCTGCCTGGACCGCCTCGAGGCGCGACGCCGCCGCTACCCTGAAGGAAGCCGGGGGACGCAGCGGCTCGGGAGGTCGCCACACTCAGATGATCCGCTCTGGCCTGGTGGTGGGCGAGGTGGCTCTTTCGGTGATGCTCCTCTCGACCGCGGGCCTCCTCATCCGCAGCTTCGAAGCCCTTCAGCGCCAGAACCCCGGCTTCGAGCCCATGGGGCTCGTGACCGCCCGGCTTAACCTGCCCGCGAACAAGTACGACGCCCCGGAGAAGCGCATCGCCTTTGCCGATGCTCTGGTCGCGCGCGTGCGGGCGCTGCCGGGAGTCAAGTCCGCCGGCATCACCACCGCGCTGCCTTTCTCGGGGGGCAACGGCTCAGGCTCGTACTCGAGCCCGGACATCGTCGTGCCGCCAGGCGCTCCCGCTCCCCACGCCCGCTACCGCGTGGTCGGCAGCGGCTACTTCGAGACCGTGGGTATGAAGCCCCTGATCGGCCGCGTCTTCAACGACACCGACGTCCTCACCTCGCAGCGCGTGATCGTGATCGACAAGCTCCTCTCGGACAAATACTGGCCGGGCCAGGACCCGCTCGGCAAGCGCATCGTGTACGACAAGCCGGAAAATCCCTTCGTGGTCATCGGCGTGGTGGCTCCGATCAAGTTCCAGGGCCTCGACGAAGACGTCACCAAGGAATCGCTCTACTACCCCTTCGCGCAGACGCCGGGCACCAACCTATTCATCGCGGTCCGCGCCCAGGGCGATCCGGTGAGCCTCGCCCCCTCGTTGCGCGAGGCCGTGCGGTCAGTCGACCCCGACCAGCCGGTGTCGGACATCAAGACCATGACCCAGCGCATGGAAGACGCCTCCCTCTCGCGCCGCGCCCCCATGATTCTGTTGGGCCTCTTCAGTGGTGTCGCCCTGCTGCTCGCGGTGCTCGGCGTCTACGGCGTCCTGGCCTTCGCGGTGACCCAGCGTACGCCGGAGTTCGGAGTTCGGATGGCGCTCGGGGCGACGCGTCGAAGCATCGCGGATCTCGTCCTGCGACAAGGAGCCTGGCTCGTGGGCATCGGCGTCGCCTCCGGCCTCGTAGCCTTCCTCGCCCTCTCCAGTGTGGTCGGCAAGCTCCTCTACGGAATCGCCCCGACAGATCCCCTCTCGCTGACCGTCGCCCCTGTGGTCCTCGCCCTGGCCGCGGTCCTGGCCTGCATCGTCCCGGTGCGCAGGGCGACCGGGGTGAGCCCCCTGGAGGCGCTGAGGGTCGAGTAGGCCTTAGGCCTTTTTGAGCGCGCGCACGAGGATCACCAGAACCACGGCGCCGATCGTCGCGACCACGATGCTCCCGAGCGTCCCGCCCGCCGCCACCCCGACCTGGCGGAAGAGGAAGCCTCCGATGTACGCGCCGATGACCCCGATCACGATGTCGCCGAGCACGCCGAAACCAGACCCCTTGGTCAGCTTTCCGGCCAGCCAGCCCGCCACGAGACCAACGAGAAGAAACCAGACCATGTTCATTGCGACCTCCCTTTCGTGCGGACTCTTTGACGCGTCTCGATTCTAGGCCCAGTCAGCTCACCCGATGCGTCATCGCGAGAGACCCGGCGCTTCGGGCCGGAGCGATCTCTCCGCCCCGGAACCGTCCCCAGGGTACCGCCTGAGTTTCACCAGCGTGGACAACATGATGCTCGGCGGGGCGATTCTGCTGGTCGCGGCCGCGGCACCCCGCTTCGCGCGGCCTTGACACGCTGGCCTGGCGCCCTTGCGCCGCCCTACGTCTTGGCGCGCACGCCCACCAGGTAGGCGATGAAGAGCGCGACCATGATGAGATCGACCACCACCGCGACTCCTGCCTGATGCGAGATATATCGGGCGCCCTGAGAGAGCACGAGGCCGATGAACACCAGCTTGCTGGTTCCGGCGACGATCAGGACCAGCGGCCGGCTGGGTCGATCGTAGGCCCCGTAGATCAGCATCGCCCCGACGAGCGCAATGAGAGCGCCCCAGTTGCGCACGATAATCTCCGCGAGGGGACCCTCCAGGGTCTCTCCGAAGCTGGAGCGTAAGGCCGCCCCTGGGGCAATCGCGGCGTAGAGCATCGTGCTGGTCAGCACACCAGACGCGAGCATGATCCACTTGATGTTGGCTACGATCAAAGTCATCGCTGTCTCCTGTGGGCGCTTGATCGGGAACGGTGGGTAGACGTTTCTACCATTTCAGAAAGTTCCCGTGCCATCGCTCCGGCCCGTTACCAGACGCCGGACTTCATCAGGCGTTCGCGGCGCGTGGCGTCAATCGGCGAACTGCGGATGATCGAGGATCGCTTGTTCGAAGGCTTCGCGATCGGCTTCCGGCAGGTCGGCCGGAACCTGGACATGCGACTTCTTCCATCGCTTGAGGAAGGCGGCGCCCAGCAGGTCGTGCCGGGCCGCGGTTCCCCGCTTCAAGGAGGCGGCGGTCAGGGCGATGGTGCTTTCCGCCTTCACGTCCGTGGCGCGGCCCTTGGCCACGTAGAAGCCGGCGCTCAGCATCGCGACTCGCGATCCGGTGGACGCGGTATACGTGAAGAGTTCGATGTCGCGGTCGCCGACCGCGGCGAAGAGGCGCTTGAAGGCATTCACGTCCCAGGAGGCCGCGTCGGTTCTGGTCGAGAACATGTCGAAGAAGATGAGATCGGGGGCGTACGGCGCCTGGTTCAGGTTCTGCCAGAAATCGCCCTCGACCAGGTGCCAGTGGAGGCCGGGGTACTTCTTCGAATGCCACTCGCCCCGCTCCAGCAGGCCGCCCGGGCCGCCGTGACGCAGATAGGGAAAGTGTTTGAGGTGGCGGCAGGCGAGGCGGAGCGAGTCGAGGTCATTCTCGAAGCTGACCACGCGAAGGTCGCGCACCACGCCACGGTCGGCCTCTTCCTGATAGCACTGGATGGCGGCGATGGCGTTGGCGGCGGCGCCGAGGCCCACGTCCCAGATGACCAGGGGTGCGGTGGCACTCGGGTCTGCATCCCCCGACAGGCGCACGCGCTCCCTCAATTGCGACTGCTCGACGTACAGCGCGCGGGCCTCCGCGATCGGCGAGGTGTGCGCGTGCATGGTTTCGCCCGAAGAGATCTGGCGGATGCTGCCGAAGCCCTCAGGCGCCACGTGCACCTTGTAGTTGCCGAGAGTGGCCGAAGGCGCGGGCCGGACCTTCACCTTCGCGACACCGTTGTCGATGTCGTGCTCGTCCAGGATCTGGCGCTGTTCGTGGTAGAAGGCGAGGAAGCGTCCTTCCAGGATGCTCCGGCGGATGTCGCGCATGAGCTGGTGATAGAAGTAGATGTTGTGCTGGCCGAGGAGTGTCCAGCCCAGGGGCTCGCTCGACTTGGTCAGGTGGTGGAGATAGGCGCGTGAATAGCGGGCGCAGGTGGGGCAGGCGCACTTCGGGTCGAGAGGCATGTCCGCGAACTTGTGGACGCCGCGCCGAAGCTGCACGTAGCCGCGCGAGGTGAAGACGCCGCCTCGCTGAGCGAGCTGGGTGGGGATGATGCAGTCGAACATGTCGATGCCCCGATGCACCGCTTCCAGGAGGTCGATGGGGGTGCCCACGCCCATGAGGTAGCGCGGCAGGTCTCGGGGAAGAAGGGCCGCGGTGTGCTCGCACATGTCCTCGCGCTCGCTCTTCGCCTCCCCCACCGCGAGGCCGCCGATGGCGAGGCCATCGAAGGGAAGCCCCGCCAGTTCCTCGACGCTCAGTCGCCTGAGGTCCTCGAACAGCGCGCCCTGGACGATGCCGAAGAGCGAGGCGGGCGAATCCCCACGGGCCTCCAGACTGAGCGCGGCCCAGCGGTGCGTGAGGTGGAGGGCCGCCTCCACGGTGGCGCGATCGGCGGTCGAGGGCACGCACTGATCGAGCACCATCATGATGTCGCTGCCGATCGCCACCTGGGTCTCGATGCTCACCTTCGGCGAAAGCAGGATGGACTTCCCGTCGATATAGCTCTGGAAGACAGCGCCTTCCTCGGTGATCGCCCGCGAATGAGGCAGCGAGAAGATCTGATACCCCCCCGAGTCCGTGAGCACCGAGCGCTCCCAGGTCATGAACCGGTGGATCCCGCCCATGGCCTTGAAGACCTCCACCCCCGGCCGCAGAAGCAGGTGATAGGTGTTGGCGAGCAGGATCTGGGACCCGGCGGCGAGCAGATCCTCGGGCGGCTGCGCCTTCACCGAGGCCTGGGTGCCCACCGGCATGAACAGCGGAGTGAGGACTTCGTTGTGCAGGGTCTTGAACGTGGCGGCGCGGGCGCGCGAGCCGGAAGCCTCGGCGTCGATCCGAAAATTCAGTCGGGAAGGAGGCATCGGGGGCGCGAGCATAGTTGCGCGCCCCCGAATGGCGTCCATCCGGCAGGCCTGTCACAATCCCCTCATCACAGGAGCGGCGTGCCGCCTTTCACTCCGGAATTCATCCCCAACCTGACCCGACTCGGGTTCATCGCTTTGCTCCTCGCGGTGTGCCTCGTCGTGGCCGCGCGGTTCCGGCACTTCTGGGGCATCACCCCCATCGCGGTGATGGCCGGCCTCTTCCAGGTGCTGCAGACGGCACTCGCGGTGGGTCTGAACCTCAGCGTCTACCCGGGCGTCACCTTCAGCCCCGGCTCGGTGGTGGTCTTCCCGGTGACTCTCTTCGCCGTCTTGCTCCTCTACGTTCTCGAGGATGAAGAGGAGGCGCGCCGGCTCATCTACGGCTCCCTGCTCTCGAACCTCACCCTGGCCCTCCTGATCTTCTTCTCTCAGCCTCTCTTCGATTCCCCGGGCGGGGTCAATCGCCTCGGCCTCGACGCGTCGGGGGCCGGGAGCCTCGCGCGCATCGTGGTGATCGGCGCGGGGCTGATGGTGGTGGACGCGTTTCTCCTGATCCGCGCGTTCGAGTGGTTCGGGGAGCGCGTGAGTCGCAACGTCCTCGCCCGCGCCCAGTTTTCCCTCTGCCTCGCCGTGGCCGTGGACGCCCTCGCGTTCTCGTTCGTGGCCTTCGGGACGAGGCCCCGCTTCACCACCATCCTCGCCGTCGATCTCATAGGCAAAGTGGCGGCGGCCTCGTTCTATTCCCTGCTCTTCGTGTTCCTGCTGCCGTGGTCGCGCATGTCCGGAGAGCGCGACCTCACCGCGCGGACCCGCAGAAAGGGCTCGATCACCTTCAAGGACCGCTTCCAGGACCTCCAGAAGGTGGCGGTGCGCGACGCGCTCACCGGAGTGTTCAACCGCGCCTACTTCGATCACGAGCTGCGGGCCCAGACCGAGCGCGCCCTCGTTCGCGACGAACGCCTGCTTCTTCTCCTGATCGACCTCGACTCCTTCAAAAAGATCAACGACACCTTCGGCCACCCCACCGGCGACCGCGTGCTCGCCCTGTTCGGCGATGCCTTGCGCGCGGTGGCCCGGCAGAACGACACGGTGTGCCGCTATGGCGGCGAAGAGTTCGCCATCCTGATCGCGAGCGGAAAGGACTCGATCGCCACCATCGTCTTCGAACGCACGAAGGAAGAGCTCGATCGCCAGTGGAGGGCGGCAACCCCTCCCTTCTCCTTCCAGGCCCCGCGCTTTTCCATGGGCGGCGCCACCGTTCCCGGCGATGCCCGTAACGCCGAGGAGCTGCTGGCGGTGGCCGATCACCATCTCTACACCTCGAAGCGCGCGGGCGGCGATCGCATCACGGTGTCGCCCGCGGCCTAGGTTTGAGCGGCAGAGGGCGGCCCGCGTCAGCGTACTAACATCCGCGGCGTGAAAAACCAGCGCCGCCTCCTCCAGGCCTTCGCCCTCGCCGCCCTGCCCCTCGCCGCACCCGGGGCCGCGGTCGCCCAAACCGCCTCGGCCGTGCCCTCGCCCGAGAAGTTCTTCGGCCACGTGATGGGCGCCGATCGCAAGCTCGAGAACTGGGACAAGCTCCTCGAGTACTACCAGGCCCTGGCCAAAGCGTCGAGCCGGATGAAGCTCGTCGAGCTCGGCAAGTCGAGCGAGGGACGTCCTTTCATCGCCCTCTTCATCTCTTCTCCGGCAAACCTCGCGAAGCTCGATCAGTACCGGCAGATCAACGCGAAGCTCGCCGACCCTCGCGGCCTCTCCGAGGCCGAGGCGAAGAAGCTCGCGCTCGACGGCAAGGCCGTGACCATCCAGAGCTTTGGCCTGCACTCGAGCGAGGTCGCGGCCTCCCAGACCGCGGCCGAGTTCGTGTACGACTCCTTGAGCCGGACCGATGAGGAATCGATGCGCATGCTCGACAACGTCATCAGCATCGTCCTCCCCTCGATCAACCCCGACGGGACCCAGATGATCGCGGACTGGTACATGAAGTACGTGGGCACCCCGAACGAAGCCGCGGGCCTGCCCTGGCTGTACCAGAAGTACGCGGGCCACGACAACAACCGCGACGGCTTCGCGCTCAACCTCGTGGAGTCCCAGCACATCGGCAAGCTCATGTACCGCGACTGGCTGCCCCAGGCCTACATGGACCATCATCAGATGGGCAGCAGCAACGCGCGCCTCTTCATTCCTCCCTACGCCGAGCCGCTTCGCCCCGACGGCGACCCCATCGTGTGGCGCGAGATCAACTGGTACGGCGGCGAAATGGGGACCAAGCTCGAGGCTGCGGGCAAGCTGGGCGTCATCGGCAACGCGATCTACTCCGGCTGGGGCCACATGGGCTTCCACTGGATCACCCCCTTCCACAACATCGCGGGCATGCTCGCCGAATCCGCGAGCGCGCGCCTGGCCACGCCCATGTTCATGCATCCCGACCAGCTTCGCGGCGGGCCGCGCAATCTCCCCGAGTACGAGCCCCAGGTGAACATGCCGAGCCTGTGGCCGGGCGGCTGGTGGCGGGTGCGCGACATCGTCGAGCAGCAGAAGATCGTGGCGTGGTCGGTGGTGGACCTCGCGGCGAGGAATCGTGAAACCGTGCTGTGGAACATGTATCTCAAGGCCTCGCGACAGACCGAGCGCGGCCTGCACGGTCCGGTGAAGGCGTACGCCATCGCGGCGGCCCAGAACGATCCCCTTACCGTCAAGAAGCTCGCGAACATGCTGATGGACTCCGGGGTCGAGGTTCAGCAGGCGAAGGCTTCGTTCGTGGCCGACGGCCGCTTCTACGGCCCGGGTTCGTTCGTGGTCACCATGGCCCAACCCAAGCAGGGCCTGGTGCGCTGGATGCTCGGCCGCACTTTCTATCCGGACAATTCCTACACGCGGGACAAGGACAACAATCCGATTAGGCCCTATGACATGTCGACCGACACCTTCGCCGAGTTCATGGGGGTGCGCGCCGACCCCGTGGGCGAGAAGATCACCGCCGACCTGACCCGGCTCACCGCGAAAGTCCCGATGGCAGGAGCGGTGGCGGCGGCGGCGCCTCTGGGCTACCTCCTCGACGGCCGGCTGAACGACTCGTATCGCGCGGTGAATCTGCTCCTCGACAAGGGCGTGGCGGTGCGGCGCGCCGGCGCGACCTCGGCCGATGGCGCCGTGCGCGCGGGCGACTTCCTCGTCCCCGCGGGTGACGTCGCGGCGATCGCGAAACAGACGGGTGTCGACTTCGTGGCTTTGAAAGCCGCGGTGACCTCGGGTGCTTACGACGTGCGCAAGCCCCGCATCGCCATGTACCAGCGCTACGGCGGAGGCAACATGGACGAAGGCTGGACGAGGCTCATGTTCGAGCAGTTCAACGTGCCCTCGAAGCCGCTGATGGACGCGGAACTGAAGGGCGCCGGCCTCGAAGCGAAGTACGACGTGATCGTCCTCCCCGCGGATTCGGTGGCGGCCATGACCGGCGAGCGTCCCCCCGCGGGTGCGGGGCGCGGCGGCGAGGGCGGGTTCGGCGGCGGCCCCGACAACACCCCTTTGGAGTTCAAGAGCGGCTTCGGCGCCGACGGAGTGAAGGCGCTGCAGAGCTTCGTGCAGAAGGGCGGGACCCTTCTCACCTTCGCCCAGGCCGGTGACCTCGCCATTCAGCGCTTCAGCCTTCCCTTACGAAACGTGGTGGCGGGACTCGCCCCGAAGGAGTTCTGGTGCCCCGGCTCGACCCTGCGGGTGCGCTTCGCGAACTCCCATCCGCTTGTCTACGGAATGCCGGAGGAGGGACTCGCCCTGTTCATGGCCGGGAGTCAGGCCTACGAAGTCACGTCGACCGAGACAAGCCAGGATGTCGACATCCTCGCGACCTACGTCGACCGCGACATCCTGCAGAGCGGTTGGCTCCTCGGCGAATCGGTGATCGCCAGAAAGGCGGCGGCGGTTTCGGTGAAGTACGGCGCGGGACGAGTGGTCCTCGTCGGCTTCCGTCCCCAGCACCGCGACCAGACTCACGGCACGTTCAAACTCGTCTTCAACGCCCTGCTGAACAGCCCGCCCACCCGGCAGTAATCCGTGCCTGACGCCCGATGAGCGTCTCTGTGCGCCGCTGGATCCGCCTCACGTTTCTCGGCTGGCTTCTGGGCATCGTCCTCGTCATCGCGATCGCGTTCATCACCGAGATGGCTGGGATTCGCGCCGCCCAGATTCCGGTGGGCCTCGGCATGGGCCTCGGAGTGGGCATGGCCCAGGAACGCGCCCTGCGCCCGTTCCTCGGCGAAGTGCCGGCATGGCGATCGGCCTCGGCCCTCGGTCTTGCCCTGCCGTTCCTGATCGTCGATCTCGCGCGGCTCTTCGGCACGCCCATCCCTTACTCGCTGTATCCAGCCATTTCCCTCGCCGGCCTCACCGTCGGGGCGGCACAGGCCTACGTGCTGAAGCCCCATCCGATCAGCGCCCCTGCCTGGGTCATCGCCAACACCGCCGGCTGGACCGCGGGCAGCCTGTTGGTCTCCGTCGCGGATTCGCTCGGCGACATCCCTCGCCTTCGCGGCATCGAGGGCGCGTTGCTGTACCTCACGCTCGTCGCCATGGGCGGCGTCTTCCTGGGCCTCGCCACGAGCATTCCCCTCAGGAGAGCGCCCCCGCGGCCCGCCGAGGGTGAAGACGACTGAAGCTAGGCGAACGGGGCGAGGCGAACGAGAGTGAGGAGAACCTCACCCGCCTCGCGTGAGGCGCCGACGTCGACGCGGAACTCGGCGACCCAGTCGTTCAGTCCCTCGGGATCGACGATCATCTGCTCGACGCTCCACGACCCGCCGTCCTCGGCCACCTTGACGTGGGTGTGGCGGAGATTCCGCGCCTCGGGGTCCAGGCGGACGCCTTTGTGCTCGACCCGATGCGCGGCCCGCGCCTCCTTGAGCCGATCGACCGTCCACGCCTCGCCCTTCTCGTCAAGCGCACTCGAGAGCGCGGCAAGCGCTGCCTCGTCATCACCAACACTCCACGCCCGTAGGAACGCGAAGGCCCGTGTCCGAATCGTCGCCGTGAACGCCTTGGCGTCGTGCGTGATGTCGGCCCGTCCTTCGCCCGACCCCGGCCCCGACCCCGACCCCGCTCCCGAATCCGTTCCCGGTCCCGGTCCCGGTCCCGTCCCCGACCCCGACCCCACGAAGGCGGGGTCCATCATCCGCTCCCACTCGTCGAGCAGGCTCGAGTCAACGTCCCGAAGCATGGTTCGAAGGTAGATCTCCATCTCGCGCACC
>CAZYEA010000028.1:0-19708 GCA_964646485.1 uncultured Acidobacteriota bacterium
AACTCCGTCGACGAAGCGCTCGCCGGCCACTGCGACACCGTCGAAGTCTTCATCCACATCAACAACTCGATCACCGTCATCGACAACGGCCGGGGCATCCCTACCGGCCCCCACGCCTCGGGCCTGGGAGACACCGCCGAGGTCGTTCTCACCAAGCTGCACGCGGGCGGCAAGTTCGAGAAGAAGGCCTACCAGGTCTCGGGCGGCCTGCACGGCGTGGGCGTCTCGGTGGTCAACGCTCTCTCCGAGCGTCTCGACCTCATGATCTGGCGCGAAGGCAAGACCTTCACCCAGAGCTACGAGCGCGGCATTCCCATCACCCCGGTGAGCGAAGCGGGCCCGGCGGATCGCCGCGGAACCAAGATCACGTTCAAGCCCGATCCCACCATCTTCGAGACCACGATCTTCTCCTTCGACACCCTGTCCCAGCGGCTGCGAGAACTCTCGTTCCTGAATCGGGGAATCCAGATTTCCCTCGTCGACGAACGCGATGGCAAGGCCCACCGCTTCAAGTACGAAGGGGGCATCGCGTCGTACGTCGAACACCTCAACAAGAACAAGGCGGTGATCACCCCCGACCCCGTGGAGGTCGGTGGCACCCGGGAAGGCGTGATCGTCGAACTCGCGATGCAGTGGAACGACGGCTATGCCGAGAACATCCACAGCTTCGCGAACAACATCAACACTCACGAGGGCGGTTCGCACCTGATCGGCTTCAAGAGCGCCCTCACCCGGACCCTCAACAGCTACGGGCAGTCGAAGAATCTCCTAAAGGAGGGCGAGGCGCTGCAGGGCGAGGACACCCGCGAGGGTCTGTGCGCGGTGATCAGCGTCAAGGTCCCGAATCCGCAGTTCGAAGGCCAGACCAAGGGAAAGCTCGGCAACTCCGAGGTGAAGGGACTGGTCGAAAGCCTGGTCAATGAAAAGCTCGGAGCCTTCCTCGAAGAGAACCCCGGGCTCGCTCGCAAGGTCCTGCAGAAGTGCGTCGACGCCCTGCGCGCCCGCGAGGCTGCCCGCAAGGCCCGCGACCTCACGCGGCGAAAAGGCGCGCTCGACAGCGCGGGTCTGCCCGGGAAGCTCGCCGAGTGCCAGGAGCGCAACCCCGAACTTTGCGAGCTCTATCTCGTCGAGGGTGAATCCGCCGGCGGGTCGGCCAAGCAGGGTCGGGATCGCGTTTTTCAGGCCATCCTCCCCCTGAAGGGAAAGATCCTGAACGTGGAAAAGGCGCGTCTCGACAAGACCCTCGCCTTCGAGGAGATCCGCAACATCATCGCCGCCCTCGGCACCGGCGTCGGGGCCGACGACTTCGACGTCACGAAGCTGCGCTATCCCCGGATCATCCTGATGTGCGATGCCGACGTCGATGGCAGCCACATCCGGACCCTGCTGCTGACCTTCTTCTACCGGCAGATGAAAGAGCTGATCGAACGCGGGCACCTCTTCATCGCCCAGCCGCCGCTCTACAAAGCCAAGCACGGAAAATCCGGCCGCTATCTGAAGGACGAGCACGCCCTCGACAGCTACCTGCTCGATCGCGCGCTCGAGGGCCGCAGCATCGCGAATGCTTCCGGCGCTACCGTGGATCCGGCCAAGGTCCGCCGTTTCGTCGAGCGCCTGACCGGCGTCGCCAAGCTCCTCTCGAGGATCGAACGCCGAGGGATCTCCCGAAAGCTCGCCGACATTCTGGTTCGACAGGGGGCGAAAGGGCCCGCCTTCTTCCTGGACAAGGCGGCACTCACCGCCGCCATAGAGCCCTACCGCGCGGCCGGAGACGAGATCACAGTCGAAAGCCTCGAGGGTGAACCCGGCTACCAGCTGGCCTACGAAGACAAGAGCGTCTCTCCGCCGCGCCGGTCTACGGTCGGGGTCGACTTCCTCTCATCGCCCGAGTACAAGGCGCTCTTCTCCGCCTTCGAAGACGTCAAGGAGTTCGATCAGCCCCCCTTCGAGGTCCGCTCCGCCAGCGGTGCCGAGAAGGTGTTCGCCCGGGACGCCCTGGTCGCGAAGCTCATGGACGAAGGGCGCAAGGGGCTCCAAATCCAGCGCTACAAAGGCCTCGGGGAAATGAATCCCGAAGAGCTGTGGGAGACCACCATGGATCCCTCCCAGAGAACCCTGGTGCAGGTGAGGCTCGAGGACGAGGAAGTGGCCGAGGTGATGTTCTCGACCCTCATGGGCGATGCGGTCGAGCCCCGCCGCCTCTTCATCGAAGAAAACGCCCTCAACGTTCGCAATCTCGACGTCTAGAAAGCCCGAACGACACCTTGACTCAAAACGATTACGCCCTAGTCACCCTCCCCATCAACATCGCCGACGAGATGCGGCAGTCCTACATGGACTACGCCATGTCGGTGATCATCGGTCGCGCCCTGCCCGATGTCCGCGATGGCATGAAGCCCGCCAACCGGCGCGTGCTCTACACCATGCACGAGATGGGTCTCGTGCCGGGACGGCCCTTCCGAAAGAGCGCCGGCATCGTGGGCGACGTGATGGGCAAGTACCACCCCCATGGGGACGCCGCGGTGTACGACACCCTCGTGCGCATGGCCCAGGGGTTCAACATGCGGGCCATCCTGGTCGAGGGCCAGGGCAACTTCGGCTCGCTCGACGGCGACCCGGCGGCGGCCATGCGTTACACCGAAGCCCGCCTTACCCGGATCGCCACCACCATGATGGCGGACCTGGACAAGGAGACCGTCGAGTTCCAGCCGAACTACGACGATCGGCTGGAAGAGCCCACGGTCCTGCCCACCATCCTTCCCGCGCTGCTGGTGAACGGGTCGTCGGGCATCGCGGTGGGCATGGCCACGAATATCCCGCCCCACAACCTGGGCGAAGTGGTGGAGGGCATCGTCTACCTCGTCGAGAACCAGGCTCTGCCCCAGGACGAGCGTCTCGAGGGTCTGCTTCAGCGGGTGAAGGGTCCGGACTTTCCCACCGGCGGCTTCATCCTCGGCAAGGGCGGCATCCGGCAGGCCTATCTCACCGGTCGCGGCTCCGTCACCATGCGAGCCCGCGCCGAGATCGAGAAGCGCAAGGGCGAGAAGGAATCGATCGTCGTCACCGAGATCCCGTACCAGGTCAACAAGGCGCGGGTCATCGAGAAGATCGCCGAGCTCTGGCGCGAGAAGAAGATCGACGGAATCACCGAAGTGCGCGACGAAAGCGATCGTCAGGGCATGCGGATCGTGGTGGACATCCGCAAGGGCGAGTCGGCCCAGGTGATTCTGAACCAGCTCTACAAACAGACCCAGCTCCAGGACACCTTCGGCATCTCCATGCTCGCGATCGTCCACAAGCGGCCGCGGGTACTGAACCTCCTCGAGGTCTGCGAGTATTTCATCGGATTCCGCCGCGAGGTGGTGCGCCGGCGCATCGAGTTCGAGCTGCGCAAGGCCGAGGCCCGCGCCCACATCCTGCGCGGATACGTCATCGCCCTCGACAATCTCGACGCGGTCATCGCCCTCATCCGCTCGGCGCCCTCTCCCCAGGACGCCCGCACCCAGCTGGTCGCGCGCTTCGCCCTCTCCGAACTCCAGGCGGTGGCGATCCTCGAACTGCAGTTGCAGCGACTCACCGGCCTCGAGCGCCAGAAGATTCTCGATGAACTTGCGGAGATCGAAGCCACGATTGCGCGGCTCAAGAAGATCCTGGGCAGCAAGCACGAAATCGACCTGATCGTGGTGGCGGAGCTCAACGGCCTCAAGGAAGCCCACGCCGACGCGCGCCGCACCGAACTCATCGATGCGCCCGACGACATTTCCATCGAGGACACCATCGCCGACGAGGACGTGGCTATTTCGATCACCCACGACGGCTACATCAAGCGCACCCCCATGACCCTTTATCGCAGCCAGCGGCGCGGCGGCCGCGGGCGGGTGGGGATGAAGACCAAGGAAGAGGATTTCGTGGAAAACCTCTTCGTCGCCTCCACCCATTCCTACGTCCTGATCTTCACCAATCGGGGACGGCTCTACTGGCTCAAGGTTCACGAGATCCCGGACGTCGGCCCCCAGGCGAAGGGCAAGGCGGTGGTGAACCTCGTGCGCCTCCAGGAAGGCGAGAAGATCGCGGCCTTCGTGGCCTGCCGCGACTTCGAGGCCCAGGGGTACATCGTGCTGGCCACCCGCAAGGGGGTCATCAAGAAGACCGAACTGGCCAGCTTCTCGAACCCCCGGCCCGGAGGCATCATCGCGCTCTCCGTCGAGGAGGACGATTCCCTCATCGACGCCATCCAGACCTCGGGCGGCGACCAGTTGCTTCTGAGCAGCCGGGGAGGCATGGCCATCCGCTTCGACGAGACCGACGTTCGCCCCATGGGCCGGACCGCTTATGGGGTCAAGGGCATCGACCTCGACGAAGGCGACAGCGTGGTGTCCCTCGAGGCGGTGCGCGAAACCGGCAAGGTGCTCACCGTGTGCGAGAACGGTTTCGTGAAGTGCACGCCCATCGAGGAGTACCGGTTTCAGGGGCGGGGGGGCAAGGCCCACATCAACATCAAGACCGAGGGGCGAAACGGCGCGGTCATCGGGGTGAAATTCATCAGCGGGGATGAAGACGTCATGCTCATTACCGGCAAGGGTATGATCATTCGAACGCGATCTACCGAGATCTCGACGATGGGTCGGAATACGCAGGGCGTACGCTTGATCCAAACCGACGATGGCGATCAGCTGGTCTCCATCGCACGACTCGCCGAGAGAGACGAGACCACAGAGACAACGGATACGGCCGAGGACGAGGCCCCAACAAACACGCCAGGGAGCGAATCATGAAAAACTTCTACGTCGCCTTCACCGCGGCGGCGGCGCTCGCCGCCTTCACCGCCGCCTGCGGAAACCAGGAAACACAGGTGATCGAGAATTTCTTTCGCGCGGTGCAGGCGAAGGACAACCAGACGATCAGCAGCTTCGCGGTCGTCCAGTTCGACCAGGAGGTCAAGAGCTGGAAGGTCAAGAGCGTAGGCGAAGAGCAGCGCGCTCCCGCACCCCTCCCCGCCCTGGCCAAGGCGCTCAAGGAAGCCGACGATGCGGTGGCCCAGAACAAGAAGGACGCAAGCGCCTACTTCAACGCGCATCCGCTCGAGGTGGACAAGGTGAAGCCCCTGGTCGAAAGCGGGGGCAAGATCCCGGCGAACCTGCAAAAGACCGCCGACGACTGGAAGAAGTTCTCCGACCAGGACCACGCCCTCAAGGACAAGGCGGGCGAGGCCAAGCAGGCCTACGATCGTGAAAAGCGCTTGGTGACCATGTCCACCGGTCAGGCGGGCGAGGCCGACACCCTGGCGGGCGACGTCATCACGAAGACCGCAGTGGTGGACATCGAGTCGGGGGGCGACGTCAAGCCCTACGCCATCCAGCTCCGCAAGTATGAAATCGCGGCCGCCGGCCAGACGGCCAAGGTCATGAGCCGCTGGCTCATCCAGAGCATCACCCCCCAGTAACCCCTAAGCCTCCCGAGGATCGTAACGCGCGGTCGGGCGCGCCGGCCCTTTCAGGCTGGCTTCAGGCCGGCGAACCGGGCGAGAAGACGGGTGGCCCCCCGGCCGGGGAACGACACGGTCAGCTTCGCGTCGTCTCCGGCGCCCTCCACCCGTAGCACGGTTCCGTAACCGAAACGATCGTGCTGGACGCTCTGTCCGGGACGAAAGCGCGTGCTGCGAGGGGTTGCGTCGATCGGGCGCTTCGCGGCCGTTCCCGGGGAGGCCGCGGTCCGCGCGCCCGGGGGACCATCGAAGCACTCCGGTGGGATCTCGGAGAGGAATCGGCTCGGCAGCGTCGCGCGTCGATCCCCGAAATAGGAGCGCTCCCGGGCCCGGGTCAAGACCAGGCGATTTCGAGCCCGCGTCATGCCCACGTAGCACAGCCGACGCTCCTCCTCCATCTGACCGGGGTCCTGCACCGCGCGCATGTGCGGGATCAGACCCTCTTCCATGCCCACCAGGAACACGGTGTCGAACTCGAGGCCTTTTGCGGAATGAAGAGTCATCAGGAGCACGGGAGCGTCGTCCTTGATGGCGTCGGCGTCTCCGAGGAGGAAGGTGCGGTCCAGGAATTCCCGGAGCCCGAGGCCCTCGCGCTCTTCGAAATCGGTGGCCGCCATCCGGAGCTCCTTGAGGTTCTCCAGCCGATCCTCTCGAACCGGCGAGGGCTCGTCGTCGATCAGCTCCTCGTATCCGGTCTTCGCGATCACCGCTTCGACCAGTTCCCCGGGACCGGTCGATGACTTGAGATCCGTGAGCTCGTTCACGAGCGAGACGAAGCGGGAGAGCGCGGCGCGCGTCCGCGTGGGCAGATCGTTCGAATCAAGCACGGCCTTGAGGCCTTCCCACAGCGAGCTGCCCTGGCGCTGGGCCGCGAGGGTGATCGCGGCCAGGGTCTGCTCGCCCACCCCGCGCGGCGGGACGTTCACCACCCGCCGAAACGCCGAGTCGTCCTCCGGGTTCAAGGTGAGCCGCAGGTAGGACACGATGTCGCGGATTTCCCGGCGGGCGTAGAAGCCCACCGCACCGACCACCTGGTAGCGGATGCGGGCGGAGGCGAGGGCTTCCTCGAGCGCCCGGCTCTGCGCGTTCATGCGATACAGACACGCGATCCTCTGGCCTTCGCCATGGCGCTGAATATCGGAGGCGATCTTGAGCGCCTCCTCGTATTCGTCGCGCGCGACGAGGCTCTCGATCTGACGCCCGCCCGGCCGCATGGCCCTAAGCGTCTTTCCGATGCGGTTCTCGTTTTTCACCACCAGTCCGGAAGCGGCGTCGAGGATGGCCTGAGTGGACCGGTAGTTCTCCTCGAGGCGGAGGATCGAGGCGCCCGGGAAATCGCGCTCGAACTCGAGGATGTTGCGGATGTCGGCGCCCCGCCACGAGTAGATGGATTGATCCTCGTCGCCCACCACCGTGATGTTCTTGTGAGCCGAGGCGAGCGCGCGCACGATGCGGTACTGCAGGCGGTTGGTGTCCTGGTACTCATCCACGAGGATGTAACGGAAGGCGAGGCGGCGATCCCGTTCGAGAACGTCGCTTTCCTCCAGAAGACGGGCGGAGAAGGCGAGAAGGTCGTCGAAGTCCACCGCCCTCGCCGCGCGCAGCCCGGCGTTGTAGCGCCCCGCCAGTTCGTTCAGGACCTCGATGCGGTACTCGCGAACGTCGGCCTCCGAATAGGGTCGGCCATTCTTCTGCATGGAGAGCAGCGAGAGAACGCGTCGGGGCGCGTAGGTCTTGTCGGACAGCCCCGCGGAGGCGATCGCCCGCTTCACCATGGAAAGCGACTCGTCCTGGTCGTAGATCACGAACTCGCGCGGGAGCCCGGCTTCCTCGGGATGTCGGCGCAGGATCCTCACGCACAGCGCGTGGAAGGTCATGATCCAGGCGGCCCGGGCTCCCGTCCCCAGCCGTTCTTCGATGCGCCGCCGCATCTCATCGGCGGCCTTGTTGGTGAAGGTGACGGCCAGGATCTCCGCGGGATCGACCCCCATCTCGGAGACGAGGAAGGACACGCGCTCCGTGATGACGCGGGTCTTGCCGCTGCCTGCTCCGGCGAGGATCAGAGTGGGGCCGTGGGCGGCCCGGACGGCGGCGCTCTGCTCGGCGCTGAGCGAGGAAGTGGTCAAAGTGTGGACGTTCGCCTACTCGACGGTCACGGACTTGGCGAGGTTTCGTGGCTGATCGACGTCGCGTCCGGCCCGCAGGGCCACGTGATACGCGAGGAGTTGGAGGGGGATCACGGTCACGAAGGGGGCGAAGACCTCGCTCACGCCCAGAACGTCGACCCCGACCCCCGGGACCTCGACGATCAGATCCTCCTTGCCCAGGATCTTCCGAACCTGCTCGTCGCCGTTGTTGATGACGGCCACGATCCGTCCGCCCCGCGCCTTCACTTCCTGGACGTTCGAGAGGATCTTCTCGTATCCCCGCCCCCGGGGGATCAGAGCGACCACGGGGAGCGACTCGTCGATGAGGGCGATGGGGCCGTGCTTCATTTCCCCCGCCGGGTATCCCTCGGCGTGAATGTAGGACACTTCCTTCAGCTTGAGCGCCCCCTCGAGGGCGATCGGATACTGCACCCCGCGGCCCAGAAACAGGAAGTCGGTGGCGCGAGCGAGGCCGCGCGACATCTCGTCCACCAGACTCTCGCAGCCAAGCGCATGGTCCATGAGTTGGGGAACGCGGGCGAGCGAAGCCAGGAGATTGCGCCCTGCCGCCGCCGAGAGCGCGCCCTTGCGCCGGCCCAGGAAGACGGCGAGGAGGGCGATCGCGGCAACCTGGGCGGTGAAGGCCTTGGTCGAGGCCACCCCGATTTCCGGCCCGGCGTGGGTGAGCAGCGCGCCATCCGCTTCTCTCGTCACCTGCGAACCGGCGACGTTGGTGATGGCGAGAACCGAGGCCCCTCGCGAGCGGGCCTCGCGCATGGCCGCGAGGGTGTCCGCGGTCTCTCCGCTCTGGCTGATCGCGACCACCAGGGTCCCCTTCGAAACCACGGGGTCGCGGTAGCGGAATTCGCTCGCGTAGTCGGTGCTCGCAGGAACGCCCGCAAGCTGCTCCATGAAGAACTGTCCGATGAGGCCCGCATGCCAGCTGGTGCCGCAGGCGAGAAACTGGATGCGTTCGGCTTTCTCGATGACTTCGAGCGCGCGCGGTCCCATCTCGTCGAGGTGGACGTCTCCGGTGTCGAGGCTCATCCGGCCGAGCAAAGTGTCGCGCACCGCCCGCGGCTGCTCGTGGATCTCCTTGAGCATGAAGTGACGAAAGCCGCCCTTTTCCGCCTGCACCGGGTCCCAGGCGATCGTCTCTTCCTTGAACGGCTCGGGCCGGCCCTGGGCGTCCACGATGCGAAGCGAACCCGCCTGAATCACCGCGATCGTGCGTTCAGGGACGAACACGAAGCGCCGGGTTCGCGCGAGCAGAGCCTGCACGTCGGACGCGAAGAAATGCTCGCCCTCTCCGATGCCGATGACGAGCGGGGGCCCCAGCCTGGTCGCGACCAGGCGATCGGGCTCGTCGGCGTGCATCAGAACCAGGGAGTAGATACCCCGCAGGTCTCCTGTCGCCCGGGCCACCGCCCGTTCCAGCGAGCCTTCGTAGTACGAGGCGACGAGGTGCGCCACCACCTCGGTATCGGTTTCGGTCTGAAAGACCACCCCCGCGGCCGCCAGTCGGTCCTTGAGTTCAAGGTAGTTCTCGATGATGCCGTTGTGGACGACCACCAGGCGGCCCGCCGCGTCCATGTGCGGGTGAGCGTTCTCTTCACTCGGTCGTCCATGGGTGGCCCACCGGGTATGTCCGACTCCGATGTGGCCGGAGACCGGCGATGACGCGAGCACGGTCTCGAGATTGTGAAGCTTGCCCGCGGCACGCCGGCGCTCGGTCCGGCCCTCGGAGAGCACGGCCACCCCCGCCGAATCGTAGCCACGGTACTCGAGGCGCCGGAGGCCTTCGACGAGGATCGGAGTCGCGTTCCCAAGACCGATGTAGCCGACGATGCCGCACATGGTTCGTTCGCCCGCCCCGTCAGTGCTTCCTGGCCCGGCGGCTGGCCCAGCCGGGTTTGTTTTCCTGCCGGGCCCGCCCCACGCCGAGGGCGCCTTCGGGCACGTCCTTCGTGATCACGCTGCCGGCCGCCACATAAGCGCCGCGTCCGATCTTCACGGGCGCCACCAGAATGGAATTGCTGCCCACGAACGCACCGTCTTCGATGGTGGTCGGGCTCTTGACCACGCCGTCGTAGTTGCACGTGATGGTGCCCGCGCCGATATTCGCCTTGATCCCTATGGTCGAATCTCCAAGGTAGGAGAGATGCGGCGCCTTGGCGCCAGCACCCAGGCGGGTCTTCTTGAGCTCCACGAAGTTGCCGACCTTCGCGTTCTCCTCCACGACGGTCTCCGGACGAAGGTGGGCGAAAGGCCCGATGGTGGCCCCTGGACCCACCTTCGAATCGCGGATGAGACAGGAGTCGAGCACGGTGGCCCCTTGGGCGACCTCCGAATTCTCGATCCGGCAAAACGGGCCGACCGAAGCGCCGGCTCCCACCAGGGTGCGGCCTTCGAGAATGGTGAAGGCCCGGATCTTCGCCCCGGGGGCCACCACCGCCTCCGGTCCGACGAGGATCGTGTCGGGCCGCTCCAGCAACACGCCCGCGGAAAGAAGCGCGGAGGCGCGACGGAGGTAGATCTCGCGCTCGATGGCGGCGAGTTCCCCGGTGGTGTTGACCCCTGCCGTTTCGCTCGGATCCGCCGCAATCAGAGCCTCGATCCGATCGCCGCCTTCGGCCATCATGCCGATGACGTCGGTGAGGTAGAACTCGCCCTGAGCGTTGTCGGAGCGCAGGCTTCGAATCACCGCGTCGAGTCGCGCGCCGTCGAAGACGTAAAGGCTGGCATTGACCTCGTCGATAAGGAGCTGTTCGCGGGTCGCATCGCGCGCCTCGACGATGCTCCGGACCCGCCCATCTTCCCCGCGCACGATGCGGCCGTATGCGCCGGGAGAGGGCGTTTTGAACGAGACGAGTGCGGCGGCGGCACCCGTCTTCTGCCGCAGGGCGCACAAGGCCCGCAAGGTCTCCACCCGCAACAGGGGAACGTCTCCGGCGAGCACGAGCACCGGACCCTCCTGCCGCCCCATCTCTTTGACCGCGACCTGTACGGCATGCCCCGTTCCAAGCTGTGGCTCCTGAAGGGCGAAAGCGACGCCTGTGCGTCCCGCGCAGGACTCTTTGACCGCCTCCGCCTGGTGCCCGACCACCACCACGGTTTCGGCCTCGAGCTCCCCGCAGAGGTCGAGCACGTAGTGGAGGATCGGGCGTCCCGCCGCCTCATGGAGGACCTTGGCCCGCGCCGAGTTCATTCGCGTTCCCTTGCCGGCGGCCAGGACGACGGCCCGTAACCCCGATGCCATGAGCTTCCCCCGTGAAGGCGCGGCGATCGGCCGCGGTCTAGGCCGCGATCAGTGCTTCAAACGCGGGGTTTCCAAGCAAGGCCGCGAATTCGCCGTCGAGGGGGGCCTGAGCCCGACGTTCGGGCGAAAGGGCGCAGGCGGTCTTGAGGGAGGCGAGGGCCTCGTCGATCTTCTCTCGACGCGCGCGAACGACGGCGAGCGCGTAGTGCGCGTCGGCGTTCTTCGCCTCCTCGGCGAGGACGGCCTCGATGTCCTTCTCGGCGGCGTCGAGATCGCCCGCGTTCAGAGAGATGATGCCGGCGAGGAGTCGCTCGGACACATTCCTGGGCTTGCCATTGCGGCCGGTATCCTTGGAGAGGTTCATGGCCGCATAGCGGCGAGCCCGGTCAAGAATGTCCACCTCGTCGGAGAACTGGGCCTCGATGGCCGAGAGTGACTCTTTGACTTTGTCGGCCTCGCCCTTGAAGGCGGCGCGCACGAGCTTTGCAAAGGCTTCGGTGGCGAGTTCTCGGCGGCGGTCATCCGCGAGGGGCTTCTTGGACATGTCTTTCGATCTCTTTCTGGTCTTGGCCGGTGCGTTGAAAGTACTGCAATGCCGCGGGTTCCGCGGACAAGGGCGGGACCTTCAAATGTACCACAAAGCGAACGGCGTCCGCCTTGTGTCCGATAGAACCCCCGAGTGGCGCGAGGGACACTCCAATCCTTCCGTAGTGGTTTGCCCGCCACACCAGACGGCCCGACGCCATCAGCACAAACATTTGAAACTGCTGGCTTTATCAGCCTGAATTCGATCGGACGCTGTAAGGTACAGCAATTGCAGAGCCAAGGCTCACCTGTGCGCCAACGCACCCTCCAACGAACCGTCGAGACCCAGGGCGTCGGACTCCATTCCGGCAAGCTCGTGTCCATGCGCCTTGTCCCGGCCCCCGCCAATAGCGGTGTCGTTTTCGTCCGGAGAGACCTTGAGAACCGCGAGGTCCCGGCCCGGGTCGAGTGGGTAGCGCAGCAGGAGCTGGCCATGTCGCTCAAGCGGGACGGCGCCCAGATCCTGACCGTGGAGCATCTCCTCGCCGCCCTCTATGCCACGGGTGTCGACAACGTCCGGGTCGAACTGGATGGCGCCGAGATCCCGGTGTTCGACGGCTCCTCGCGCATGTTCCTCCATCTGATCGATGAAGCGGGCATCAAGGACCTGGCCGCGTTTCAGAGCACCCTGGTCGTCCGCCGGTCCGTTCGCGTGGCCTCGCCCAAAGGCGACAAATTCATCCTGATCGAGCCCTCCGATGTTTTCGAGGTCGACTATTCGATCGACTTCAAGCACGCTCTGGTGGGGCGGCAGCGCGTGACCATCGATGTCACCGAGGAGAGTTTCCGCAACGAACTCTCGGCCGCCCGGACCTTCTGCTTCCTCAAGGATGTGGAAGCCATGCGCTCCCGTGGCCTTGCCCTGGGAGGTTCCCTGGAGAGCGCGGTGGTCATCGGCGAGGATGGTTTTCTGTCGAGCCCCCGCATGAAGGACGAACTGGTTCGCCATAAGGCCCTCGACGTGGTGGGCGACCTGGCGCTTCTGGGCTTCCGCCTCCGCGGCCGAGTGGTGGCGCAGTGCGCCGGGCATGCCCTTCACGCCGAACTGGTGCGTGCTCTGCTCCGCGACCATGATGCGTGGACGATCGAGACCGCCTCGGCCCACCTCACCGGGTTCGATCAGGTCGCTGCTTCGGCCTGACCCGGTCGCCCGGCCAAAAGAAAAAGCCCGCCGAATCGGCGGGCTTTTTTGCTGCCCCTTTTCCGGGGGAGCGGTGCTTCTTACTGGGGCTGGGCGGGAGCCGCGGCGGCGGTATCCGAGATGATGCCCACGCGTTCGGCGCCCGCGCCTCGCGCGATATCCATGGCCTCGACGACCTTCCCGTAGAGCGACTTCGAATCCCCGCGCACGAAGATGGTCTTGTCGCTGCGGGTCTGGAAGACATCCTTCAGCTTCTGATCCAGTTCTTCCATGCTGGCCATGGGCTGCTTGTTGACGGAAACCGTGCCCGCCTCGGTGATCTCCATGACGATGACGTCCGGCGGCTTGACCGGGGGCGGCTGATTCTTGTTGTCCTGGGGAAGGGCGATGTCCACGCCCTTCTGCGCGGTCGGGGTCACCAGCATGAAGATGATGAGCAGCACCAGCATGACGTCGATCAGGGGCGTGATGTTGATGTCCGAAACCGCCGCCGGACCGGCCGCATAGTGGATGTCTTCGTGCTTCTTCTTCTTGGCCTGCGCCATTGTCTTAGCCCTCCACCTTGGGTTCGGAAATGAGCGCGATCTCCTCGATGCCGGCCTCGCGGCAGGCGTCCATGACCTTCATCACTTCGCCGTATTCGATCTTGATGTCGGCCTTGAGGAAGGCCACCTTGTCGGTGTCCCCCTTTTCCTCGAGGGCCTTCACCAGAAGCTCCTTGAGCTCCGGAATCCCGCCGTCAAGCTTCCGACCCTTGAAGAAGACGGTGAAGTTCCGGGTGAATCCGATCGTGATGTTGTCCTGCTCGTCTTTCCGCTCTTTGGTGTTCGCCGCCTTGGGGAGCTCGACGTCGACGCCCTTGTTGATGAGGGGCGTGATCACCATGAAGATGATCAGAAGCACGATCATGATGTCGGCCATGGGCGTCACGTTGATGTCCGCGATCGCACTGCCTTTTTTTCCGCCGACTGCCATCGCCATGGTGTTTGCGAGCCTCCGTTTAGATTCTTGCGGGAAGAGCCTGAAGGACCCCCCTGGTCGACCCGGGGGGTCTCAGTCGACGACTAGGCGCTCTTCTTGACGAAATCGAGCAACTCCGAGCCGGAGTTGTCCATCTCGACGGTGAAACCGTCCACCTGGCCCGCGAAGTAGTTGTACGCCCACACCGCGACGATGGCGACCACGAGCCCGAGGGCGGTGGTGATGAGCGCTTCCGCGATGCCGGCGGAGATCGCGGCGATACCGCCCGAACCCGTCATGGCCATGCCGGAGAAGGCGTTGATGATGCCGAAGGTGGTGCCGAACAGGCCGACGAAGGGCGCGGTGGCGCCGGTGGTGGCGAGGAAGGAAAGACCCTTCTTCAGGTCGGCCAGGTTGACCGCGGTCGCCCGCTGCATGGCGCGCTTGGCCGCGTCGAGGGCGGCGTCCTTGTCCGTCTCACCCGTGGCGCCCTGGAACTGCCATTCCTGCAACCCGGCCAGGGAGACCTTGGCGAGATGGGAGGACTTCATGCCCGCCGAACCCGAGAGATCGACCGCTTCCTTGAGCTTGCCGGCCTTGAGAAGACGCGCCACGTCCGCGGCGTACTTCCGCGACTGCGCCTTGGCGTTGTTGTAGAGCTTCCAGCGGTCGAAGATGATCGAGATTGACCAAACGGACATGATGAGCAGGGTGAAGACAACGCCCTTCGCAACCCAGCCCATGCTGGTCCACAGATGCGCCATATCGAATTGCATTTTTTTGAAACTCCTAAGGTCGGTTTATTTGAGAGTCGTTTGCGCCTGAAGGTACGGGGAGGGGGACTTAGTTGAGCCTGAAGTTGACCGTGACCGTCATGATGACGGGAACCGGCACGCCGTTCAGGAGCGTCGGAGTGTACTGCCATTGCTTGACCGCATCGATGCCGGCCTGGTCGAGCAGGGGGATCCCGCGAAGGACCTTGACGTCGGTGACCCGGCCCTGGGGGCTGATGGTGCACTCCAGGATGACGATTCCCTGGACGCGCGCCTGCTTTGCAATGTCGGGGTAGACCGGAGGCACGTTCTTGATCTTGGTCGGCTCTTTGATGTTTCCGCCGACGCGAACCGCCTGAACCGCGGGCGGAGGCTCGGCGGGAAGACCGCCGACGATGCCGCCCGCCACACCACCCGCCACACCACCCTCGACGCCACCGGCGGCGCCACCCTCGACGCCAAGGTCGATGCCCGCGGAGGGCTTGATTTCCTGGGGCACTTCAACGGGGGCGATGAACTTGGTTTCTTCCTGAACCGGGGGCGGAGCCTTCTGCTGCACAACCTTGGGAGCCGGGGGCGGAGGGGGAGGCGGAGGGGGTGGGGCGGCCGCGGGCTCCACGAAGAACGCCTTGACCGCGGCGGCGGGCTCGGGGAGCTCCTGGGCCTGCAGCAGCGGAACGATCACCACGGCCAGAAGGCCGATCGCGTGAAGGGCCACGGAAAGAGAAAAGAAGAGACTCCGCTTGGGCCGATGGCCCTTGGTGTCCGATTCCACTAAGTCTGCAAACAGTTTTCGTTCCATCTGTCACCTCGCTCTTGTCTTTCGAGATCAAGAGACGTTTCGATGGTGGATGAGGTCAATGAAGAACCAGGATTCCGAAACGGTTCTCGTCGGACGAGTGTTCGGGATTCTAGACAGCGTGAGGAAACACTGTCAACGAATTGCCGCGCATTCTTTAACCGTATTTCGGCATTTCGCGGTTCGGCTTGGACCGGCCACCGGTAAGATAATCGGAGACGCACTATAAACAAGAGACGCGCCAAACAGATGAATCGTTGACGGAACTTCGACCGCTGCCCTACAATTCCCGTCAAAGCCGTCAGCCTTCTTCCCAACGATCGATCCATCCTCCTGTCGGCCGACCGCAAGGGCAGCCGTTTTGGAGACAAGGTACACACACACCTCGCCCTAGCCGCCCGCCCGCGGACAGGCGAGAACCAAGCCCTTTGAAAGACACCAACATGAGGCACGTGATCCGGACCGTGGCCGTCCTTCTCCTGGCAATCCCCCTGGTGGATTGCGCGCGGGTTCGAGCGCAGACGGCGCTGCGCGAAGGGCATAAGCTCTACAAGGACGAGAGCTTCAGGAAGGCGATCGAAGAGTACGACATCGTGCTCGAAAACGACCCCAACAGCGTCGAAGCGACTTTCTACAAGGGGAGCTCCTTCCACCAGCTCTTCCGCCCCGGCAAGGAAGACACGAACGTCAACCTCGAGGAGGCGATCAAGAACTACAAGCTGGTTCTGGCCGCCTCCCCTTCGGGCGACGACAAGAAGTACCCGATCCTCAAGAAGAACACCCTTTCCGCCCTCGTCGGCATCTATGCGGACGACCCCGATCGGGACTTCGACACCGCCATGAAGTACGCGACCGAGCTCACGAGCGCGGAGCCGAGCAATCTCCAATACCTCTTCGCCATGGCCAATCTCTACGAGAAGTTCGGCAAGGTGAACGAGGCTGAAGCCGCGTACCGCAAGGCGGTCGAGGCGGCTCCCAAGGACCCGAAGGCCTGCGGCGCCCTCGCCGGCTTCTACAACAAGACGCTCTGGGACGACAAGGGGGTTCCGGCCCCCGATGGCATGGCGGGTCGCGCGCGGTTCGACGATGCCGTCAACCAGTTGAAAGTCTGCGCCGACCTCGATCCCAAGGATCCCAAGGGCTACTACACGGTGGGCACCTACTATTGGGACAAGTGCTACCGCGACCCCGACCTCGACGAGGCGCGCAAGAAGCAGTTCGCCGACGAGGGCATGGCCTTCGTCGAGAAGGCTCTCGCCATCAAGGGAGACTTCGTCGAAGCCCTCATCTACAAGGGGCTCCTCCTCCGCGAGCAGGCGAAGCTCACCAAGAATCCCGCGACTCGTAACAGCCTTCTCGAAGAGGCTCAGCTCCTCCAGAAGCGCGCGCAGGAACTGAAGAAGGAACAGGACGAAGAGCTGGCCGAGAAGGCCAAGCAGGCGGCGGCCGCGGCGGTGGCCTCGAGCTAGCCGCGGTCCGGGCCCGACGCCGCCGTCGGGTTCAGCGTGTCTTCTTCCTCACTGCGCCGGCGCGTGCCGGCGCAGTCTTTTTGACCCGGGGCGCGGCCCCGGGCTTGACCACCGACTTCGGCTTCACCCCGAGCTTTCGCACATAGGCCGAGAGCATTTCGTTCTCATAGGTGACGGAGTTCAGGAACATCGATTCCGCGAGATAGTCACGCCGCTCGGCTTCGGTCATCTGATCGATGATCGAGACGATCTCCGCCCGCATGGTCTCGAACGACGAATTGAGGACGTTGCCGAGGGTGATCTCTTTGTAGAGCGCCTCGATGATGGCGAGAAGGTCCCCGTCGAGGGGCACCGCGAAGCCGGTGGACAGGCGGACGGCTCGTGTCTTCGACATTATTGCTTCCCGATCGAGGGTCCGAAGGCCTTGAGCGCCTCTTCCTCCTCGCGGAAGATGGGCACGATCTTGTGAACGCCCGCCATCGAGAGCATGGTCTCCACCCGGGCCTGGGGAGCGAGGATGTGGAGTCCGCCGCCATGGTCCTTGGCCAGCCGATAGATGTCCATGATGCACCCGATGGTCGCGCTGTCGATGTAAGACACCGCCTGCAGGTCCAGGATCAGCGAGCGGGCCCCGCCCTCCACCGCCTCCTTGGTCTTGCCCACCAGGGTCGGAAGCAGCGGGTAGATGACACGGGCGGTCTGGACGCGGATGATCGTCGCATCCCCGTTCTTCTCAATCGAAAGGTCCACGGTCTTCTCTCCTTAGGTAAATCGCGGGTTCAACGGGGCCCGCGGGCGCGCAACGCCCGGGCCAATTCCTCTCGGCCCCGGTTGATCCGGCTCTTGATCGTCCCGATGGGCAGGGAAAGTCTCACCGCCATCTCCTCATAGGCCAGGCCCTTCAGGTCCCGAAGGACGACCGCCTCCCGGAGCTTCTCGGGCAGAGCGGCGAGCCCCGAGCGGAGAAACTCCTTGGCCTCGGAGGCCTCGATCGACCGCAGAGGATCCGTCGAGGACGGCGCCACCGCCAGGTCGAAGGCCATGCCGTCGTCGACCATCGTCCGCTGCTCCCGCCGGGTCGAGCGGTAGTTGTCGATGCAATGGTTTCGAGCCACCGAGGCGAGCCACTTGGAGAAATCCGCCGCGGGGTCGAACTTGCCGAGGTTCTTGAAGATACGCAGGAAGATCTCCTGGGAGAGATCTTCGGCGCGGTCGTGACGGCCGGTGAATTTGTAGGCGATGTTGAAGACCCGACGTCGGTGCTTCTCAATCAGGGCCTCCCAGGCCGAGCCGTCGCCGGCCAGGCATTGGGCCACCATGAGCACGTCCTCGGGCCGCGGTTCGGCAGGAAGGGTCGGAAACACGATTTCGGTGCGTTGATTCCTGGTGGTTCAGCTCGTGGCGTCGATTCCGGGCGGACCGCTCACTTCAGTTCCGGCCGGCCGGCCTCGGTCCAAGCGGTATACCAGAAGCTGCCCACGTCGGCGGCCGCATTCGAGAGAATCTCTCCGAGGAGCCGCCCCGCGCGCAATTCGAAGGCCTCGAAGTACGGCCCGCCGTAGGACGCCTTTCCGCGGCGGGCGAGGCCATCCGCGTAAAGGATGTTGTCCACCCAGACGTGCCCGCGGACCATCGACCCGAAGACGTAATCCTTCGGGTCTTCCAAAAGGCGGGCGGCCTCGGGGTTGAGCTTGAGGCGACCCTCCATTCCCTCGGGCAGTTGGGCGGTGAAGCGTTTGGAAAGGCCCGGCTGTTCCGTCTTCTGGCCGTCGAAGTTCTCGGACAGGGCGAGGGGATTGTTCAAGTCGGAGGCGAGAATGGCGACCGCGTCCGCCTCGCGGAGAATCCGCTCCTTGTCGCCGCTCTTGAACGCGTCGACCAGGCGGCCCTGGGCTTCGAGGAGGAGAAAGGGCAGCCGGCCGATGACGCGGGGATCTCCCTTGGCCTTCACCCCCGGCTCGTCACGGGGAAGGTCGGCGAAGGGAAAGGCGCCGAGGAGGTCGATCGCGAATCTCCGTCCCTCGGGACGGACCGGCGGATCCTCGTCGGGGGTGAGGCTCGGCATCTCGTACTTGTGATCCTCGAAGTACTTCTTCTGCGCCTTGGGCAGGGTGTCGATGGCCTTACGCAGAACCAGCCGATACACCGCGTCGCTCCAGGCGAACGCCGACCCGGGGGCCAGGCAAACCAGGGTCACCATGACAATTCGCGAGACAATCTTCAATTTCATTCGTTCCTCCGAAGGGCCGCCATCGAAAACGCTATTCTGCGCGCGCGACCGTGATGGAACGAACTTCCCGGGCGCCCGCCTCGAGCAGGGTCTGTGCGCACTCGCGCAGGGTGGCCCCGGTCGTGATCACGTCGTCCACCAGAACCACCGCGGCTCCGCCGAGGTTCGCCCCCGGCTTCACCCGGAAGGCGTTTCGCACGTTGCGCCGTCTGGCCCGCGCGGAGAGATCGGTCTGCGACGGAGTGTTTCTGGTTCGAATCAGGCCGCGCGACACCTTCAGGCCGGCGTCCCTGGCCAGAGCCCGGGCAAGGAGTTCGGCCTGATTGAAGCCCCGCGCCCCCTCTCGTTCCGGATGCAGGGGCACCGCGATGACCACCGAAGACGCGCCGAGAATCCCCCGGCACCGCTCGACTCCGGAGAGGCGTCGGGCGAGGCGCTCGGCGGTGCGGTGCCGGCCGTGATATTTGAGGGCGACCACACAGTCGCGCAGCGGCCCCGCATACACTCCCAGGGCGGCGCCCTCCAGGATGGGCGACCGTCCACGCCGGCAACGACCGCATTCGCCGTCGCCGGGATTGCTCAGGGGGCAGCCGCAGAGGCACGAGATCTCGCCGATAACGGGCAGACGGTCCCAACACTTGGGGCACAGGGGCGGATCGAAGGCTCGAATCAACTCTCCACAGGAGACGCAGGCCGTGGGAAACAAAGCGCCCGCGAGCGCGTCCCAGGTTCGGGTCCAGAAGAGAGTCAAAGCGGGCGCTCCCTCGCTAGATGATGCCCGCTTCGATCTTCTCCTGGCAGCTCAGGCAGTGCTTGGCCCAGGGAACCGCTTCGAGGCGCTTGCGTTCGACATCGTCTCC
>CAZYEA010000028.1:19718-23716 GCA_964646485.1 uncultured Acidobacteriota bacterium
GCGCGTCGCTATGCACCCATTCGTGCTTGCCGGTGTCGAGATCGAGGCAGGCGATGGCGTCGTCGATCATCTGAATCTCGTCGCGCTCCTTGTTCGAGAGGCTGAAGAGAAACTCCTTGGTGTAGGAGTTCGCGGCCTTGTCGACCGGATCATGGGAAACGTCGGAGTCGACCTGCTTGCCCTGGGAGCGAGTCTTGTCGTAGCCCTTGGTGATGTCGGTCTTCTGATCGACGAGGCGCTTTCGATAGAGCTTCAGCGTCTTTGTGTCCATGTCCGATCTTCTCTCCTTAATCTTCGTCTGTTCCACACGCCGCCCGGTGCTTCAGGCGATTCCAAATCGCTTGCACTTCTCCCAAAGAGACTTCCGCGAGATGCCGAGCGTCTTCGCCGCATCGGCCTTCGTTCCCTCGGAATTTTCCAGAATCCACATGATGTAAACGCGCTCCAGCTCCTTGAGCGTCGGCCGGTCGGAGCGGAATGAACGGATGACAGTATCAGCACTGAGCATGTTTTTGGGCAGGGCCGAGGCGGCAATCGGCCCCTCCCCTTCATGCCGCAGGATCGCTCGTTCCACCACGGACTGGAGTTCCCGCACGTTTCCCGGCCAGGAATAGGCCTCGAGGAGCTGGCGCGCGGCCTCGGAGAATCCGGAGGCCTGGGTCTTCCTTCGCCGTCGCTCCGCGGCCAGGAACGCGGTGGCGAGAGGCAGGACATCCTCGACGCGCTCGCGCAGCGGGGGCAGGGGAATCGTGATCACCGAAAGCCGGTGGTACAGATCGTCGCGGAATGTCCCGAGGGCGATCGCGTCTTTCAAAGAACCGCGCGAGGTGGCCATGAAACGGACATCCACCGGCCGCTCGACACTCTCGCCGAGGCGCTGGACCGCTCCGTCCTCGATGGCGCGAAGGAGCTTGGCCTGGATCGCGGGAGCCAGGTCTTCGATGTGATCCAGGACCAGGGTGCCCCCGCTCGCCCGTTCGAGCCGTCCCGCCTGAGCCTCAAAGGCGTGAGTGAAGGCGCCGCGGCCGTGGCCGAAGAACTCGGAGTCGGCCAGGGACTCCGCGATGGCGCCGCAGGAGATGACCTCGAAAGGACCGTCCTTGCGCGGGCCGAGTTCGTGAATCGCTTCCGCGATTCGTCCCTTGCCCGCACCGGTCTCGCCCTCGAGGACCACGGGTGCGCTCGCCGCCGCGACCCGGGGCAGCCACGCGACGATGTCCCGCATGGCTTTCGAGACGGCGACCAGGGGCTCCGGGCTCAATCCTTGACCTCTTCCCGCCGGGCTCCGCCCCACAACCTTTCGAGGTCATAGAATTCGCGGCTCTTCGGGGTGAAGACGTGGATCACGAACGGGCCGTAATCCATGAGGATCCACTCCCGACGCGGATAGCCCTCGAGATGGCGGGGCTTCACCCCCCCGAGGCGCAGCTTCTCCTCGATGGCGTCGACGATGGCCACGACCTGGCGCTGGTTGCGGCCGGTGGCGATGGTGAATCCATCCGCGAGCCCCGACCCAGGGGCGAGCTCCAGGATGACGACCTGCTCAGCCTGTTTGGCGAGCGCGGCGTGGGCCGCGATTCGACAGTACTCGATGGCGTTCACTTGTACAGGCCTTTCTCCTCGATGTAGAGCCGCACCGATTCGGGAGTGAGATAGCGGATGGATCGTCCGGCTTTCACCGCGTCACGGATTTCCGTAGACGATATGGAGAGTCCGTCGAAGGACGCACTCGAGGGATCCCCCGCGTGGTCGCCGGGCCGTCCCAGCACGCGGACTTCGGCCAGCCGTCGAATTTCCGAACTCTCTCGCCACAGGTCGAGGCCCCTCGCCGCATCCGAGCCCAGGATCAAAGCGAGCTGCGCGCCGGGCATGCGTTGAGTCAGATCGCGCAGAGTGTCCACGGTGTAGCTCGGGGCCGGCCGATCGAGCTCACAACCCTCGACCACCAGGGCCCGGTTGTCTTCCGTGGCGAGGCTCAGCATCCGGCGCCGGTCTTCTTCCGAGGCGAGGCAGGGGCCCTTGAAAGGCGACTGTCTCGCCGGCACCAGACGCACCTCCTGCAGGTCGAAGGCTTCAAGCGCCCACTGAGCGGCACGCAAGTGGCCGTAGTGCACAGGATCGAACGACCCGCCGAGCAGACCCACGCGCATGACTCAGGCCGCCACCTGGGGCGCCTGCAGCAAGGAGGCGAGGTGGCGGGTCAGTTCCTTGAGCCCCTGAGAGGTGGCGGCGGAGATCTCGAATACCTGGAGGCCGTCGCGTTTCGCCACGGCCAGGATCGAAGGCAGCGGGTCGTCCTCTGCGCGCACCAGGTCGCGCTTGCTCGCTACGATGACGCGGGGACGGCTGGCGAGGGCCGGGGAAAAGGCGTAAAGCTCCCGGCAGATCGTGTCGTAGTCCTCGGTGGCATCCCGCCCGGAAAGACCGGAGGCGTCGATGACGTGGGCCAGCACCCGCGTGCGCTCGATATGCCGCAGGAAGTCGAGCCCCAGCCCGGAACCGGTGGACGCGCCCTCGATGATGCCGGGCACGTCCGCCACCACGAAATCGTAGTCATCCCAGGAGGCCATGCCGAGCACCGGGCTCAGGGTGGTGAAGGGGTAATCCGCGATCTTGGGCTTGGCCGCCGAGATCTTGGAAAGCAAGGTCGACTTCCCCGCGTTGGGCAGACCGACGAGCCCCACATCGGCGAGGAGCTTCAAGTCGAGTCGCAGCCAGCGCTCTTCCCCCGCTTCCCCCGGATCGGCATTGCGGGGCGCGCGGTTCATGTTCGACAGGTAGCTCTTGTTTCCGCGGCCCCCGCGCCCGCCTTTGGCGATGACGAGTTCCTCGCCGTCTTCGATGACCTCGCCCAGCACCTCGTCCGTCGCCTCATCGCGCACGATGGTTCCCAAAGGCACATCGACCACGGTGTCCTCGGCATCGCGACCAGTGCGATTGGAGGGGCCCCCATGACCCCCCCGCTTCGCTCGAAACTCGGTGTGGAAGCGCAGGGGCAGGAGAGTGTTCTGGTTCACGCGGCCGACCAGGATGACGTCCCCGCCAGCTCCGCCGTTCCCTCCGTCCGGCCCGCCCATGGGCACGAAGGTCTCGCGGCGGAAGCTCGCGCAGCCGCGACCGCCGTCACCGCCCTTGACGAATATCTTGACGCGGTCGACGAACACTCGCTACACCTGGACCGGTTGCCCTGGGCCCTCGTATGAGGGTGGTGGCGCTTCGGAAAGCGCTTTACGCCTCGACCGGGACGATGCTGATGAACTTCCCGCGTCCGCCATGGTCCTCGAAGAGAACATGGCCGCTCACCTTCGCGAACACGCTGTGGTCCTTGGCGAGACCGGCGTTCTTGCCGGCCTTGAACCCCGTGCCCTTCTGGCGAATGATGATGCTGCCGCCGCTCACGAGCTGGCCGCCGAAGGCCTTGACCCCCAGCCGTTGCGAATTGGAGTCGCGTCCGTTTCGGGAAGAACCGCCGCCTTTATTGGTAGCCATTGTTCTGGTTGCTCCTTAGGCCGAGACGCCGTCGACGCGGACGGTGGTGAGGTACTGCCGGTGTCCGCGGGTCTTTTTGTAGTGTTTGCGGTGCTTGAACTTGAAGACTCGCACCTTGGTGTCGCGGATCTGGGCGATGACGGTGGCGCTCACCGAAGCCCCCGAAACCGGGTTGCCCGCGGACACGCCGGCGTCGGTGCTCACGAGGAGCACGTCCGAGAACGTGATCTTGTCGCCGACATTGTTTTCAAGCCGATCGACCTGAAGCTTCGCTCCAGGCTCGGCACGGTACTGTTTTCCGCCGGAGCGGACGATTGCGTAAACCAAGGTGGCCTCCGTCTAGACCCGAAATAGAGCCCGTGATTGTACCCTATCCGGTCACTTGGGCCGTGGTCGGCCGACGACGGGGGAACAGGGAGCCCGGAGGATCGAGGCTAGAAGTCGTAGCCGATCCAGAACTGGAACCTTGGGGACGTGCTGCGGACCTTCAGGTCGGTGTGCCAGCAGTA
>CAZYEA010000028.1:23726-25003 GCA_964646485.1 uncultured Acidobacteriota bacterium
GACTCCCACGCCGAAGGACGCGCGGCCATCCACCAGTCGCCGGCCATCAACCGCCTGTCCGAACAGGGGGTCGTTGACGAAAGACACTCCGGGACCCTTCGTCCAGAACTGGAAGGGCTCGCCCGGATAGTGGGCGCCCCCGACCCCGCCAAAGAAGGTGCCCCGCACCGGTCCCATGATCCCGATCGGAGTGGCCATGAGGTTGATGAGGGGGATTCGAAGCTCGGCGTTGGCGAAGAAGCCGCTCGAGCCCACGAAGGAAAGGTAGTTATAGCCGCGCAGTTCCATGTTTCCGCCGAAACCGAAATAACGGGGCTGGTCGCCCGTCGACTTGAAGCCCCGGACGCGGGTGGCGAGGAGCATCGAGGTGCCTCCGATGCGGAGGTACTTACGCGCGTCGAAGTCGATGGTTTTCCGCGAGAGGAATGAGCCCGGACCGGGCGAATACTCGAACGAAACGTTCACGGTCGAACCGGACAACGGACCGAATTCGCGGAATCTCGTGGTCTCCCGGGTGTAGCCAAGGGACAAGGGCAGGGTGCTACCGTCGTAGAGGGAGAAGCCGGTCTGGCCGAGCAAAGCCGCCTGCTGGAGAATCTGCTGCTGGAGATCCGGATCCTGGTATGAGGTCTTGACCCGGAAGTAGCCGGCCGAGAGCTGAATCCGGTTGAACTTGTTCAGGGGGTAGACGGCAAACCCGGTGGCTCCGGTGTAGCGCTCGGAGTAGAGCGCGCCGTCGCGAGTGTAGAAGGAGGAAATCTGGTACGGAGAGAAGGCGTACCAGGTGAAATCGCTCGCCTGGACGCCCCAGTTCAGGCGAGACGAGAGGTTCGCGTATTGACCGGAGTAATTGCGATACTCCCGGATGGAGCTCGCGGTGAACACGAAGCTCTGATCACCCAGGACGTCGGTGAGGGCCACCTGGGACCCGCCGAAGAAGTCGCCGTTCGAGGTGAAGCCCACGTTGAGGGGCGGCCGCCCTTCGAGGTACAGCCCCTCGAACAGGCGTTTGCGGCGTTTGTTCTCCGCCACCACCTGATGGGTGACGTCGGGCTGGAAGTCGACCACGTCGGAAGGGGCGGTGGAACTCGCCTGCTCAACCTCTTTGGTCGGCTCCGAGGGGTCGAGGGTGTACAACTGATACTCGCCCTTGAAGTAGCTGATGAACCCGATGCGATCGCCCTGGGGGGTCTTGAGGGGAGTGGGGACCATGTTCCCCCCCAAAGCGTCGGTGTACTGCTTGATCACACCGGTCTTGATGTCGATGCTGCGAAGGT
>CAZYEA010000028.1:25013-26484 GCA_964646485.1 uncultured Acidobacteriota bacterium
GGTTGTAGATGCCGTCATCCTCGTTCGAGGAGTAGAGGACCTGTGACCCATCGTTCGAGAAATAGGGCGACATGTCCTGGAACGGGCCGTAAGTGAGATCGATGCGCCGCGAGGGATTGCCAAGCGGGAACATGACGACCTTGTAGTTGCCGCTGATCCGCCGGTTGTACACGACGAGGGTGCCATCCGGAGAAATGCGCGGGTTCGCGTCGAAGAAGGCGTCCTGGGTCAGGTTCTTGTACTCGCCGGTCTCCAGATTCAGGAGGTAGATGTCGGCCACGCCTTCCTTGGTGGCGGCGATGAGCGCCTGCCTTCCGTTGGGGAGGATGCAGGGCGACTCGACTTCGTCGAGATCGAGGGGAATCCGCTTGACCACGTCGCCGGTGAGCGGCGACACCAGGAAGAGGCTTCGCCGCTTCCCCGTGCGTCCCACGAAGGCGACCACGTCTCCCTTGGGGGAGAAATCGATGGTGCGACCGGTGACGAAGTTTTCGCCCGGGAAGGTCACGCTCTCGTACTTTCCGGAGTAGCCCCGGGTCAGGTTCTTGACCACCGACCCGTCCTTGGTCGAGAGCATGACGATGTCCGCCTCGCCGTCGTTTCGGTTTCCGGTGATCGCGGCCACCAGTTCGCCCGAGGGCGAGGGAGCAAACGCGTAGACCTGAGAGAAAGAGGTCTTTTCGGGATCGGGCGAAATCTCGGTGCCGTAGTCGGTGGGCCGCTGCCGGTCACGGAAAGGCTTGAATTTCTCCTTGAGCCACTTCTCGAAGGCTTCGTCGAATTCCTTCGGAGTCATCCGGAAGGCCTGCTGATAGATGCTGTCTTCGGACGTGGTGATGATGCTCTTGCGCAGGGTGTAGATGAACTGCCGTATGCCTTCCTTGCCGAACCGGGCGGCCATGAAGTCGAACACCGCATGACCGAGGTTGTAGTCGACCCGGCCACCCACCACGTCGAGCTTGGTCATGCGCGGGACCTGGTCGTTGAGGGCGGCGTCGCGCACCGTCATCAGATCGTGGGAGTCCCATTCGCCGCGCATGTAGTCGGCGAGCCCCTCTCCCACCCACAAGGGCGTGTTGCGGGAAAAGATGCCCTGGGGGATGAGGTCGAACTCGAAGACGTGGGTCAGCTCGTGGGTGATGAGCCCCTGGAGCCGGTCGGGCGCGCCGTCGACGGGGATGACCATGCGGTTGCGCACGGGCTCGGTGAAGGCCTGGACCTGCTCGGGCAGGAAGTCCGGGTAGAGGTTCGTCTGCTCGAACTCCGAATGCGTCTTGTAGAAGACCACCGGAATCGAGGACTGGATCTCATGCTTCAATTCCGAGGAGACGTGCTGGTAGCCGCTTTCCAGGTAGGAGGTGAGCCGGCCGAGGTGCTGCTCGAACTCCGGGTAGTAGTACACCTCGAAGTGGGGACTCTTGTAGACGCGCCAGGCGAACTTGTCGTAGTTCACCTTGTTCTTGCCGAAGTA
>CAZYEA010000029.1:0-1266 GCA_964646485.1 uncultured Acidobacteriota bacterium
CGACCTGTATCGGCGCCTGTTTCCTTCAAGCTCGGATCCGTCTTCGATGGGCCCCGTGGGCTCGGCCACCGATGTGGGATCGGCCGAGAACTGGTATTCGGACCGGAGGCTACTCGGGTTGCAGGTGCGGCCGTGGGTTTCGGTGAGCTACGTGGACGGCAAGACCACCCAGGTGCAAACGAACACGGTCACCGCCGATTCCTACTGGGTGATTCAGCCGAACCTCGGCCTGGGCCTGAGCCCGAGGCTGGGGCCGCACGAGGGCCAGTGGAGGGTCAACTACACCCCGCGCTTCCGGCGGCAGCTGAACCTCAATCTCCCGCGGCTCGCCTCGCACTTCTTCGACGCGGGGCTCGATCAGCCGATGGGCGCCTCCGCGGCGATCTACGGCACGTACCATTTTTCGAAAGGCGTCCTCGAAACCGATGAGATCGATCCCGGGCGCGAGTATGGAATCGGCCTCAATCGCGTGGTCGACACGTCGCTTGAACGCTTTCGCCGGAACTCGTTCACGGCCGGTTTCCGCCTCGATTTCCTCGCCGATTCCCGGTTCGATGTGAGCGTCACGAGCACGAAGGTGACGTACGGGAACGATCCGGGGGAAGAGCAATTCGTCTTCGGCGAGCGGGCGTTCTTCGACTACGACTCCCGCGGGCTCAACGCCTCGTTGCGGCGAGGGTTGGGCGAAAGCCGGTTCCTCGGCCTACTCTTCACCGTGCACGACACGCCGACTCAGCCGGAGCGCAAGCAGGTGGAAGGCCGGGGCTACAGCTACGGCGTCACCCTCGACGGCGAGATCGCGGCCCTCACCACGGGACGGCTCCAGTTCGGCTATCGCACCCAGAAGAGCCCGAACGCGGGGGCGGGCGGACAGGACTACAAAGACATCACGTACGGAGCCCAGCTCGTGCGGGAAGTGGGCCAGGACACTTCGGTGGGGCTGATCGCCGACCGGAAGCTGTATCTGTCGGCCTATAAGGAGAACGCCTTCTACGTCGCCGATTCGGTCCGCGCCGACCTCACCACCAGGATGCCTTTCGACGTGTTCCTGCGGGGCAGCTTCGGGATTCAGACCAACAGCTACAAGGCGAGTCCGCAGTTGAGCGAGACCACGAACACGCTCGAGCTGAGGGACGACAAGCTCCGGCAGTGGAGCCTGGGCCTCACCCGAACGCTCACCGAATGGGCTTTCCTGCGCTTCGACTACACCGCCGAGCGTCGCGACTCAAACCTCGACCGCTTCGACATCAAGACACGCTCGCTCAC
>CAZYEA010000029.1:1366-26474 GCA_964646485.1 uncultured Acidobacteriota bacterium
CCTACGTGGTGGGCCCGGGCGACATCCTCGAAGTAACCGTGCTCGACCAGGCCGAGGTTTCGCGCAGCACCACGGTGCAGCCCGACGGCCGGTTCACCATGCCCCTGCTCGGCGACGTCGAGGTGGCGGGGAAGACGGTGGCGGAGATCCAGAAGTTCATCACCGACGCCCTGTCCAAGGACTTCCTGGTCAATCCCCAGGTTGAGGTGCGGGTGAGGGAGTATGCGAGCCAGTTCGCCCTGGTGCTGGGCGAGGTGATCAACCCCGGAAGGCGCGCGCTGCGCGGCGGCACCCGGCTCATCGACATCCTGATCGAGTCGGGCGGTTTCAGGCCCGGGGCCTCGGGCGAGATCCTGGTGCAGCGCACGGAGGGCGCGTTCCCAAATGGCGAGAAGTCCATACGGTTCCGCCTGGGCAACACGGGGGGGATGACCGAGACGGATCGGACCAACGCCGAAACGCCGATCCGGAACGGCGACGTCATCACCGCGGCGCCCAAGTATTTCGTCACCGTGGACGGCGAAGTGTCCCGACCGGGCCGAGTGGTGATCGAGAACGACCTGACCCTGTTGGGCGTGATCGCCGAATCGGGCGGCCTCGCGAAACTCGCCTCGACGAAGGTGCGCATCATCAGGAAGAAGGCCCCCGGCGTCGATGTGGCGGCCTTCATCCCCTGCGACGGCGCCACCCAGGACGTCTGCCGGGTGGTCGATGTCGGAGAGATCCGTAAAGGAAAGGTCCAGGACGTGGTTCTGGCCCCGAACGACAAGGTCGTGGTCTCCAGGCGGCGGTTCTAGCAGCCGGCACGGCCGGGCGGCGTAGAGTTGCTCTTCGATGTCCACCACAGTCCTTCCGATCGGCGGTGAAGGGCCCGTCCCCCTAGGCGACAGCGAGTTCGACGCTCGCTACTACGCGGGCGTGTTGTGGCGGGGGCGCTGGCTCATCGTGGTGGCGGCCATCCTCGGCATCGCCCTCACTTCGCTCGTGGCCTATCTGCAGATCCCCGAATACCAGGCGCAGGCCCTGGTGCAGATCGAGCCGCCCGTGCCCTTCTTCATGGGGGTCAACGAGGCGCTTATGGGCGGGGGCGGGTACTGGCAGAACTCCGACTTCTACAACACCCAGTACCGGATCATCACCTCCAAGGCCATCGCGGATCAGGTGGTGGCCGAGCTGAAGCTGAAAGACAAGATACCGTTCAAAGACGCCCCTGACCCGTCGATCCTGTTCATCAGCCACGTCAGCGTCGAACCCGTGCCGGAGAGCCGGCTCGCCTACATCAAGGTGGTGCATGAGGACCCGCTCGAAGCGGCCCTGTGGGCGAACCGGGTGGCGGACGTCTACATCCGCCACTCCCTCGAGCAGCGGGTCGAATCAGCGCGAAAGGCCTTCGACTGGCTGCAGGAGCGGCTCAACACCACCGAGAGCCAGATGCGGGAGCAGAACGACCGGCTCTACCGGCAATATCAGCAACAAGATTTCGTTCCCCAGGGGACGAACTCCGCGGTCAACACCTCGATCGAGAAGCTGCAGGGCGAGCTCGTTGACGTGCAGGCGAAGCGCATTGCCCTGGACGCCGCCTACAAGCAGGCGGTCGACCTGAAGGCGCGCGGCGAGTCGCTCGAGAGCGTGCCGCAGATCGCCCAGGATTCCACCTGGGTGGGCCTGCAGGCGCAGGTCACGGCCATGGAGCTCGAGAAGCAGCGGCTCAAGGACAAGTATCGCGAGACCCATCCGGAGATGGTTCGAGTGAACGGCGTGATCAAGGGCCTGAAGCAGAAGAAGGACGACCGCGCGACCGAGGTGATCGCGCTCATGGAGAAAGAGCGCTCACAGCTCCAGAAGCGCGAAGCCCAGTTGCGGGGGGCGACCGAGGAGCAGAAGAGCCTCGCCGCCACCCAGAACCGGCGGGTGGCCGAACTCGACACCATCAAGAAACAGGCGAGTTCCGCATCGGGGCTTTACGACGTGCTGCTTCAGAAGCTGAATGAGTCGAACATCGCGGCCTCGGTTCAGACCAACAACATCGCTCTCGTGGACAAGGCCGCGGGCGCTTCGAAAGTCCGGCCGAACCAGAGGCAGGCGGCGGTGATCGGCCTTGCCCTTGGCCTCCTGCTGGGCGTGGGCCTCGTGCTCGGGCGCGACTACTTCGACAACACCATCAAAGACCCCGATGAGGTGGAGCGCTACCTTCATCTCGACCTGCTGGCCGCGGTTCCAAAGTATGACGAGACGAACGTCCATCTCGTCACCGAGGCCTATCAGAACCTCCGCACCTCCCTCATCTTCGCGCGGCGCGAAGACTCGGGCCAGGTGGTGCTGATCACGGGCACCGCACCCCAGGAAGGGAAGACGTCGACCATCGTCAACCTGGCGAAGCTCCTCGCGGCCTCGGGCGAGAAGACGCTTGTGATGGACCTCGACCTCCGCCGCGCCCAGATCCATCGTCGGCTCGGGGTGCCGAAGGAGCCGGGGTTCAGCGACTACTTCACGAAGCGCGAAGACCTCGACCGGCTCGTGCAGGCCACGAAGTCGCCGAATCTCTTCGTGCTCACCGCCGGGGCCCTGCCTCCGAACCCGCCCGCGTTGATCGCGCGCAAGCAGATGGGGGACCTCCTCGACCGGCTGCGCCGCCACTTCGACTGGATCCTCGTCGACTCGCCGCCGCTTGCCTCCGTCACCGACGCGCTGCTGCTCGCGCGCTATTGCGACCTCGCGGTGTACGTGGTGCAGCACAACAAGATCGACAAGAAGGCGATCAAGCGGAGTCTGCAGGCCCTGCAGAAAGTGACCCCGAACCTCGTGGGCGTGGTGATGAACGCGCTCGACACCAAGACGCGCGGGTACTACTACTACTACTACCACCAGGATCACAAAGCGACCGGCGAGATCCGCCGCCCGGGCAGCGGCGGCGACGAAGCAACGGATTCCCGCCCCGCATAGACACCGGACGCCAGGGTCGTTCGCCACTTGATCTCGGCGTAATCGAACGATTACAATGGCGGAGTGGTCTTGATCAAATCGCTCCCGTCATTCACAGAATGGCTGGATGGCCTGTCGGATCAAGGTCTGCGGGGCGTGGTCATTGCGCGCCTCAAGCGGCTCGAGCTTGGGCTGAGCGGGGACGTTGCCCCGGTCGGCGACGGCGTTTCGGAGTTGCGTATTCACCTTGGCGCCGGCTGGCGGATCTATTTCGTGAAGAGGGGCGCGCAACTGATCGTTCTTCTCGCGGGCGGTTCAAAGAGAACGCAGGCGCGTGACATCAAGAAGGCGCGACAGCTGGTGAAACTGATCGATTGACGCATTGAAGAGAGAAATGAGATGACCAGACGAATCAAGGTGGGCGATCTGCCCGAGTTCGACGCCGCGCGCTACCTCAACAACGAGAAATCGATCGCCGCGTATCTGACCGATATCCTGGCCGCGAACGATCCCGCCCTCCTCGCTTCGGCGCTCGGCGACATCGCCCGGGCCAGAGGAATGAGCGAAATCGCGAAGGCCTCGGGGCTCACGCGCGAGGCCCTCTACAAGGCCCTTCGCCCCGATGCTCAGCCGCGCTTCGACACCATCAGTCGGGTCTGCGGAGCTCTGGGGGTGCGCTTGGTCGCGCAGGCCGCACCCTGACGCGTCAGACACGACGAACTGAAGGCGGTCAGACGCGCATCAGGGTGGCGCCCCAGTTCATTCCGGCGCCGAAGGCGACCATGAGGATGAGGTCGCCCTTCTTCACTTTGCCCGCGCGGGCAGCCTCGTCGAAGAGAAGGGGGATGGTGGCGGCGGTGGTGTTGCCGTAGCGCTCGATGTTGTGGATGACCTTCTCGGGGGGAATGCCGAGCTGCTTCGCGCAATACTCGTTGATCCGCATGTTGGCCTGATGCATGAGAACGAGGGACAGGTCGCCCACGGTGACCCCGTGCCGCTTCATGACCTCGTTCGACACTTCGATCATGCGGGTGGTGGCCATCTTGAACACGGCGCGGCCGTCCATCACGGGGACGTGGTCGCCGCGCTGGTGCTGCTCAGGGCTCGTGTACGGCCGGAACTTGAAGCCGGTGCCCGGAACATAGAGCTTGTCGAGTTCCTTACCGTCGCCGCACAGAATGGTTTCGATGATGCCGCGGTCGTCGCCTTCGTGGCCCTTGATGACCACCGCGGACGCCGCATCCCCGAAGAGCACGAGCAAGTGGCGGAACCTCGAGTTCCACTCGAAGTCTTCCGGAGAAATCGGGCCAGGGTCCCGGCCGTAGATCACGTCCCAGGTCTTGGCCGAGAAGGGCATGAAGCCAGTGTGGACTTCGGCGCCCACGAGGAGGATGTTCCGGGCAAGGCCGGAGCGAATGTGAGCGTCGGCGAGCTGGAGGCCGTAGAGAAACCCCGCGCACTGCTGGCGGATGTCGAAACAGGGGATCTGCCGAAGCCCCAGGCGCGTCTGGTAGATGCCGGAGTTCCCGGGGAAGAAATAGTCCGGGGTCATGGTGGCGGAGATGACGAGGTCGATGTCTTCGCGCCCGATCCCGCTGTTCTCGAGGGCCCGTTCCGCCGCGGCCACACCCAGGTCGGAGGTGGAGGTGCCGGCATCGACGTAGTACCGTGTCTCGACCCCGCTCCGTTCCCTGATCCAGGCGTCGTTGGTGTCGATGATCTTCGAAAGCTGGTCGTTGGTGATCCGGTTCTTGCCGATCTCAGAACCGCTTCCGACAATGATGGCGCGTGGCATGCGGCGATTCTCTCCTCGAATCGGGCCAGCGGCTTGCCGGCCGGAGGGTTTTCAGGCGGTGGGGCCGAAGTATCCGAGTTTGTAGCGAAGGACCACGCTGTCCCGGGACGGCACGCGCACCACGATACGGCGGTACTTGCCGTCCTTCCTCAGGTTGGTGGGCACGTAGCCGAGCGAGTATTGCGTCCTCATCTCTTCGGCGATCCGGTCATAGACCGAATCGAGCTCCTGGATCTGGGCGGGGAAGAAGGCCTGGCCCCCGGTCTCGCGGGCGAGAACCGAGAGCAGGTGGGTCGCTTGCGAGAAAGCGGCGCGCCCCTTGTCGCCTTCGTAGTCGGTGGTGAGGCGTATCGAGTAGATCGAGATCTCGGCCTTTCGGGCGAGGTCGATCACCTGCTCGTCGGTGACGATCGAGGCGGTGTTTTCGCCGTCCGAAAGCAGGATGATGGCCTGGCGCCGCGCGCCCGCGCCCGTCTGCTTTTCCTTTTGCAGCTCCTTGATGGAGATGTAGAAGGCGTTGTGCAGGGCGGTGGCGCCTTCGGGCTTGAGCTTGTCGATGCCCGCGTTCAAGGCTTCCTTGTCGTTCGTGAAGTCCTGCAGAACGTCGATGTGGTTGTTGAAGGAAACCACGCGGGCGCGGTCGGCGGCGACCAGGGTCTGGACGAAGCGCTTGGCCGCGGCCTTGGCGGGCAGGACCTTGTCTTCCATGGAGGCGGAGGCATCCATGAGCAGGACCACGGAGAGGGGGAGGCGGTCCTTGTTGAAGAGCGCCAATTCCTGCTTCACCCCGTCTTCGTAAACCGAGAATGCGTCCCGGTCGAGTCCGGCGATGAGACGCCCCTGGGCGTCGGTGACGGTGACCGTGAGGTTGATGATCTCAATCCCGGAGCCGAAGGTGAGGGGCGGCTGACCCTGGGTTTGAGCGAAGGCGAGTGCGGCGCCTACGGAGATGAACGCGACGACAACAAGAAGACGTTTGCGAAATCGGAAAAATATCAAGGCGAAGAAGTCTCTTTTTGGGGCGTGGAGAGCCGGACCTTCACCGATGGCCGCGCCACCTGCAGCGTGACCTTGGGCCGTCGCCCGCCACTGGAATGAAAAGCCAGACGATACGTCGATCGCAAATCCGCCGCCACTTTGAGCATCGCGGCGGAAGCGCCCATGACGGTGAGAGGCCGTTCGAGACGTCCTCCCGTGCGCTCGGTCAGAGCGCCAAAGACGTAGTCGTACTCGTCAGGCGAGACGTCCCCGCCGCCCGTGGGGTCGCCCCGTTCGGAAATCACCACGCCCGCGACCTCGACCCCGGTCTTCATCACCCGGTCCACAAGGCTTTGGCGATCGTCGTTCGAAAAGCCCGGGCCCACGGCGGTCAGCACCACCACCACGTTGCGCTCGCCCTCCTTCTTCTGGAGGTCGCGGGCCGCTTCGACGACCGCGTCCAAAACCGTGTTGCCGCCCGTGGGCGCCACCCGGCTCAAACGGTTCACCACTTCGCGCGCCGTGTCTTCGCCGGAAAGGTCGAGGTCGTCGATCACCTTGACCGGCCGGTCGCCGGTGGTCCACAAAGACACCCGGGTGTTCGAGGGCAGCGAGGCCACGAAGGCTTTCGCCGCGTCAATGAACTGAACCCGGAAGGCGGTGGCAAGGGGCCGCGAAGAGTCGACGAGGAGGGCGAGGCGGGTGGGCCGTTCGTCCTTCTCGAATCGGGTTATGGGCACGGTGAGGCCGCCGTCGGAGAGGGAGACATCCGATAGCTCCAGGTCGCGCAGCGGTGCGCCCTTCACGTCCGAAACCACCGCGCGCAACGAGTACGTTTCCACCGCGGGCGGCAGGAAGCCCAGGGCGGAGAGGAGCCAGAGGATCACGTCAAGTCTTCTATCATGCGCGACCTGTGATCGCCGTACGAAAAACCGCCGTGGTCATCACCGTGAGCGACTCCGCGCACCTCGGAAAGCGGGAGGACGTCTCCGGGCCGGCCGCGCGTCTTGGCCTCGAGAATCTCGGGCTCGAAGTGGACGGGCCGCTCCTGGTTCCAGACGTCGAGGATCGGATCGTGGAGGTGCTTCGTTTCTCCGCGACCCGCGCCGACCTCGTGGTGACCACGGGGGGAACCGGCCTCGGACCGCGGGATGTGACGCCAGAGGCCACGAGGCGGGTCATCGACCGGGAAGCGCCGGGCCTCGCCGAGCTGATCCGGCTTCGCGGCCTGGACAAGACGGTCTTCGCCTGCCTGTCGCGGGGCGTGTGCGGAGTCTCGGGCCGCAGCCTGATCGTGAACCTGCCCGGCTCGCCGCGGGGCGTCACCGAAGGCCTCGAGGCCCTCTCCCCGGTGCTTCTCCACGCACTCGACCTCATCGCCGGGGACACCGGGCACGGCGCTTAGACCCTGAGCCCGGGCGCTGGTTTGTCCGGGGTTCGGCGCTCTGGTAGTCTCCGCGGAGCAATGACGGGTGCCTCGCGGGATCCGTCTCCGCAATCCTGGTAAGTCGCCTGTTTCCGGGGCGAGAGAGGGCCTTTCAAGGTGCCCGAGCGAGATACGCAGTCGAGCGATTTCGCGAAGGTTCTTCGAGAATCCGCCCCGTATCTCGGTCTGGGAACGACGCTTGCCGCCACCGTGGGCCTTTCGTTCGGCCTCGGTTACTGGCTCGACGGGTTGGCGGGGACGAAGCCCGCGCTCTCCCTCGTCTTTGGCTCGCTCGGGGTTTTAGCCGCCCTCGTGCAGTTCGTGAGGATGGCGTCGAACCTCAACCCAAAGAAAACCCGACCTGAAGACCCAACCACACCTCAAAAGCCTTGATCACTCCCCTGCAACTGGCTCTCGGCATGCCCGCGCTGTCTTTCGCTTCGTATCTGGTCACGATGGGACTCACGGAGGATCGCGCCATCCGAGGAGCGGTCCTCTTCGCGGGACTCATCGCCACGGCCAACGGCCTGTGCGCGCTCGCCCTCTCGCGGGTCGGCGCCGGCCAGCAGAGCATGAAAGCGTTCTTCCGCGCGATCTTCGGGGGAATGGTCGTGCGCATGGGGACGACGCTCGTGGGCTTCGCGATCGGGCTCAAGGTTCTTCTCCTCCCCGTGGTCCCCTTTGCCGCGGCGCTGCTGATGCTCACCTTTCTCTTCACCGCGGCCGAACTCGCGGTGTGGTCGCGACAAGACTTCGCCCCGAAAGCTCACCGTTCATGATGCTCAGCGCCTTCCTTCTCGCCGCGACCCTGGCCGCAGCACCGCAGCGCGAAGCCTCGCCCGTAGCCACACCCGCGACCTCGGAGTCGCCCTCGGCCGCCACCGCGGCGCCCGGCGAATCCCCCGCGGCCCACACCGCCCCTGCGGCTGAGGCCCCCGCCGCGCACGAGGCGCCCGCCGGCCAAAGTCCCGAAGGCCAGGGTGAGGCGCACGCCGCCGCCGAGGGTGAGCACGGTGGAACTCCGGGCGAAATCCTGATGCACCACGTGGTGGATCAACCCAACTACCGGCCCTTCGGTCTGCCCATCCCGTTTCCCACGAAGCATCTCTTCTTCCTCGTGGCGGTGATGCTTCTGGTGCTGGTGGTGGCGAGGCTCGCACTCGCGAGCTACAAGAATGGCGCGCCCAAGGGGATCGGGTCCGCCGTCGAGTCCCTGGTGATCTACGTGCGCGACGAAATCGCCGAAAAGAACATCGGCCACGGCGACGGCGCCAAATACACGCCCCTGCTGCTGAGCTTCTTCTTCTTCATTCTCTTCGCCGCCCTCTTCGGCCTGCTGCCCTTTTCGGCCACCTCCACCGGCAACATCTCGGTGACCTTCGCCCTCGCCTTCATCTCGTTCCTGGCCCAGCAGTACGCGGGCCTGTCGAAGTACGGGGTAGTGGGACACTTCAAGAACCTCGTCCCCCACGGCCTCCCCGCACCCCTGCTGGTGGTGATGATCCCCATCGAGGTCCTGGGCATGTTCACCAAGCCCTTCGCCCTCATGGTCCGACTTTTCGCGAACATGCTGGCCGGCCACATGATGATCACCGCCCTGCTCATGCTCGTGCCCGTGATGGCCAAGACCTCGATCGGTTTCGGGGTGTCCATGATTCCGGTGTCCCTGGGCATGGCCCTCTTCATCATGTGCCTCGAGGTGCTGGTGGCTTTCATCCAGGCCTACGTGTTCACCCTGTTCTCCGCCATCTTCATCGGGATGTACGCGCATCCTTCGCACTAGAATCCGTTCCACCCACCAAACGTCTTCACCCAGGAGCTAGAAACAAATGGAAAACCCCGTAGGCCTTGCCTATCTCGCGGCCGGCATCGGCAGTGGACTCGCCATCATCGGCGGCGGTCTCGGCATCGGCAAGCTCGCGGCCTCCGCGATGGAGGGCATCGCCCGCCAGCCCAACGCGGCCGGTGACGTGCGCGGCGCCATGATCGTGGCCGCCGGCCTCATCGAAGGCGCCACTCTGTTCGCGCTGGTCATCGCGATCATCCTCGCGAACAAGTAGCTTAGAAGCCCTTGTTCCCGATCCTGACCTCTCCCCTGCTCCTCGCGGGGGGACTGACCGACATCAATGGGGTGCTCTCGGTCTTCACCATCATCCTGTTCATCCTCTTCGTGGGGGTTCTCTCCAGGTTCGCCTGGGGCCCTCTGCTGAAGGCGATCGATGAGCGGGAGAAGTCGATCCGGGAGGCCCTCGAGGGATCTCAAAAGGCCAACGCGGAAGCGGCGGCCCTGCTCGCCCAGCACAAGGATCTGGTTCGCCAGATCGGGGCGGAGCGGGAAGAGATCATCAAGAAGGCCAGCAAGGAGGCGGAGGAGTTCCGCGCCGACCTGATGGCGAAAGCACGCACCGAAGGGGACGACATCGTGCGCCGCGCGAAGGAGCAGATCGAGCGCGAGTCCGCGGTGGCCCTCGCCAAGCTGCGTGAGGAAGTGGCCGACCTCGCGGTTCTGGGGGCCTCCAAGATCGTGTCCTCCTCCATGACCCCTGAGGCGCAGAAGAAGCTCGTGTCCGAGTTCGTGGGCTCTCTTCCCCGGGTGAAGAACTAAGCCATGGCGAAAAGCGAAGTCGCCCAGATGTTCGAGACCCTGCCCTCGATGTTCCTGAAGGGCAACGTGAAAACGCCGCGCACGTTCTACTTCTCTCTCGACGATGTCGAGAAGTGGACGGTGTCGATCAGCGCGGAGGCCTGCTCGGTAAAGGCCGGGAAGACCGAGGACGCGGATTGCTTCTTCAAGTCCACCTCCCAGATCTTCCTCGACGTCTGGAACGGTAAGAAGACGCCCTCCGCCGCCGACTTCATCACCGGCGCCATCAAGAGCAACAATCCGCTGATGCTCAAAGAGTTCATGGGAGCGTTCCGGCACAAGGCCTGAAGCGCCCGTTCTCTATGCGCACCCTGGGCGGCCGCCAAAACGGTCGCCCTTTTTATTTGTGCAGGCCCGCGAACTCGAGAAATTGCGCGCCCAGGAGCGAAAGGGCCACACCCGCAAACACCGCGGCGGCCATCCGGAAGCTGCGGACGGCGTTCACTTCGGGGATGAGGTCGGAAGCGGCCACGTAGAGGGTCACTCCGGTGGAGAGCGGCAGGGCGACGCTCACCCAGGACGGTTCGACCAGGGAAAGGGCGCCGAGCAGGGTGGCGGCGGCGAGCACCAGGGATGAGCGCAGCGCCCCGCTACGTCCCTGGCCCGAGGCCATGGCGATCGAGGCGACGGTAAACCCCTCGGGCAGTTTGTGGAGCAGGATGGCGACAAAGACGAGGACGCCCAGGGAACTCGATATGGCGAGGCCGGAAGCGATCGAGAGGCCGTCGAAGAATGCGTGGACGGACAGGCCGGCGAGGGCTGTCCATGACGCGCTCGGCACCTCCATCTCGTGCTTGTGGGTCTCCTCGCCGAAGTGGAAGTGCGGAGCCACGGTGTGCTCGAAGAAGTGCACGAGGAAGTACCCGACGAGGATCAGCAGGGGCCCGCGCTCGCTCTCCCCCACCGCGACCGGCAGCATGTGCACGATGGAGGTGGCCAGCATGAAGCCCGCGCCGAGGCCCACGAAGTAGCGAAGAACGAGGTCGTTCCAGTGCCGTCTCGACACCAGGATGAGTCCGCCCGCGACGTTCGCCGCCGCGGCGATCAGGCCGAAGAGGAGGGGCGAGACGGTGGTGTCGGCCAAAGACGCTTAGACGCTCTCCCGGAAGCGTTCCACGAGATGCACCAGGGTCTTCACCCCGAAGCCCAGCGCGCCCGGCTCGAAGTAACGCCAGTCACGATCGCGGAACATGGGGCCGGCGATGTCGAGGTGGGCCCAGGCCACGTTCTCGGGCACGAACTCGCGCAGGAACAAGGCGGCGGTGATAGCGCCTGCAACCCCCCCAGCCGCGATGTTGTTGATGTCCGCGTAGGGCGTTTTCAGAGAGTCGCGGTATTCCTCGACCAGGGGGAGTTCCCAGAAGGCCTCGCCGTGGCTCTCGCCCGCGGCGATCACGCGGCGCACGAGCTCACGGTGGGTGCCGAGCACTCCCGCCACCGACGGACCGAGGGCTCGAACCACGGCGCCCGTGAGGGTCGCGATGTCGATCACGTGGGTGGCGCCTTCCTCACCGGCGCGGGCAAGGCCGTCCGACAGCACCAGCCGGCCCTCGGCATCGGTGTTGTCGACCATGATGCTCTTGCCGTTCTTCGCCATGAAGATGTCGCCGGGGCGGTTGGCGCTGTTTCCGGGCATGTTCTCGGCGCAGCAGAGGATGCCGATGACGCGAACACTCGGCTGGAACTTCGCGATGGTGCGCATGGTGGCAAGCACCGCGGCCGCCCCGCCCATGTCGCCCTTCATCTCCCACATCTTGTCCGCGGGCTTGATGGAAATGCCGCCCGAGTCGAAGGTGAGGCCCTTGCCCACAAGCGCGATGGTCTCGGCCGAACTCTGTCGCGGAATGTGGCGCAAAACCACCATGCGCGGAGGAGTGGCGCTGCCCGAGCCCACGTGCAGAAGGCCGCGATAGCCCTTTGCTTTGAGCGCGGTCTCGTCGAGGACTTCGCATTGCAGGCCGCCTTCGAGCGCTATCTGTTGCGCGCGCTCGGCGAAGACCACGGGATTGACCACGTTCGCGGGCTCGTTGATGAGGTCGCGGGCGAGGTTCACATTCTCCGACACCCAGGCGTAGCGGGCCTTGCGCGCCTCGGCATCAGCCTGATGGTCGGGATGAACGACGATCTCCAGAGAAAGCTTGTCCTTGAAGAAGCGCTCCTTCTCCACCCGGTGCTTGTCGAAGGTGTAGGCGCCGAGGACCGCGCCTTCAACCGCCTTGCCGACAAGGGGGGCGGCTTCCTGGTGATTGAGGAACGCGGCCACCCGCGGGAGGCCCAGATCACGAGCCAGCCGGATAGCGCGGGCGATCACCGTCTTCACGGTCTCCCAGGTGTTGAGGCCCCGAATCTGGGTGGAGGAGAACACCACCACCGTGCGGTTTCCCGCCTTTTGGATGAGCTCGCGGGTGAGGGTGCGGGCACGGAAGCGCGCGGCCGCATCGTCGACGATGGCCGCGATCTCCGGGTCGTCGATGGTGTGCATGTTGACCTTCTCGTCGTACAGAAAGACGAGAACGTCCGCCGTCACCTTGGAGGCCGGGCCCGAGAAAAGTCCAATGTTCATGCGTTCCTCAAGAGAGAGCTGTCTGAAGACCGTAGTTTAGGCTCCCGGAGCGGGCGGTCGGGCACGTCCGCGACGGGTGAAGTAGAACAAGACGCCGCCTATGAGGCCGAGGCCGGTGAGAATGGCGAGTCCGAAAAGACCCAGGGTCGCGCTCAGCACGCTCCTCGCCCCCATGAGGGCCCCGAATTCCATAGGGGTGCCTCCCATGCCCTGTTTGAGGTCCTGACGCCAGGAGAGGATGTTGCCCCGCTCCACGCCCTCGAACGCGTTGCGATGCTCGAAAATCTCGCTCGGCAAGTGGAAGCGCACGGCCATGAGGCCGGACGTCTCACCCTGGGCCCGGCCGGGGGCGTCGGGACGCTTCCAGGCACCCGCGAGGCGCAGCCTCTCGCCTTCGCGCTGCAAGGTCACCTGAAGGTCGGGAAAGGCCCTGGTGCGAGCCAGTGCGTTCAGGTCCGTGAAGTTCGCGGCCACGGTGATGTAGGGGCGCCCGCCCCGCGTCACCTTTCTGACCCGCGGATTCAGGATGACCGCATCCTGGAACAGGGCGCCGACGCTTTGCTCGGTCACGGTGGCGTCGAGGTTTTTGGCCTCGCCCACGTTCTTGGCGGCGTTCCATACCCAGGGCGGTGCGGTGACCGCAAACGACCCCGAACCGTCCGTATTCAGCCAGAACTCGTGCTCGAACTCATAGGTCACGCACGCCGGCAACGAGGCGGCGAGGGCGACGATCGCGAAGAGTCGGATCAAGGCAAACCAGTCAGGCGAACGTTCTTCAGGATCGAGAGGGACGAAACGGGAGCGCCAAGAGCCGGGCCAGATCCGACGCGTAGGGTGCGCGCGCCACCCCCGTCTCACAGATGATCGCGCTCACCAGCCCCGCCGGGGTGACGTCGAAGGCGGGATTCCGCACCTCGACCCCAAGCGGAGCGGTGCGAGCGCCACTCAGGTGGACGACCTCCTGGGGGTCCCGCTCCTCGATGGTGACGTCTTTGCCGGTGGGGGTCTTGAGATCGAAGGTCGAACGGGGAGCCGCGACGAAGAAAGGGATCTTGTGCTCGCGGGCGAGAACGGCCACGGTGTAGGTGCCGATCTTGTTGATCACGTCGCCGTTCGCGGTGATCCGATCGGCCCCCACCACCACGCAGTTGATCTCGTCCCGCGACATCAGGAAGCCGGCCATCGAATCGGTGATGAGGGTGGTGGGAATGTGGTCGTTCACCAGTTCCCAGGCGGTGAGGCGGGCGCCCTGAAGCACCGGACGGGTCTCATCCGCGAAGACGCGCTCGACCTTTCCCATGCGGTGCGCGGACCGGATGACCCCAAGTGCCGTCCCGTAGCCCGCGGTGGCGAGGGCGCCCGCATTGCAGTGGGTGAGGACGCGCGCGTGAGCGGGAAAGAGCGAAGCGCCGAAATCGCCCATGGCGCGGCAGGAGGCAATGTCGTCGTCATGGATCTTTTGCGCCTCCGCCACGAGAGCGGTGACGACCTCGGCGCCCGAATCTCCCGAATGGGCGCTTCGGACGCGCTTCATATGGTCGAGGGCCCAGAAGAGATTGACCGCAGTGGGGCGGCTTTGGGAGAGAACGCGGTGGGCCGCCTCGAGCGCCGGATCGAGAGGCTCGTTGGCCTCGACCGCGCGCGTCGCGGCGAGGGCCACGCCGAAAGCGGCGGCGACCCCGATGGCGGGGGCGCCGCGGACCACGAGAGTCTTGATCGCGCGCGCGGTTTCTTCCGCGGTCCGGCACGCTTCATAGCGGACTTCGCCGGGCAGGGCCCGCTGATCCAGCAGGTGGAGTGCCTCTCCATCGAAGGTCATGGTTTCCGCCAAGGCTTCAGTCTCCGAGCGGACGCACGTCGTTTCGGTGGGCAAATCCCCGAGCGCCCGAGGCGTCCTGGATCTTCACGTAGTCGCCCTCCTGCCCGAGGAGCGGCACCACCTCGCCCTCGCGCAGGTTGGCAAGCGCCACCGCGTCGGCGCGGGGTGCGTCCAGGAGCGGAGCGTCTTTCTGCGCCACGACCGCGCGCGGTTCGCTCCACGAGCCGAGGAAGAACGGGGCGGCGAGGAGAAGGCCCAGGACGAAGCTGCCGAGAGACAGGGCGGTGCGCTTGCGGCTGCGAGTGCCGACGATGATGGAGGAGAAGAGAAAGGCAGCGATCGCGAAGATGTCGCATCGGAATCGTCGTCCGAGCATGCGCAGGTCTCCCAGGAAACCAAGGGAGATCTCGGAAGGATCGAGACCGAGTTCGCTCCGGTGGCGCTCGACCTCGCGGATCATGCCCGCATCGGTGGGCGAGAGTTCGCGGGCGCGCAGGAGCGCCCACAGCGCCTCGCCTTTGCGGCCGGCGGCCGAGGCGGCCTGGGCCCAGTTCCAATAGAGGGAGGGTGCGCGCACGCCTTCCTTCGCAAGCCGGCTGTACTCGACGATGGCGTTGTCCCAAAGGCTGCGGGCGGCGCTCTCGTTGCCGCGACGGAACAAAGCAGCGGGAGCTTCGCTCTGCGCATTCGCGGAAGGAGCCAGGAGGATGGCCAGGATCAACGCAACCAGAGAAGGCCTCATCACAAGGACTCCAGGATCGCGACCGCGCGCTCCCGCACTTCCTTGAGCTTGGCGTCGTAGCTGCCGAGCTGGGGGGCGAAGCGCAGGAACTCGAGGTCTTCGGACAGGCTGCGAAGAAGGTCGCCCGTGTCGTCGCTCGGCCACTCGGTGCGGGGGCCGAACACCGCCTCAAGGGCCGCGGCCATTCGCGTGGCCGCGCGTTCCTTGGTGCTCGAAAGCAGGCTCTCGTGCTTCAGCTCCGCGAGGGCGGCGGCAATCGCCGCCTTGCTCCGCCCATGGTTGACCGCGCGCCCGGGACGCCGGCGATAGGCAAAGGCCTGGGCCGCGATGGAGACAAGAGCAAGCACGGAAGCCACCGGGGTCAGGTCGCGTTGGGGGGCATCGAGGTCGGCGCGAAGGGAGACGGGTGCCGTGGTATTTCGGGGGGCGTCGGGAACCGCGGTTGCGGAGGCCGGGGAGACCATGATGGGGATCGCGGTCGTGGTGTCGTGCCGGACGGATTGGGACTGCGGATCGAAGGAGGTGAAGGGAATCGAAGGGACCTCGTAGGTTCCGGCCTTTTCCGGGACGATCACGAACTCCCAGGTCTTGCTCCCCTCGATTCCCTGGCGCGTGGTCTTGAGCTCGGAGGTGACCCGGGGCGGGAACACGCGGGCGCCCGGAATCTCGAGAGCGGGCGCGGCGTCGATCCACTTGAGATTGCCGCGACCCTTGATCTTGAAGCGAAAAGTGACGGCATCGCCGAGGGCGATCGCGGTGCGATCGGTTGAAGCCTCCAGCTCATAGGTGCCGACCGCACTCCCTTCGGGAATCCCGCTCGGAAGAGGGTCGACCTTCACCTTGAGGATCTTCGTGCCGCGTTCGATGGGGGCCGCCACCCCGAAGGCGCCGCCGGTGGGAACCAGCCGGAGACGGGCCTCTGGAATCTCGAGGAGGCCGGTGCGGGTGGGAAACAGGAGGCGCTCGAGCACGGGATAGCGGAGGAAGGGTTCACCTTGAACCACGATGTTCTCGCCTGAAGAACTCCCGGAGTTTCTCTCGATCTCTTCGGCCCAGAAGCCCGGATACTTGGGGGCATCCGCGAACTCGACGCCGGAGAGGGAGATCTGCGTGTAGACGAAGTAGGTGACGAGGATCGGCTCGCCCACCCGCGCCGCGGGTCGGGAGAGGGTGGCTTCGACGAACAGCTTGCCCTGGGTTTGCGGCTGCTGCCTTCGCGGCCGGCCGAAGATCTCCTCGAAAGGGTCCCGGCCTCCGAATGGATCCTGGGGCTCGGGCGCCGGTCGGATGGCCCCTGGAACGATCTCGAGGTTGATGGCCGCGGTCGGCGGATAGCCCTGAACCGACACCGGCCCCACTTCGGCGGTCCCCGTCTTGTCGGCCTTGAGGACGTACGAGAGGACCTTCTGACGCGACATGGAGCCATTCACGAACGAGATCTGGGTGGAGGTCGAGGGCCCGCCGACGATCCTCAGGTTTCGCAGAGAGGGCAGGGCGGCGTCGAGACTGGCGGCGTCGCCGTCGAGCACAATGGAGAGAGTCACGACGTCATCGACGCCGAGCTTCCGGGCGTCCACTTCGGTGCGAACGGAGCCGCTCTGAGCCCACGAGAACGGGGCGAGAAGCACAAGGGCGAGGACGAGAGGTGCTCTCACCAGTCTTTCCCTTTTCGTCGCTTCGCCCGCTCGGCCTCGAGCTTCTTCTTCTGTTCGAGCTTCTCGTTCTGTTCAAGGGCCTTGAGGAGCTGCATGGCCCGGTCTTTGGACATGCCGGTCTCCTTCTGGAAACGTTCGTTCTCGCGCTCCTTCTGGGTCTTCGGCGGCTCCTTCTTTCCCTCGTCCTTGGGCTGCTGCTTCTGTTGCTGATCCTTGTCCTTCTGATCGTCCTTCTGATCCTTCTTGTCCTTCTCCTGATCCTTCTTCTGTTGCTCCAGCTTTTTGAGGGCGATCTCCAGGTTGCGGCGGGCGCGGGCATCGTCCGGCCGAAGCCGCAGGGCATCGCGGTAGGCCGCAACCGCGCCCGGCAGCTGCTGGGCGCCAAGCAGGGCATTGCCGAGGTTGTAGTGGCTCTCGAAGCCGAGATCGTTCTTTTCCCGGGACAAGGCCGTAAAGGCCTCGATGGCGTCCGGCCCCTTGCCCGCCTTCGCCTGGGCCACCGCTTCGTTGAAACGGGTGGCGGGGGAATCGGGACGGGCCGCACGGGCCTTCTCGAAAGCGGCGAGGGCCTGGGCGGCGTCGCCTCCTTCGTAGGCCTTCAGCCCTTTGTTGGTCTCGCGGGAGGGCTTCGCCAGGATCTCGTCCTTGAGGTCGGCTCGTACTTCGGAGCCTAGGAGGACGAGGACCATGGCGCCGAGCGCGTGACGCATTCGCCGCTGCCGCAGGAATTCGAGAAGCACGGGGCCAAAGAACGCGAAGAGGAAAGAAAGCAGGGACAGGCCGAGAGGAACTTGAAAGCGTTCCTGTTTTCGGAAGGAGAACTCGCTCGCGGTCTGCTTGTTTTCCATGGCTTCGACGGCGGAGGCGGTAACGGAGAGGGCGGTGTTGTTGGGCGAGGCCTGGGTGAATTTTCCTCCCGTCGCCTGGGCGAGCCGAATGAGATTCTCGGCGTTCAGCTTCGAAATCACCGGATTGCCGTTTTCGAGCTTGTAGCCGTTGCGCGCGCCGCTCGCATCGGTGTCGGGCACGGGCCCGCCCGAAGCGGAGCCGACACCCACCGTGTGCACGATCACGCCTGCCTTCTTCGCTTCGTTCACCGCGGCCTCGAGCCCCTCTTCGAGGTCCTCGCCGTCGGAGACGAGAACGATGACGCGGTTCACCCGGCTCGGATCGACGAAGGTGGCGATCCCCGCCTGGATTCCCGAGAGGAGGTTGGAGCCGGGAGTAGGCACGAAGCCGGGCTCGAGCGTCTCCAGGAACAGCGCCACCGCGTCCGCATCGAGAGTGAGGGGCACGAGCGGATAGGCCTCGCCCTCGAAGGCCACGAGGGAGAAGCGGTCTCCGGCGAGCCGGCTCATCAGCGAGGACAACGACTGCTTGGCCAGGAAGAAGCGATTGGGCGATACATCCTCGACCGACATCGAGAGCGACGTGTCGAGAACGAGGGCGACGTCGACCCCGGTCCGTTCCACCCGTTCGCGCACGATTCCCCACTGTGGGCGCGCGAGGGCCAGAACCAGGAAGACGGAACCCACGATCATGAGGACGGCGCGCGAGGTTTCGATGCGCGCGGGGAACCGCCTTCCGACTCGTTCGAACATCGAAGGGGTCACGAGCGCGTCCATGCGCTCGCGATCCCTGCTCCGAATCCTCGCCCCCACGAAGGCGAGGGCAGGAATGAGGAGCAGAGCCAGGAGCCACAGGGGTTGGGCCAGGGTCATGGTCAGCTCAGGCAGGCAGAACGCGCAGTCCGCGCGCCCAGAGAAAGGCCGAGAGGGCCAGGAGGAGAGCGGCCGTGGTGAGGAGGGGGGGGAAGAGTTCCTGGAACCTTCGGAAGGAGACACTCTTGAGCCGGCTGGTTTCGAGGGCGTCGATCCGGCTGAAGATGTCGCGGAAGTTCGACTCGTTGGTGGCCGAGAAGAAGGCGCCTCCGGTGCGTTCAGCGATGCGTTTCAACAGATCCTCGTCGATCGGAACTTCCATGCTCACGGTCCGGCTGACGATGCGTCCGGTGAAGGGATCCTGCGCGCGCACGGGAATGGGGGCGATCCCTCCCTTGCCCACGCCAACCGTGTAGATCCGCACTTCCATGGCCTTGGCGATGTCGGTCGCGGTGTCGGGGTCGATCTCGCCGCTGTTGTTGGCCCCATCGGTGACCAGAACCACGACCTTGGTCTTGGACTCGGACTTGCTGAGACGGGACAGCGACGTGGCGAGGCCCGACCCGATGGCGGTGCCGTCGGGCAGACGATCGAGGGCCACATCCTCGAGCTGTCGGAGAAGCAGGGCCTGGTCCGTGGTCGCGGGAGATTGGGTGATGGCGCGGCCCGCGAAGATCACGAGGCCCACGCGGTCGCGCGTGCGTTTGCGGATGAAGTCGGCGACCACGGATTTCGCCACGGCCAGGCGATTGTCGGGTTGAAAGTCCTGGGCGGCCATGGATCCCGAAACGTCGAGCGCCACTACGATGTCGACCCCTTCGGTGGTGAGCTGGTCGCGTCCCAGACCCTTCTGGGGCCGCGCCAAAGCCACCACGATCAGGGTGAGGGCGGCGGTCGCGAGCCACGTCGGCAGGGATCGAAAGCGCGCCCGGGGGCTGCGGGGCAGGCCGCGAGCCACGGAGGCGCGCGGCAGGGTGAGGGTTGGCTGCATGCGCTCGAGGCGGCGGGAGAGGAGGGCGAGGAGGAGAGGCACGGGGGCGAGGAGAAGCAGCCACGGGGCCTGGAACTGGAGCGCCGCGAGTGGCATCAGGCGGTCTTCCTGCGATCCTGAGCGCGGGTCTGCATTTCGAGTTCGGCGCGGCGCAGCCGGTCGATCCGGGCCACCAGGTCACGCACGAGCTGGAGCTGGCGGTCGGCGTTCGAGGCGTCGGACGAGCCTCCGAACTTCACGAGGTCGGCCGCGGTCACGAGATCGCGCAGCGCCACCGCGTGCGGGGAGGTCCACGCGTGGGCCTTGACGAAGCCGAGGGTTTCGGTCGAGGTCATCTCCAGGACGGGGGCCTGAAGACGACGCTCGAGATACTGCTTGAGGATCTGGGTGAGCTCGATGTAGAAGGCGCGGGGTTCGAGAGCGGCCCGGCGGGCGGCGAGACGATCGAGCCCGTTGAGGGCCTCTTCCTCCGGCAGCACCGCGGGGGTCACCACGGGATCGGCGAGCTTCTTCGGGAAGCGGAAGCGACGAATGAGCCAGACGATCAGGGCGAGGACGAGAAGACCGACAAGGGAACTCGCGATCCAGAAGGCGCGGGACACGAACACCGGAACCGGGGGTGCGAAATCGGCGGGCGCCGGGTTCTGATCGTTGGGGTCGAGAGTGGAGACGACGTTCAGGGGAACGGGTTCACTCTTCGCCGAGGCCTCCTGGCCGTCCGGCGTGCGGTACTGGATCTCGATCGGGGGGATCCGGCCATCGGCGCCGATGGCGAAAACCTGCGCTTCGTAGGTGACGGAGTTGGCGAGGGCGGTCGCGGGGTTGGTCTGGATGAGCTCGACCGACCCGTCGGAGATTTCCTTGGGAAAGTCGAAGGTCATGCCGCTCGGGCCGCGCGCTTCCACCACCACCTGGAATTTTTCGCCGATGGAGACGTTGGTCGAGCGCGGGTGGACTTCGATGATCGGCGGCGGGACAGCGCCCTGGGCGAGAGCCAGGGCCGCGGCCAAGGACGCTCCGAGAAGACTCATCGCCTTCTCTCCCGGCCCTTGAAGAAGCCCTGCAGGGGCCGATCGTAGGGCTCGGATGTTATGAGGGACAAAGAGTCGACGCCGCACTGGCGGAGGCCGCCGCGCGTCTCCTCGACATCGGCGGGCATCAAGGCGGCCCGGACCCTGGGATCACTGGTATCGACCACGACGAGGTCTCCGGTCTCGGGGTCCTGGAGGCGAACGAGACCCACGTCGGGAATGGAGCGATCGCGGGGGTCGGTCAGATGGAGAGCGAAGACGTCGTGCTTGCGCCGGAGGGCGGCGAGCGCTTTCTCGTAACCGTGGTCCTGGAAGTCCGAGATGATGGCCACGATCGACCGCCGCTTGAGGATGCCTCGGGCGAAGCGCACCGCTTTCTGGATCGACGTGCCCCGCGATCGGCCTGGATGAACCAGAGTGTCGCGCACGATCCTCAGAGCGTGCATTTCTCCGCGCGAGGGGGGAATGAACATCTCCACATCATCCGAGAAGAGCACGGCGCCTACTCGGTCCTTGTTGGCCACCGCGGAGAAGGCGAGGACGCCCGACAATTCCGCGGCGAGGTCGCGCTTGGCGAGATAGCGCGACCCGAACGACGAGGAGCCGGAGATGTCGATCAGGAGGAGGAGGGTGAGGTCGCGTTCTTCGATGTACTTCTTGACGTGGGGCACTCCGGACCGCGCGGTCACGTTCCAGTCGATGGTCCGGACATCGTCCCCGGGCTGGTACTCGCGAACCTCGGCGAACTCCATCCCGCGCCCCTTGAAGGCGGCGTGGTAGCTCCCGACGATGCCCGATTCGAGGATCAGTCGGGTGTGCAGGCGGATCCGCCGGATCTTGCGCAGCGTCTCTCGATCGAGGGTCGACACGGGGTCTTTGGAGGGAGAACGGCGGCGCCGCTCAGGGAACTTCGACGCGTTCCAGAATGCGATCGACCACGGCATCGCTCGTGACGTTCTCGGCTTCGGCCTCGTAGGTGAGGAGAATGCGGTGGCGGAGCACGTCGCGCGCGATCTCCTTCACGTCCTCGGGGACCACATAGGCGCGGCCGCGCAGGAAGGCCACCGCGCGGGCGGCCTCGGAGAAGGCGAGGGTCCCGCGGGGGGACGCTCCGAAACTGATGAGGTGGGAAAGGTCGCCGAGACCGACCTCGCGCGGCTTGCGGGTGGCGGTCACGATTTCGATGATGTAGTTGCGGACGCGCTCGTCGAGATGGATGGTGCGGACGAGTTTTGCGAGGGCGATGACCGAGGCCTGATCGAGTCGCCTGGACACGCTGAGTTCGTCGGGGGAGACGAGGAGCATGCGGTCGAGGATCTGCCGCTCCTCCTCCTTCTTCGGATAGTCGATGCGCGCCTTCATGAGGAACCGGTCGACCTGGGCTTCGGGCAGGGGATAGGTTCCTTCCTGCTCGATGGGGTTCTGGGTCGCGAAGACCAGGAAAGGCTCGGGCAGGGGATAGGTGGTGTCGCCGATCGTGACCTGCCGTTCCTGCATGGCCTCGAGAAGCGCGGACTGGACCTTCGCGGGCGCGCGGTTGATTTCATCGGCGAGGACGAGGTGCGCGAAGACCGGTCCCTTGCGAACCGTGAACTCCCCGGACTTCGGCTGAAAGACCAGTGTGCCGACGAGATCGGCGGGGAGGAGGTCGGGGGTGAACTGAATGCGCGAGAAGGAGAGATCCAGGACCCGGGAAAAGGTCTTGATGGCGAGGGTCTTTGCGAGCCCCGGCACCCCCTCGACCAGAAGATGCCCGCGGCAGAGCAGGGCGACGAGGAGGCGATCGACGAGGGCGGGCTGACCCACGATGACTTTCCGGATCTCGGTGGCCGCGGCCTGGACGCGGAGAGACTGCTCCCGCACGACTTCGTTCAATTGGGTGATATCGAGTTCTGTCATTCGACCTTCAGGGGTGGTTCGGGGTTTCGGCGAAACGTCGGGGGCCGTCGAGTCAGAAGCGGGCGGGCCTGCAGGTCACCTGGTAACTGGTCCAGGGTTGTCCGCTGCCGAGCACGATGTCGTATTGGTCATTCCAGTCGTTGGTTGTCTTGACCGCGACCTCGTCTTTGGGGCCGCCCTGCGACGCGCACAGGCCCCGGGTGCGAAGGATGCGGGCGACCTCCTGAACGTAGGCGTCTTCGCTTCGGACGACGCCTCCCGAGAAAAGGTCGGGGCGCGTCCTCAGGACATCGGCCTGGGCCGCCTCGACCTGGGCCTGGAAGCTCGGCGCCTCGGCGCGACAGGGGGCGCCCTCTGGCATGGGCGGCAGATTGCACGTGCCCGAACTCGGACTCGGCGTGGGGGAGACGCTGCCTGAGGGGGTTGGCGAGGACGAGGGCGGCGGTGGAGCGGTGGGTGTGGTGTTGGGAATGGGGACCACGCTGGCCGAGGGCCCTGGAGAGGGAAGGATGGGGATCGGAGGGTTCGGGTTGGTGGTGGGAACCGAAACCTGGTCGAGTTTTTTGCAGGCGACGAGGCCCAGGAAGAGCGCCGGGCCAAGGGCGAGAAGGAGCAGGCCTACGCTGTTCGAGGGGGGCTTCATCGGGTGGCCAAGTCTAAGCCTTGGATCTGGAGCGGCTCAGTGGATGAACATCGCGTCGCCATAGCTGTAGAAGCGATAGCGGGCCCGGATCGCCTCGGCGTAGGCACCCAGGATGGTTTCCCGCCCCGCGAAGGCGGCCACGAGGAAGAGCAGGGACGACTGGGGCAGGTGGAAGTTCGTGATCAGGGCGTCGACCGCGGCGAAGCGGTGGCCGGGACGGATCACCAGATCGGTTTCACCATGACCCGCGATGAGTCGGCCGTCGCGCGTCATGCTCTCGAGGGTGCGCACGGTGGTGGTGCCGACCGCGATCACGCGTTGACCCGCCTCCCGGGCCCGCGCGTACGCTTCGGCGGTCTCGTCTGGAACGTAGGTCCGCTCCTTGGGCACTCGATGATCCGCGACGTCCTCGGCGTGCACCCGGGCAAAGGTGCCGGGGCCGACGTGGAGCATGATTTCGTGGACGGCCACGCCGCGGACGCGAAGGCGGTCAAGGAGCGCGTCGGTGAAATGCAGGCCCGCGGTGGGCGCGGCCACACTGCCGGGCTCTCGGGCGTAGACGGTCTGATAGCGCTCGCGGTCCAGAGGTCCGTCCGCGCGATCGATGTAGGGCGGGAGGGGGAGGTGGCCAAGCCTCTGCAGGAGATCGAGGACGCTCACATCCCCCTCGAAGCGCATGGTGCGCGCGCCGTCTGGATGCACGGCGAGGACGCGGCATCGCACCTCCTCGGCCATCGTGACAACAGCGCCTTCTTTGAGTCGGCGGCCCGGACGGACCATGGCGCGGAAGCGTTCCGGATCGCCGGGCTCCGGGAACAGGTAGAGCACTTCGGCGCGGCCGCCGCCCGAGGTTTTGCCGAGGAGGCGGGCGGGGAGAACGCGGCTGCGGTTGACGACAAGCAGGTCGCCCGCTTTGAGCAGGCCCAGAAGGTCTGCGAACCGAGTGTGTCCGACCGCGCCGGTGGCGCGCTCAAGAGTCAGGAGCCTCGAGGCATCCCTTTCCGGAAGCGGCGCCTGCGCTATCAGTTCGGGCGGCAGGTCGAAATCGAAGTCGCGGGTTTTCAGAAGAGCTTCTTCTGCGGTCGATCTGGCTCGGGCCGGTCGAAGCCGAAGTGCTTGTACGCGCGCGGCGTGGCCGTGCGGCCTCGCGGGGTTCGATCCACGAAGCCGATCTGCAGGAGATAGGGCTCGTAGATGTCTTCGATGGCGTCCGCGTCTTCGCCGATCGAGGCGGCCAGCGTGCCGAGGCCCACGGGGCCCCCGCCGAACTTCTCGATGATGGTGAGGAGCAGCCTGCGATCGATGTCGTCGAAGCCGAAATCGTCGACCGCGAGCAGTTTGAGGGCGTCGTCCGCCACCCCACCGGTGATGTGACCCTGAGCCCGGACCTGGGCGAAGTCGCGAACCCGGCGCAGCAGGCGGTTCGCGATGCGCGGCGTGCCCCGGCTGCGACGCGCGATCTGCAAGGCACCCTCTTCGTCGAGAGGAACGCCCAGGAGGCGGGCCGAGCGGGTGACGATGATCTGGAGATCCTCGGGAGTGTAGAGGTCGAGCCTCATCACGATGCCGAAGCGGCTGCGCAGGGGGGCGGTGAGCAAGCCGGCCCGCGTGGTGGCGGAGATGAGGGTGAAAGGCTTGAGGGGCACCCTCATGGACCGTGCGCCGGGTCCGGTTCCGATCATCAGGTCGAGGCTGAAGTCTTCGAGGGCGGGATAGAGAATCTCCTCGACCTTGGCGTCGAGCCGGTGGATCTCGTCGATGAACAGGATTTCGCGGTCTTCGAGGGCGGTCAGCAACGCCGCCAGATCGCCCGCGCGTTCCACCACCGGACCGGACGTGGTCTTGATGGGCACACCAAGCTCGTTCGCGATGACATGTGCGAGGGAGGTCTTGCCCACCCCGGGGGGACCGAAGAGAAGGATGTGGTCGAGGGACTCGTTGCGATTCTTCGCGGCCGCGATGGAGACGCTCAGGTTTTCGACGACGTGGCGCTGGCCTATGTAGTCGGCGAGGCGGAGCGGCCGGAGCGAGACATCGAAGCGGACATCGTCGTCGAGGCGGGCTCGCGAGATGAGACGGGGATCTTCGGACGCGGCCATGCCCTCACTCTAACGGCGAGAGATCGCCCGCAGGGCTTCGCGCAGCAGGTCTCCGAGCGCGGCATCGGGATGGGCCTTGAGGGCCTCCGTGGCTGCCCTCTCGGCTTCGGCGGAGGAGTATCCGAGGTTCGACAGGGCAGAGAGCAGGTCGGCGCGCTCGGGGGAGGTAGGCCTGGGTCCGGACGTGGTCGCGTGGAGAGACGAGATCTTGTCCTTGAGTTCGAGGATGAGGCGCTCGGC
>CAZYEA010000030.1:0-24520 GCA_964646485.1 uncultured Acidobacteriota bacterium
CGCGATGTGTCCGAGGTGGCTCTGGATCTGCTCGCGGCTCTCCCGGTCCTCCGCCGAGTTCGCGTCGACCTGGATGATGCCGCCATCGGCGCGGAGCAGGAAGTGGTGGGTGGTCTTCTCGTGAGAGAAGCCCATGGCCGCGTCACCGTTTTTTTCCACCTGATGCTGGTGTTCTTTGGACGGGGCTTTCGTGGCTCCAGTGTCCTGCGAGGGGATGAGGGCGGCGTTGAAGAGCAGGGCGATGAGGTTCATGGGACTCCTTGGGATGGGTGGTTTCTTGGAAGACGGGAAGGGACTCGAGGAGAAGGGCGGGTGCGCCCGAGGGAACGTTTTGCAGCCGAAGGTCCCAGTTCTCGAGGAGGAGGTGGAGGCTGTCACGGAGCCGGATGAGCTCCGCGATGCGAGTCTGTGTGGACGCGAGCTTCAAGGCGGCGAGGGCTCGTACCTTCCGGCAGGGCGGCGCTCCCCGCTCGCGCTCGCGCAGTACGAGCGCCAGCTCCGAGAGGGAGAACCCGAAGGCGAGCGCGCGTCGGACCATCAGCACCCGGGCGAGTGCTGCCTCCGGATAGACCCGATAGTTGTTGGCCGCCCGCGCGGGCCTCGCCAGCACACCTACGCGCTCATAGTGACGCAGGGTGTCGGCGCTCACTCCGGCGCGCCGCGCCAGTTCTCCCGATGCGATTCCGCCCATGCCCGGCATTATCCGGCCTGGAACGCGTTCCAGGGTCAAGGGGAATTTTTCGAGATTCCTATCCGCGCGGGGTCTTCGGGAACTTGTCGACCGTCTTCGCCACCGGTTTCTGGGCCTTGAGGTAGTCGTAGATGATTCCCAGATCCTCGTCGGTCAGTTTGTTGTACAAGGTCCACGGCATGATGGTGTTCTGGCTGCCCGCCGGCAGTTCGCCCTCGATCGCGCCGAAGGCCCGGAACACACCGATGAAATTCTCTTTCGTCTTGTCGCCGAGGCCGGTCGCGTGCGGAGAGATGTTCGCCGAGCGCACGACCCCCCAGGGCCCGCGGAACTCGTTGTCGCCCGCCCACTCCATGCCCGGCAGCGGCATCATGCGGTCGTCCGCGGTGGTGTGGCAGAAGAGGCAGCCCATGGTGGTGGTGAGGTACTTCCCGTAGGCCTGGGTGTCGGATTTCGAGGGGCCGCTCACCGGCCCGTCCAGAGGCTTGGGAATGAGTCGGACGATCAGGGGCATGGGGAAGTCGAGCTTCGGCGCGGGCGCCCGGTAGCTCACCGCGGGCAGAGTGCGGAGATAGGCCACGATCGAGAGCGCATCCTCGTCGGACATCCCTCGGAAGTCCCCGTAAGGCATCAGGGGGAAGAGCGGCCGACCGTCCTTCGACACTCCCTCCCGCATGGCGCGGATGATTTCGCCGTCCGTCCACGAACCGAGCCCGGTCTCGCGATCCGGAGTCAGGTTGGGCGGGCAGACCACGCCCGGCACGCCGATGCCCTTGTCGAAGCAGTCGCCGTGCACGCCAAGAGGCGGAACGACCGGGCCCGCGTATTTCTTGAAATCCCGCTTCGAGTGACAGTCGAGGCACCCCTGCCCGAGGTACTCACCGCGGGCGAGCCGTTCGGGGGTCGCTTCGGCGTTCAGGACCGGGGCGGGACGCATTTTGGGCCGGGCCAGGAACAGGAATGTGAGCAGGCCAAGGGCGATGACGACCACGAAAGTGACCAGGGAGAGGAGGATCTTCTTCAGCATCGACATCCCCTAACCATACGTCTTTGTTTGCCCGATCCGGGCGCCGGAACGGCCCCTTCGTTCGGCCGGGCTTGCCCGAGCCGTTTCACGTGATGCCAGAGACATGCATAGAGTGAAACATGCCCGCCAAACGGTCCGCCCCCGGAAGATCCGCGCCCGCGCGGCGATCGAAGGCGTCGGGTTCGCAGAAGGCCTATTCCAGCCGTTTGCTGGATCGCTCGGTCCTCCTGCTCAAAGTCCTCGCCACCGGCCCGGCGGAGCGACGGCTGGCCGACTTCGCCGACGCCGGACTCCACAAGAGCACCGCCTTCCGCCTGCTCGAGGCCCTGCGTCGCCATCGACTGGTCGCCGTCGATGATGCGACCGGGCGTTATCGCCTCGGCCTCGGCCTTTTCGAGCTGGGCATGGCCGCGGTGTCGAGACTCGACGTCGGACAGTGCGCCCCGCCGTTTCTCGAGGCGTTGGCCGCGGAGACCGGGGAGAGCGCGAGCCTCGGCATCTTCGAAGATCCCGAGGTGGTGCACATTCTGCGCGTCGAAAGCGAGCATCCTCTCAGGCTGCCCTCGCTCGCCGGCCGCCGAAGCCCGGCCTATTGCACGGGTATCGGCAAGGCGATCCTCGCGCATCTGGAGCCCGAGCGCCTAGAGGCCTACCTGCGGAACATCGTGCTGAAGCCGCGCACGCCTCGGACCATCACCGACCGGGACGCCCTCCAAAACGACCTCCGGCGTGTGCGGGCGCGCGGCTTTTCCATCGACGACGAAGAGATTTTCCCCGGTCTGCGCTGCGTGGCCGCACCCATCTTCGGGCTCGACGGCCGGGTGGTGGCGGGGATAAGTGTTGCCGGTCCCACCAACCGTATGCCCAAAGACGCCCTGCCGCGATACTCCTCCCGTGTTCTCGCCGCCGCGGCCGAAATCTCGGGACGTCTCGGGTTCCGGCGCGCTTCGGAGGGGCCGCTGCGTTCGTAGCCCGGGGCTGTACCGGCCTGCCGATACGGCAACTTGAAGCCCCGGTCCAAGGGGATGCATCACCTAGTGCATTTAGCGTTGCATTCTGTGAAATCCGGCATCCGGATCCTCCCCGTCCGGTTTCCCCGCAATCCTTAACCCGAAGACAACAGGAGGCTTCTCCAAATCATCGCCGGTCCTCGAGCGCCTCGGGACCCGCGGCGGCACGAGTGTTGCTCGCCTCCATACCGGGTCGAGGCATATCGCCTCCCCGCTTCCACCGAGGTCAGCATGCGCCGAATCCACTCGCGAGCCACGTTCCTTCTCCTCCTGATCCTGGCTGTTGCCGCGCTTCCCGCGCGGGCTCAGCAGGGAGTCGCGGAAATCCGGGGCCGGGTCACCGACTCCAGCGGGGGCGCCCTGCCCGGCGTCTCCGTGACGGTTCGAAATCAGGCGAGCGGCATCTTCCGTCAGGGGGTGTCCACCGCGGACGGAACCTACTTCCTCGCCGGCGTCGTTCCCGGCCAGTATGAAGTCACCGCGGAGATCTCCGGATTTCGGAAATACTCCCACAAGGACATCCGGCTCGAGGTCGGAAAGACCGCGACCGTGGACATCCGCCTCGAGGTCGGCGGCGTCACTGAAGAACTGACGGTGTCCGCGGAGGCGCCCATCGTGGACGTCACTTCGAAGGAAGTGGGAGGCAGCCTCACCGCCACCGATCTTGTCTCCCTGCCCTCCATCAACCGCAACTTCGTGGGCTTCATCGGGCTCTTGCCCGGGGTGGTTCCGAGCATTTCCACCGAGTCCTTCGGCTCCGACTCCGTGAGTGTCAACGGCCAGGACGCGCGGAACAACAACTATCTCGTGGACGGCGCCAACAACAACGACGACGTGATCGGCCAGCGCGCGGGCACCCAGGCGCGCACCCCCATCGAGTCGATCCAGGAGTTCCAGGTTCTCACGTCCCAGTACGACGCGGAATTCGGCCGCACGAGCGGTGCCGTCATCAACGCGGTGACCAAGCAGGGCGGCAACCAGTTCAAGGGCTCCGCCTTCTATTTCCTTCAGGATGCCGCCTACACCGCCAAGGACTTCTTCGTGAAGCAGAACAACACGACCAAGCCCGACACCAAGTTCGTGCAGTACGGCTTCACCCTGGGCGGCCCCGTGATCAAGAACAAGGCGCACTTCTTCGTGAGCGTCGAGCGGGTGGAGAACGACCGCGCCACCTCCATCAACATCCCGGCCCGGCCCGAGTTCAACGCCTCTCCAGTCACCCAGGACCGGGTTTGGAACACCCTGGTGCGCTTCGATCACCAGATCAACGCCAACCATTCGTGGAACGTGCGCTGGCTGCGCGAAACCTCGCCCCAGAAGAACCAGATCGTGCCGGTGAGCGCCACCGTCCAGGTGACGGAGGCGGCGAGCCGCGAAGAGTCCGACCTCGACCAGACCGTGGTCGGGACCCTCAACTCCTCCTTCGGCAACACCAAGTTCAACTCTTTCCGCGTGGGCTTCACCCAGGAGGACGTGGCCTTCGCGAACGCGAACTTCAACCAGAACGGCGGCCACGGTGATCAACTCAAGCCCACCCTGCAGTTCCAGACCTTCGCCGATCAGCAGAGCAGCGTGATGCAGGCGCGGGTCAACAACGCCTACCAGATCGATGACACCTTCTCGTGGTTCATCCCCGGAGCGAAGGGCGATCACAGCATTCGCGCGGGCCTGCAGTACGAGTACGTCGACATCTTCTCCACCGCGCAGGACAACTGGAACGGCACGTTCTTCTTCTCGCGAAGCAATGTCCCCTTCAACGCCGCGGTTCCGAGCACCTATCCGGACCGGCTCACCGTGCGCGTTCCCGGGCCTTCCGAATACACCCAGCTCGAACACTTCTTCACCGGCTTCATCCAGGACAAGTGGAAGACGAGCGCCCGCCTGACCTTGAGCCTGGGCGCCCGTTATGACCTCGAGCGAATCCCCCTGCCCGAGATCGACAATCCGCGCATCTCCGACCCCAAGGCCTTCCCCATGGACAAGAACAACATCTCGCCTCGCCTGGGTTTCGCCTACGATCTGAAGGGCGACGGCAAATCGGTGGTCCGCGGCGGTCTGGGACGGTTCTATGACAAGACCCACCTAGAGCTGATCAGCGCCATCATCACCAACACCGTGCTCTCCCCCTCGTTCGTGGCGAGCTTCCCGGCGAACGGCTCCGATCCCGGACCTTCGGCAGGCCGCCTTCCCACCGATCCGATGCTGGTGAACGGCCCCACCTTGAACCGGGCTCTGCTCAACACGCTGTATCCCGCGGGCTCAAAGCTCCGGAACACCGGCACCGTGAACTTCGACAACCCCGATCGGGTCGTCCCGTACGCCGACCAGGTCTCCCTGGGCTTCGAGCGCCAGCTCTCGCGGGACATGTCGGTCAACGTTGACTACGTTCATGCCTTCGGCCGGGATCAGTTCATGCAGCGCAACCTCAACCCGGCGGTCGCGGCCAGCACGTCCCGCACCGCCGCCCTGACCCGCGTGGATCCGAAGTTCGTCGGGTCGGTCATCACCTACACCAACGACGGCAAAACCGAGTACGACGCGTTGCAGGTGGGGATCGAGAAGCGGTACTCGAGGAATCATCAATTCCGTATCTCGTACACCTACTCCAAGGGCCGGGGGAATACGTCCGGGAACGGCGCTCCGGGAAGCAACTTCCAGGTCCTCAACGATCTCCATCTCGAGCTGAATGAGGGCCCCACCGACTTCGACCGTCCGCACAATCTGGTCTTCAGCGGAGCGGCCCTCGTGCCCAGGACGCACGGACTGATGATTTCAACCGTGGTGCGCTATGTCTCCGGCACCGCCTTCACCATTCAGGACACCACGCTCGACAACGATCGCAACGGCATCCTCTTCGAGCCGCTGCCCTCGGGAACCTATACGGGAGTCGGCAGCAATGCGGTCACGGTGGAGAACGATGGCGGGCGGAATGGTGCTCGCGGCCCGTCCTTCTTCCAGGCCGACGCCCGGCTTGGGTATCGCATCAAGCTCGGCGAGCGGAAGGTGGAGCTCTTCGGTGAAGTCTTCAACCTCACTGACCGCGCGAACTTCGCCAACCCCAACGGAGATCGATTTGCGGCCACCTTCCTCCGCACACTCACTCTCAGGGCGGGCGCGGGCCCACGGACCGCGCAATTCGGCGCCCGTCTCGAGTTCTAAGGCGTCTTCAGCCGCAACCGTCGGCCCCGGGGTCTTTCCTGACCCGGGGCCGTTCGCATTCTCGAGGGTCGACGCCGTGTCTACCTGCCAGCGTACCGAGGCCTGCGGCCTCGGGCGGTGAGCGTGGAGGGTGCGAGGATTCGACGCCGCACGAAGTAAGGCGCCGACGCCGTGTCTACCTGCCAGTGGATTGAGGGCTTCGCCCTCAATCGCTGGCTGGGAGACAGGGATTCGAACCCCGATTCTACGGTTCAGAGCCGCATGTCCTACCGTTGGACGATCTCCCAGTGCGCGAGGGTGAAGGGGTAGTTTAAGAAAGACCGCCCTCCCGCGTCAATGAGGCCCTGCCCCGATTAGCCTTGCCGGACTCATGGGCCTCGTTCTGGATGCCGAGCAGAACTTCAGCTGCCGCAGTTGCGGCGAATGCTGCCGCCGCGCCTTCGACATCGTGGTCACGGACGCGGAGAAGCAGCGGTACGATGCCGCGAAGGCGGACCGCTGGTTCAGGGAATCGGCCGAAAGCGAGCCTGGGGCCCGCTCCTCGCCTTTCGAGTTCGAGCGCTCGGGGCTGCTCAGGATCCGAAAGCGCGCGGATGGCGTCTGCGGCTTTCTCTCCGCGGAGAACCGCTGCCGCATCCACGAGGAGCTGGGAAGCAGCGCCAAGCCCCTCACTTGCCAGATGTTTCCGTTCTCGTTCGACCTGGCTTCCGGAGAGACCCGGGTGACCACGAGCTTCTGCTGCCCGACCGTGGTTCGAAACGACGGCAGGTCGCTGGACCTTCAGCAGAAGGAGATCGGGGATCTCGCAAACCGCTGGCGCCGCGTTCACAATCCGGTGGAGCGGCCCCTCGAATGGGTGCGCGGAGTGCCCCTCGACTCCGAGCTGCTCGAGTCGACCCGATGGGTCCTGAGGCGTCTGCTCGATCTCCACGAGCCCACCTTCTCGTTGCGCCGCAACGTCCGGCGCATCGCCGCGCTGGTCGAAGACTGGACGCGTCCGCGCGTGCTCAAGCTCGGAGCCGAGAAGTTCGGGGAGTACTTGAACCTGACCGGGGAATTTGCCCTCACCAAACCCGCCGACCCGGCCCCCGAGAGCCCGCGCATCGCCGGGTTCTTGTTCCGCGGCTTCTTCTTCGCCTCCCTCGTGCCGTGGGCTTCGCGGGGGCAGGCCCGCTCGGGCCTTGCCCTTCGCTTTCGTCTTCTCCGTCTACTTCTCCACGTTCACGGCCTCTGGCCCAGCTTCGACGGGATCCGCTTCGGCGCGGGGCGGCGCAAGACCCTCGACATCGACGCGGAGCCCTATTTCACGCCCGCCTACCACACCCTGCGCGCTGCGCTCGAGAACATCGGCTCCGGGCGTCGGCCGGTGGTGGAGGAACTGAGCCTTGCCGTAGGGCACCTCCTGGTGGCCGAACACCTCTATTTGTCACGTGCCGGCGCCGAAGCGGATTCCTCCGCCTGGGTTCGCGCCATCATGGACGCCCATGACGTGGCGCACGCGGATCCGGCGTCGGCCTTCGGTCGGGTCCTCGTTACCCTCGCGGCGCCGCCGAGCGCCTTGCACCTCTTCGGCCGGAGGGCCGGCGCGGCCGCGCCTACTTCTTCGGTCTGATCGCCGACATCATCCCCTTCGCGGTCGCCCGATCGAGATGCGCGAAACCGGCGAACTGCTGACCTGAGAACAGCCCCTCGGCCCCGTCGATGGTCACGAAATCGCCGGTCTGATAGGGGCTCGCGTCGGAAAGCATGTAGGCGATGAGGTTGCTGAGTTCGTCGTGCTCGCCGAAGCGTTGCGAGGGAACGCGTTTGAGGGCCTGTTTCTCGAGGTCGCCGGCCATGAGGCGCGAAAAGGCGCCCTCGGTAGGGAAGGGTCCGGGGGCCACGGCGTTGAGACGAATCCCGTAGGTCGCCCATTCGACGGCCAGAGATCGCATCATGGCCAGCACTCCCGCCTTGGCCGAAGCCGAGGGGAGCACGAACGCCGACCCGGTGGCCGCATAGCTCGTCACGATCGACAGAATGCTCCCGGCGGCCTTTCGCTCGATGAGGCGTCGGCCGATCTCCCTCGTGCAGTTGAACGTCCCGTAAAGGACGATCTTCACCACCGCGTCGAACGCGTTGTCGGAAAGATCCTCGGAAGCGCAGAGGAAGTTCCCGGCGGCGTTGTTGATGAGGGCGTTCACGGGTCCGAGTGACGATTCAATGGAATCGAACGCGGCCCTGACCGAGGCTCCGTCCCGCACATCGCAAGACGCCCAGGCCGCTCGTCCGCCCGCCTCCTCGATGTCGGCGGCGGTGGCCTTGAGGGGATCCTCGCGACGGCCCACAACCGCGACCTTCGCCCCAAGTCCCGCGCACTTGATCGCCATCGAGCGGCCGAGTCCGGTACCCCCACCGGTGATCAGCAGGGTGCGGTTCAGGAGCAGGTCGTGACGAAACGGATTCCGGTCCACCTGGGTCATGCGGGGGAGGTTAGCAAGCCCCCTTGCGGACTAGGCGAGGGCGGGGAAGACCCGCGCCATCAGCGGCTTCACGAGAGCCATGAGGATCAGGACCCCGCCGAAGGTGCACACCATCGTGGGGCCGGTGGGCAGATCGAGGGTGACCGAGAAATAGATGCCGAGCGCGGAGACCACGGTCCCCATGGTCCAGCCGATCGCCAGTCGCTTGCCGATATCCCGCGAGTACAGCATCGCCGCGACCGAGGGCACGATCAGGTAGCAGAAGACGAGGAGCACGCCGGCGATGGAGACCGATCGGGTGACCACGAAGCCGAGCGATGCGTAGAAGAGAAAGTCCCACAGCTTCACGTTGAGACCCCTCTCCTCGGCGCCGTCGTGGTCCATCGAAATCGCGAGAAACTGCCGACGGAAGGCGTAGTGGAAGAGGCCGACGATCACGTAAAGCAGGGCCGTTTCCCGCACCTCCGGCCAGGAAACCGCGAGGATGTTGCCCACGAGCATGTCCTTGAGGTGCTCGCTCTCCGCCGAGGCCTTGCTCATGGCGAGCATCGCCCCCGCCGAGGCCACCGCGTAGCAGATGCCGATGATGGCCTCTTGCGGGATGTGCGCTTTCTTCGAGCGGATGGTCGAGAAGATCGCCGCTCCAATGAAGGTGAAGAGGAGGCTGACCCAGTATGTCCACGGACCGTGCGGGTCGCCGTCCGTGAAGGGCAGGAGCAGGGCGATGGTGCTGCCGAGGGCGGCGATCTGGGCGAGCGAGAGGTCGACGAAGATCACGCCCCGCTCGACCACATGAACCCCCAGGTAGGCGTGGATTCCCGTGATGACGAGCGCGGCCGCGAAGGGGGCGGCCAGGAACTCGAGAATGGTGGTGTCCATGCTTCTACTTTCCCGCGGTCTTCAGGGCGGCGAGGAGGAGGTTCACGTCGTACTCGAACAGGCCGATGTAATCGGTGATCGTCTTCTCACTGCCCACCGAGGGGGAGAGGACCACGACCCTTGCTCCGGTCTCTCTGGCCACTGACTGGGGCGTCTTGAGGTCGAAGTAGGGCTCGACGAGGATGATCGAAGCCTTCACTTTCTTCATCTCGCCGATCAGATCCAGGGTGTGCTGGGGTGAGGGCGGGATGCCGGGCTTGGGTTCGACGTAGCCGATCACGTCCAGGCCGAAACGCTCCACGAAGTTCGGCCAGGAGCGGTGGTAGGTCACTATCTTCGTGCCCTTGTAGGGAGCCATCGCCGCATCCCACTTCTTCTCCGCTTCCCCGAGGCGCTTGTCGAAATCCGCGAAACGCTGGGCGAAGAAGGGCGCATCGGCCGGCTGGAGCTCGGACAGCTTCGCCTGAATGGCCTGGGCGATGCGGCGGCCGTTGCCCGGGTCCAGCCAGTAGTGCGGGTTGCCGAGCGGATGAACGTCGCCCATGGCGCGCGTGATCTGTCCCGTGGGGATGTCCAGGATCTTCACGGTCAGGGACGCATCGAGATAGCCGCGCGATCCCGGCTGGATCTTCTCGTTGCGGCTTTGCTGAAGCAGGGGAGGCAGCCAGCCGATTTCCAGCTCGCGCCCGACCACGATCAGCAGGTCGGCGGAATGGAGCCTGAGAATGAAGCTCGGCTTGGCCTCGACGAAGTGAGGGTCTTGATACCCCCGGGCGATCGACTCGACGCTGAGCTTCTCCCCGCCCACCTCGCGCGCGAGAGCGGCGAGGTCTTCGGTTGAAGTCACCACCTTCAAGGCGGCGCTAGCGGGTGTTGCCGCGCCGAGGAAGCAGGAGAGGGCGAGACCGGAAAGAACGGACAGGCGCTTGAACATGGCGAAACTCCTTAGAACGGGTGGGCGCCGTGCGCGCCGATGGAGAAGAGAAACTGGAAGAGAAACTCGTTGGACCTTGGTCCCTCGCCGAATCGGGTGTGACGATACTGACCGCGGACCAGGGAGAACTCGCTCGGCGCGTAGGTCAGGAGCAGCGAAGCCCCTTTGTCCCTCATGGTTGGATCGAGGGCGCGCTCCGCGGTGTCGAACCGCGCGCCCGCCGTCCACCGGCGCGCGAACTGGTACTCGAGATAGCCATAGGCTCCGAAGGCCGCGGGGCCGGAAAGTTCGGAGCGCCGGCTCCACGCCGCCTCCGCCCGGGCCAGGAAATGGGTGTAGATCGACCGCCGCAACGGCCGGTAACGGAAGGTGGCGTCGGCGCCGAAGAGGCGCGTGGTCTCCCCCGGGCCGCCGTCGTTGTGGCCGCGCGCGAAGGAGGCGCCGAGATCGATGTTGGTCGACTCGGTCAGATCGCGATACCCGCGCAGGTGAGAGACGTACGCGAGATCCGCGCGCTTCTCCGCCTTGAAGATCGACGACTCGCCGCGGTACACCTGACCGGTGGCCTCGACGAACGCGAAGTTGTTCGGGAAGAGGCGCGACACGGAAATGCCGGAGTCGCCCAGACCCTCCTCTCCGCCCAGCAGATTCCGGGTCATCAGGGGCCGCTCGGTGAAGGGCAGGACGTGATTGTGCGCGGCATTGACCTTGCCGAAGGCGTCCCGAAGCCTGCCGACCTTCATGAGGAAGCCCCCGGGCAGAGTCGGGAAAGTGATGAAGGCCTCCTCGATGCCGACCTCGTCGGGTCCGAAGGTGAGATACACGTCGGCCCGCGCGTAGGGATCGACCACGGCCTGGAAGGAAAGTTCGGCCTCGTGAAGTTCCAGGGACGGCTCGCCGCCCCCAGGGCTCTTCCCGGCCGCCCCGATGAAGTCGCCGATCGCGGCGATGTCGGGATTGAACATCTTGGACGAAGAGGCGGGCCCTCCGACGGCCGGGGCCGCGGGAGCGAGGGCCGGCGGGGGTGCTTCCACGGGCGCGGGTGGCGCGGCGCTCTCCACCGCCTTGAGCCGGGCTTCGAGCTCGGCGATGCGGTTCGAGAATTCCACGCGAAGCGCGTCGAGCTCCGCTTTCAGCCGGTCGGCCTCGGTGGTCTGGGCGCTGGTTATCGAAGGTGTGGCGCTGGCGAGAAAGAGAATGAAGAAAAAGGGAATTCGGGTCTGGGCCATTCGGGCGTCCTCCTAATAGACGCGACGGACGGGGTCCTCGGGAAACCCGCTCCAAGAGGGTGCGCCCGGGTTGATCCCGGGAGCCCCTTCTCCTCGCCTGGTCCAAACGGGGCCAGAAGGGAGCGGGACTAGACGGAGGAACCCTCGCTCGGCGGCGCCCGGCCGGGGGAGGCGGGACGCTCGGCGCAGCCGAGGGCTTCGTCGCTCTCCGGCACCGCCGGACGCACGGGGCCCACGTGAAGGAGGATCGTGACCACGGCCTCGATCCTGGAGGCAACCGGGTTCGCGGTGCACGCATCGCAGTGCGGCCTCGTCTTGAGGTGGCACTCGAAATCGTGATGAAGCAGAGGGGCCACCAGGGTGACGAGCGCGTACAGGCCGAGGATGACGAGACGTCCCCGGATGCGGCGTGCCTGTGCGGAAGCGGCCATGGCGCCAGTATAGACACGACCCGGCGTGCGGCCGTTTTGTCGGGAACGCAGGGCCTCTATTCGAAAGCGCCCCCTTGTAGGGCTACCAGGGTCAGCCCCCGGCGAGCTTGTGGGGGATCCGCTTCTCACGCAGGACCGCCTGAACCGTCTCACGCCGATCGCCCTGAAGTTCGATCTCCAGATCTTTCACCGTTCCCCCCGTGCCGCACCGGGTCTTCAGGAGCTTGGCCAGAGTCTCGACCTCGGTCGGGGTGCCGGGCACGTTGACAATCACGGTGACCACGCGCCCCGAGGCTCGCTTCTCGAGTCGGATGCGCGCGCCCGTAGTCTTCCTTTCCATTTCCGCCGCGAGTGTCCTCGGCGTCTCGGGCGCAGGACCTCCGGTGGAATAGGCGAGGCGGGTCTTGTTCCCGGTCATGGTCAGGTCAGCTGGATGACGCCCTCGGGCCCGAGGTAGACCGAATGTTCGGCCTGGGCTACCGGCCGCCCGGACAGGGCCACCAGAGGGGGATACGAATGAAGGAGCTTCGCCTGCTCGAGTCGGAGAAAGGCCGAGGCGACCACGTCGTCGCCAAACGATCGAAAATAGCGGCGGGCGATGGGCAGTCCACGCCACGAGAGAAGGGCCTGGGCAAACTCCGAGCCGATGCCGAAAGATGCGAGACGGCCCTTCGCCTCTGGCAGCAGTCGGAACACCTCCGAGGCGCCGCGCGGACCCGACCGGCCGTGGCCGTCGGTGGCGAAGGGCTCGATCGCGATCACACCCCGCATAGGCAGCCGACCCTCGGCCGCGCGCACCGTATTCGTGATCGCGGGGGGGGCGTGGACGATGTAGTGGCCCACGCCGTGGCCGCAGAGGTTTTCGAGGGGCGTGAAACCGGCGTCGACGATGGCTCCTTCGATGGCCGCACTCACTTCTCGCACCGGGAGGCCGGGCTTGCAGGTCCGAATGGCGGCGGCGAGGGCCTGTCGAGCCGCCTCCACCATTCGTCCGTTCCCCTCTCCACCCACATTCACGGTAGTGGCGGTATCCACGACCCAGCCATCGATGTGGACGCCGATGTCGAGTTTGGCGAGGTCCCCGGCGCGGTAGGTGCGATCGTCGTCCGGAGTGGGGCAGTCATGGGCGGCGACCGCGTTCACGGAAGTCTGGGCGGGGAAGGCGGGCTTGCCTCCGCGCTTCTCGATCTCGGCTTCCACGGTTTCGCAGACGAAGCGCAGGGAGGCGCCGGGGACGATCAGCTTTGCGCCGAGATCGCGCACCTCTCGGGCAATGGCGCCGGCTCGACGGAGCGTCTTCAGGACTTCAGACACGGAGGTTTTAGGGAGCCCTTCGAAAAAGAAAAAGCCCGGGAATTCTCGAGCCTGCTCGAAAACCCCGGGCGAGAAGCGACGACGCGAACGTCTTTGCTTCTGGTAGACCGCTTAGATCTTGTTGACGTTAGCGGCGCGGGGACCCTTGGGGCTGTCCACCACTTCGAAGCTGACGCGATCGCCCTCGTTCAACGTACGGAAGCCATCGGCCTTGATTTCCGAGTGATGGACGAACACATCAGGTCCGCCATCGCGCGAGAGAAATCCAAAACCCTTGGACTCGTTGAACCACTTCACTTTGCCTTCGATCATTTTTGCTAGGCCTCCTTCGGCCTTTCGACTCGTCTACGTCACCGAACGAAGGAGCGCCAAGAACCGGGCCGACATTCGACCCGCCCGACCTCCGTGACCGCCGGAGAAACGACATACGAGTACGTTTTTAGAACGGGAGACACGCTAGCAACTCCGTGCATGGCGCGTCAAGTCCCTCATTTCTGGACCTGGACCCTGCCGGCCGACACCTGGGCGGAGGTAGCCGTGCAGGCGTCCAGGGTCCCGCTCACATGGACCTTGGCGCCCGCCTTCACCGAAGCGCTGCACTCGGCCGGGGTCGGAGCGTTCGGTCCGGACCTGGGGGTGCACTCCAACGAGGCGCCGGCGGCCAGGATGCTCACCGGGCCCGAGGCTCGGTCTCCGTCGACGCTCAGCTGGAAGGCGGCAGCGTTTCCGCTGCTCACCCTGCCTTCGAGTTCGATCCCGCGACCAGCCACTCCGCCCTCGATCATGCAGGCGGGGCGGGGCGTCGGGGACGGCGAAGGAGCGGGGTCATGCTCATCCTCGTCTTCCTGGATCTTGATCTCGGAGGCGAGCACGGGCTGGGTCGTCCCCTCAGCGGGGAGCCAGGTTGCCTTGACGTGGACGGAGACCCCCACGGTGAGGTCGGCCGGGCGTCTTAGCGCATTTCCCTTTCGGATCGTGGTCTGCCCGGGCCGGGCGACCACGGTCCGACCGTCGATAATGAATCGGCTGTCGGCAGTCTCGCTCACGAACAGGATCGTCTCCACCCTGCCTTCGATCTCGAGATCGCCGTGGCCGATGCCGTTGCGCTGCTCCTCGAGCAGGGTCAACGAACTGCCCGTGATGCTCACCGTGATGTTCACCTCCTGACTTGGGAGGACCGCGTTGAACGTGAGCGTCCCGATCCTTATTCCCTCACGTGAGAAAACGAGGGAGAAGGAGCCCGTGGGCAGGCCCCGGAGGGTGAAGGAGCCGTCGACCCCGACCTGGGTGGTGAGGCTCGGATTCTCCGCTATGGACACGACGATGGAGCCGCCCGCCAGCGACCGGGTCGAGGTCGCGGTTGCGGCATAGGCCGACGAAGCGGAAACACTGCTCGCCCCGACCACGGATCCGTTCAGAACAACCGCCCCCGAAGGCGAGGGACTGGATGGGCCGGCGCTTCCGCCTCCGCAGGCGGTCAGGCTGAGCAGGCCGAAGAATGCCAATGCGAATTGATGCGATTGGAGGAACGACAGGCAACTGGATTTCATGCGAGACCTCCGGTTCATGTAGTTCGCGCGATCCGACTCCGAGGGGCGCCGGACGGGCGGAAGGTAGTCCCCGATCGTTCCCATGGAGGGTGACCGGACTCACCGAGTGCGGCGCATTGAGCGCCTCGTCACATTTCGCGCGAATGAACGAGTGTTTTGAGAAAGGCCGCTCTCACCGCGCCAAACTCAACGCGAGCTTGAGCCCTCGCGAACGAGGGTGGCGCGGACGACACGGGCGCTCGACTGCAGGCCTTCGCAGCGAAGTCGGACCCGACGCTCGTCGCGTTCGAGATGGAAGACGACCGCGGCTTCTTCTTCACCCGCCTTGATGATGAGTGAGGTCAGGGATGCGTCGTCTTCGCCGATCAGGCTCACTCGGGCGAGATTGATGGCGTCGGGCGTCACTTCGGCACTCGAGGTGACTCGCAGGATCCAGGCTCCCGCCGGCGCCGAGAAGCGTGGCGAAAGCCGCTCAACCCCCGCGGTGACGGTTTCCGATGCGCTGCCGAGGGGGATGTCGAGGGTGAAGCTGCTTTCGGCATCCGACCCGCCGAAGGTTCGGCGGTGATCGTCCCACGATTCGAGGGCGCGGAGGGACGAGGAGAAAGGATCGAGGAGCGGCCTCGAGATCGTGAAGGTACCGTAGGCGAAGGGCAGCGCGAGCGCCCAGACAGAGGCCCTGGGTCGGAACAGCGCGACCGCGAGGGCCAGTCCCCACAGGAGCGAGAGGATGCCGAGGCCTTCGGGTCGAATGAAGCCTGGGAAGAAACGGTCGACGTCGAGCGTCGGGGCCAGGAGTCGGAGGAGACCGCTGTCCCCGTCGGCGCGGTTGTGGAGAGCGCGGGGCGCCACAGATGCGAGCAGAAGGAGTCCGGCCCCGAAGCCGCCCGCGGCGCCCAGGAGCGAGCGGCGCTCCGGGAATGCCTGCCACGCCGCCGCGCACAAGAGCAGGAGCGAGGGGACCGCTCCGACGAGGAAACGCGCGGGCGCCGACGCGCCGCCCCACCACATGCTGAACGACCCTCCCACGCCGAGGAGCACGAGGGCGATCGTGGACGTCAGAATCGCGAGGAGGCGGTCCTGCTCCCACAGTTTCCCAGCACCTGCGAGGCCCAAGAGCAGGACGGGAGAAAAGAGGAGGAGTCCGAACTGACGATCCAGGATCAGGGCCGAGGCTCCGAGGGGAATGTGGAAGATCGAGACGTCGGACGAGAAGCCCGGACCATAGGCGGCGGTGAGAGCGGCACTTCCGAAGAGGGCATGGAAGTGGGCGAGCAGGAGACCGAGCGAAACCAGCAGCGGGACGAACGAGACGGCCGCCCGCTTCAGTGAAAACCCGTTTCGAACCGTGATCGCGGCGGAGAGGATCAGGGCGAGGGGAAGGAAACGGGGATGCATCCACGGCAGGCTGGCGATGGAGATCGTGGCGAGGGCGAGGAGAGCCGGTCTCATGGCGACGAGATATCCAAGCGTCGCCGCCACCGGCAGGGCGGCCACCGAGTCCGGGAAGATGGCGTTGGCGTAGATGGGCAGCGGACTCGCGAACGTGGAGAGCACAAAAACGAAGTTCGCCGCGGAGGGTCCGAGGAGGGAGCGAGCGGTGACGAACAGCAGGGCCACGGTCAGCGCCATCGCCAGGGAGACCACGGCGCGGGCTCCGGTGAAGCCGAAGGCCGCGTATCCCGGAGCGATGAGGGCGGCGAGACCCGGTGTGTGGATCGCGTAGAGCCGGCCTTTGGGCGAGCGAGGCGCCGTGTGGGGCTCGAGGTTCCCGCTCGTGAATTTTGAAAACGCGCGCTCATCGAACTGGTCCTGAAGGTCCACGTCGCCGTCCTTCAGCAGGCTCTCCGCGATCAGAAGATAGTGGGGCTCGTCACCCTGAGGCCCGGCAGGGCCGGGCAGGAACCTCCCGACCAGCACGAAGAAGGCGAGGGAAATCGTGAACACCACGATGGGTTCGAAGGCGGGTAGCCGGTCCCAAAGATCCCGCGAGGTCCAACCGACGAGAATCGCGAACCCGAGCGCCATGGCGTATTTGGAGAAGAAGAGCAGGGGAGCGCCCGCGCCCATCACCGCCGGGATCAGGGGAAGGAGCCCGCAGCCCATCCCCAGAAACGGCCTCACGTCCGCAACCGCGCCCAGCGCAAAGACCAGGGCCGCCCCCAAGAACGCCATCCCGATCTCGGCCGGAGAGAGTGTGCCCGTGAGACCGTGCCAGACGCCCTCGCCCTGCGGGGCCGAGTGCGCCTCGAGTCCCCCGGCCAGAAGCCCGAGCATCGACGCCGTGGCGGCGGCAAGTCGCGTTCTCGTCCCCGTCATCAGACGGGGAGTGTACTAATCGTCCTTTGCGGTTGCCGGACAGACGTCGCGGAAGGGGCAGGGGCGGCAGGCCCCGTGCGAGGGTGTCGCTTCGAACAGACCGCGCGAAATGCGGTCGGCCACCTCGGCGATCTTCTTCTCGGTGGAGAGAATCAGGGCCTCGGTCGGAGCGAAGCCGCCGATGAGGCCGGTTTCGAGGAAACGCAATTCCACCCGTTCGGGGAGGACGGAAGCGGTGCGGACGTGAGCGAGAGCGTAGATCGCGAGCTGAAGGCTCTCCTCGGCCCGATGCTGGGCCCGAGCCTCGGTGTCGACGTCGCCGGTCTTGAAGTCGAGAATGGTGACGCCTTTTTCCCCCGCGACCACGAGGTCGTACCGGCCGGTGACGCGGGTGCGGCCCACCATGAACGAGAATTCCTCCTCAACCGCGGTCGGCCGCAGGGGATGCTCCTTCTCCCACTCGAAGAATCGCGTGAGCGTCCCTTCGCCTTCCTTGAGCCTCAACTCTTCGTGCTCGCGCGACAGGAAGCCTTCCGAAACCCAGGCTCGGCGGAAGGCGGCGAGAAGGTCAGGGACGTCGAAGGGAACCGCGGCCTGCCGCGCCTTGAACATCTCCTGGACCGCCTGGTGGATGGCGCTCCCGTACACCACGCGGTGATGGGTGAGCAGGGGAATCCGATTGCGGTGGACGAAGCGGTACTTGAGCGGACAGGTGAGGTAGTCGTCGACCTGTCGAAACGAAAGCCGCAACGGCGGGGCCATGGCCGCGGACAGACTCTCGGGTTCGGAGGAACCCTCGGGGGTGTCCGGGTCGTTGACGCTTGCCGGCACGGGTGCGGAAGCGGCGATGGTCTCGAGGGGCGAGGAGCGCGTCGCCCTGGTTTTGGGTGAGGGCAGGTCGAGGGCCTCGACCACGAAACGCGAGACCTTGCGGGTTGCTCCGGAGCCGTAGTCGTCGGCCGAAGTGAGGACGAGGTCGTCCTTGGCCCGGGTCATCCCCACGTAGAAGAGGCGCCGTTCCTCCATGAGGTGGGCGTCGCCCGGGGAGATGTCGCTCTTCAGCAAGGCGGCGGGAAGGGGCAAGGGGTCGCTTCGCCTTCGTAGAGGAAATTTCTGATCCACGCAGCTCGCCACAAAGACCGCGCGGAACTCGAGCCCCTTGGCCTTGTGGACGGTCATGATGTTGACGGCGTCGCCTTCCTGCACTTCGATGGCGGAGGGATCCTCGCCCGCCTCTCGCAGCAGGTCGAAGCGGGCCACGAAGGCCGGGATGTGGTCGCTCTCAAGCACCCCCGAGAGGCCGCGCACGATATCGAAGAAGCGCGCGATGTTCGCGACCTTCCTCTCGTCTTTCGAAGACGAGACGGCGGCCAGGCGTCCGAGGTACCCCGACTGCTTGAGGAACTCGTAGAGGGCCTCGCCCGTGCGCATCCTGGCCATGCTTTTGACCCCGCGTTCGATGTCGGCCACGAACTTCTTCGCGGCGTCCCTCGACGCCCCTTTGACCGAAGCGAGATCGACGTTGCCCTCGAGTTCGCGCAGCACATCGAGCAGAGGGCGGGATTTTCGCGAGGCGTAGCGCGACATGCGGGAGAGGTCGACGGGATCGAACGAATAGATTTCGGAGAAGGCGAGCGCCCAGGCCGAGACCGAATCGTCGGGCGAAGCCACCAGGCGCAGGAAGGCGATGAGGCTGCGAACCTCCGGCCGCTCGAAGAGCCCCGCCCCGCCCGAGAAGCGGTGGGGAAGGCCGCGCATGTTGAGGGCGCGGAGAAAAGGGTCGGCGTCGGCGTTGTTGCGCACCAGGACCGCGATCTCGTCCAGGGGGATGGAGCGATCGCGATGAAGATCGTCGATGGCCTTCGCCACCGCGTCGGCCTCGGCGGAGGCGGTGGGGAAGCGCCAGTGGGCCACGTTCCTGCCCGGCCCGCGATCGGCCGCGAGGCGCTTGTCGATGCCGGTCATGGCCTCGAGACGGTGCGGGTTGTTGTAGGTGATGAGCCGATGCGCGGTGTCGAGAATCTCCTGGGTGGAGCGGTAGTTCTGACGGAGCACCACGCGGGCGGCCGCGGGATAGAGGGAAAGGAAGTGGATGAGATTCGCAGGGGCGGCGCCCCGCCAGCGATAGATGGCCTGATCGTCGTCGCCCACCACCGTGATGTTCGGGTTGCCGTCTCCCGCGATCAGGCGGATGAGCTCGAGCTGGGCGTGATTCGTGTCCTGAAACTCGTCGACCAGGATGTAGCGGAAGCGCCGGCGCAGGGCGAGGGCCACGTCGGGGCGTGCGCGCAGCAGCTTCAAGGCGAGGTGGATCTGGTCGCCGAAATCGACGAGCCCCGCCTTCGCGAGAGCGGCCTGCTGAGCCTCGAAGAACTCCGCCGCCTCCTTCAGGTCGAGGGCCTGTTCGCGCTCGGCCCTGGCTTCCTCGCCGCTGCCTTCCGCGGCCCGGCGCAACTGCGCTTCGGCGAAGGCGCCGATCGCCTCGGGCGCCACATCCTCGTCCTTGGCCCGGGAGGTGAACTCCACGAGGGTCGAAAGATGACGGCCGGGATCCCCGAGGGGCCGGAACCGCTGTAAAGGCAAAAAGAAGAGGCGCTCGCGCAGGAACACAATTTCATCCGCCCGCGAGAGAACACGGAAGTCCTGGGGCAGGGCGGCGGCGAAGCTGTTCTCGCGCAGCATGCGATCGCCGAAGGCATGAAAAGTGGCGATGAAGCTCTCGGTGTAGCCGTAGGGCACGAGCTGGTCCACGCGCTCGGCCATTTCCCGCGCGGCCTTTTCCGTGAACGTGAGGGCGAGAATTTCCTCGGGCCGCGCCCGCGTGGTGGTGATGAGGTGAGCGATGCGCCGGGTGAGGACCGTGGTCTTTCCGGTGCCCGCTCCGGCGACGATCAGCAGCGGCCCTTCTCCATGGAGCACCGCTCCACGCTGGGCCTCATTGAGGCCTTCGAGGATGGTCTCCTGGCGGGTCGTGAGCGGGGTCTCGCATTCCGGCACCCCCAGAGACTAGACGGGCCGCCCCTCGGGGCGGGTCCTTTTCAGGGTGCGGCGTGGCTACTTCAAATCCACGAGCAGCGCGCAGATCTCGTCCATGGCGGCGGTGACCTCTCTCGACGGCCGGGTGTGGTGGTTCACGATGATGGAGAAAACGAAGCGCCGGCCGGAGGCGCCCTCGACATACCCGGCGAGCGCGTTCACGTGACTGAGAGACCCGGTCTTCGCGAACACGCGCCCCTCGGCCTTCGTGCCGACCATGCGCTTCTTGAGCGTGCCGTCGACTCCGGCGATGGGCAGCGAATCGCGGAAGGCCCGGGCGAGAGGATGGCGACTCATCGCGGCCAGCAGATCCACTTCGGCGCGCACGGTCACGAGATCCGCGCGGGAGAGGCCAGACCCGTCGTACATCGCGGCATCGGCGGTACGGACTCCCAGGCTTTTCAGGAACGCCTCGCGCGCCTTGAGACTCGACTCGACTGAAGGGTCCTTGAAGGCGGCGAGACCGAGGCGGCGCAACAGGGTTTCCGCGTGAAGGTTCTGGCTCTCCTTGTTGACCACGCGAATCTGCTCCGCCACCGCGGGGCCGCGCACCGAGGCCAGGGGACGAAGGGCCGCGGGCAGAGGCGCACGCGACACCATGATCTCCCCCTGCACACTCACTCCTTGCCGGGCCAGGGCTTCTCCGAACAGGGTGGTCGCGAAAAGCGTGGGCTCGGGTGCGGCTACCGCTCCGGTCCACGCTTCGCCGAGTCGCGGCACCCCCCCTTCGATCACCACGTGACGGGATCCGAGCGGCCGGGTCAGCGATACCTTCGCCTTCGTTCCCTCCGCGAAGGTCAAAACGCGGCTCTCCACCCGCATGAACCCGGTCGCGGGCTCGACCATCAGTCGCGCCGGATCGCCCTCACGCTCGCCCGGCTCCAACCGCAGGCGCAGGGAGTTGTCGAAGGCGCTCAAGGCCGAGACTTCGGCCCCGTACGACCAGACGAGATCGTCAGCGGTCCAGCCGTCCGGAATGGTTTCATCGGTGAAGAGGCCGTCGTACCCGATGAGCCGGCCCTCGATGCGGGTGATCCCGGCCTCACGGAGGTCTTTCGCGAGCTGATCGAATGGGCTCTTTCCGCCCCTCCATTCGAACCGGTCCGAAAGATTGGGATCGCCGCGGCCGACGAGATACACGTCTCCCAGAACCCGGCCGAGTCCGTCGAGACGTCCCGAGGTTTCGACCGTGGTGGCGGGGGGCGCGCTCGCCTGACCCTCGGCGTCGAGTATGGCCGCGGTGGTGAAGAGCTTCATGGTGGAGGCGGGCTTCACGTTCGTGACCGCATTCTTCTCATAGAGAACCCGGCCGGTATCGAGATCGCGGATGTCGATGGCCACGATGGCGGGGGTGAAGACCTCGCGCTTCAGGATGGAATCGATGGCGGTTCCCAGGGGGTCTCTCCCTTTCGCGGCGGCGGGCCCCGCCGCGGCGCCCGTGAGGGCCGCGATGAGCACGCCGGACAGGGTGTTGCGAAGGATCCTTCTCATCGGTTTCCCACCTCGGCTCGAATCAGATTCTCAGACTGCACGGCAAGAGTCTCGACCGCGTCCTTCCCTTCCTGGGCGGCGAAGGCCGCATGAATCTTCACGAGAACGTGGCCCGGAGTGATCCGGCCGCCTTTCGCCACTTTTCGGAGGCCGATCAGGCTGACCGGCACCACCGGCACCCCCGCTTCGACCGCGAGCTTGAAGCTGCCTCGCTTGAAGGGTCCCATGAGCCCGTCGCCGCTGCGCGTGCCTTCGGGGAAAAGGGCCACGGAGACGCCGTTGTGGATGCGACGCGCGGCCGCGGCCAGGCTGCGCTTCGCGCTGAACGCCTTCGAACGGTCGATGGCGATATGACGAGTGGCCGCGAGGTGCTGACCCATGAGGGGCACGTAGAGAAGGGAACTCTTGTAGACGATCCGGAAGGAGCGCGGAAGGGTGGCGAAGAGAATCGGGATGTCGAGAGCGCTCACGTGGTTCGAGACGAACACCACCGGCCCTTCGGGCAGCGGCGTCGTCACTTCGCAACTCGTGGTCACGCCTCCGGCGCGAAGGATCGCGCGCGCCCAGAGCCGGGTGACCATGAAAGCGACCTCCCCGTCCCGCCGAAAGGGCCAGGCCAGGATTCCGATGGGCGCAAACGCGAGAGTGGCGAGGCACGCGGTCAGGATCGCGAGCGCCAGCCGGAACAAGCGCCGCTACTGACCCCGGTTGGTCGTGCCGTTCGCGGCGGCCGGCAGCACTTCGGCGGTCTGGCGGGACGCGAGCGGCACTTCTTCGGTGTCGCGCAGGCCCGCCGCCTGAGCCTCGCCGTTTCCGTTGGTTTTCCCATCCGCCCGCCGCAGGGTCGGGCGGGTGTCCTTGCGGGTGAGGTCCTCGGCCGAAGCCTCCGGCCACCGCACGAAGATCATTTTGCCCGCCGCGGTCTGCAGCACGGTGGTCACGTTCACGTCGATGGTGCGGCCGAGAGCACGCCTCCCGCCTTCGACCACCACCATGGTCCCGTCGTCGAGGTAGCCCACACCCTGACCGTGTTCCTTGCCTTCCTTGCTGACGAAGATCCGCATCGGCTCGCCGGGCAGGACCAGGGGCCGAAGGCAGTTGGCGAGATCGTTGATGTTGAGGATCTTGACGCCCCGGAGCTGGGCCACCTTGTTGAGGTTGAAATCGTTGGTGACGATCTTGCCCTCGGCTTTTAGAGCCAGCTCGATCAGCTTGAGGTCGACTTCCTTCACCTCGGGGAAATCCGCGTCCACGATCTGAATGGGCACCACCGGATTCTTCTGGATGCGCTGCAGCATGTCGAGCCCCCGCCGGCCGCGGTTGCGCTTCAAGGGGTCGGAGGAATCCGCCACCTGTTGCAGTTCGACGAGCACGAATTGCGGGATCACCAGCGGACCTTCGATGAAGCCCGCCTCCGCGATTTCCGCGATGCGGCCGTCGATGATGACGGAGGTGTCGAGGATCTTCGGCGTGCTTCGGCCCGTGGCGTCGCCCCTTGTCTCCCAGTCGGTGCGTATGCGGGAGAGCGAGAAGTACCGGGCGTGCCGGGCCCCGGTGGCGAGGCCGATCCAACCCAGGCCGACCACGAGGCCGAGTCGGACCGCCATCCCCGCCAGGCTCTCGAGAGGCTCGAGGGCGCTGCCGGCCAGCAGGGCGACGAAGAGACCGATGATCAGGCCGAAGCTGCCGGAGAGCAGCTGCCGCGACTCGACCTGCGCCACCACCGCCTCGAGGCCGAGGACGGCAAGGCCGATGAGCATCCCGAGGAGCGCTCCCTCGAGGGGTGAGGAAGCAAGGAGAGAGCCGCCGACGCCAAAAATCGCAAGAACGATGAATCGGCCAAATGCTGCGAGCATTTTGTAAGACCTAGAATGAGAACGGTTCGGAAGATCCCGAACTCGCGGAATGTGCGGAGTCTAAGAGAAATCGCTGCCCAGCGTGGAGGTTTGAGCGTGCCCAAAGTTTCATCCCGAGGTCTGGCTCTCCCGCCCTCTCCCATCCGGAAACTGGCCCCCTTCGCCGACGCGGCCAAGGCTCGCGGGGTCAAAGTGTTTCACCTGAACATCGGTCAGCCCGACCTCGAAACCCCGAAGATCATGCGCGACCGCCTGAAATCGGTGGATCCGGTCATCGCCTATTCGCCCTCGGCGGGAACGCCGCAGTACCTCGACGCCCTGTCGAAGTACTACGCGACCGTCGGCCTCCATGTCGAGCCGAAAGATCTCATCGCCACCACGGGCGGGAGCGAGGCGGTGTTCTTCGCTTTCCTCTGCCTGGCGGAGGCGGGCGACGAAGTGATCGTGGCCGAGCCCTTCTATACGAACTACAACTCCTTCGCGGCCATGAGCGGGGTCAGGCTCGTGCCCGTGCAGTGCCGCGGCGAGGAAGGGTTTCACCTGCCCGCGCGGGAGGCCTTCGAGAAGGCTCTCTCCAAGCGCACCCGTTTCGTGCTTCTGTGCAATCCGAACAACCCGACGGGCACGGTCTACACCCGCGAGGAGGTTGAGCGCGTCGCCCTTTTCTGCCGCGACCACGACCTCTTCCTGGTCTCCGACGAGGTGTACCGCGAATTCGTTTACGACGGCCACACCGCCACCTCCGCCCTCGCCTTGTCCGGCATGGAGGACCGGGTGGTGGTGGTCGATTCGCTTTCCAAGCGCTTCAGCGCCTGTGGCATCCGCCTCGGGTGTCTGGTCTCCCGGAATACCGAGGTCATCGCGGCGGTGACCCGCGCAGCCCAGGGCCGGCTCTCGCCGCCGGGCCTCGCCCAGGTTCTCGCTCTCGGGATGTCGGAGATAACCGAGGACTACTACGCGTCGGTTCGCACGGAGTACCAGAAGCGTCGCGACGTGATCTTCGAGGAACTGAACAAGCTCCCCGACGTCTTCCTGCGCAAGCCCGAGGGAGCCTTCTACGTGGTGGCCCGGCTGCCCGTGAAGGATTCGGATGCCTTCGCCCGTTTCCTGCTCGAGGAGTTTTCGTTCGAGG
>CAZYEA010000031.1:0-24253 GCA_964646485.1 uncultured Acidobacteriota bacterium
CAGCTCCTCTTTCGTGAAGAAGCTGTAACCGTAGATGCGCTGCATCGACGGGTTCTCGGGCTTCCCCTTCCAGTACGCGGCGGCGGGGGAGGGATTGAGCTTGAAGGCCTTGATGTGCGACGTGCTCGGCAGATGGGGCCCGAGGCAGAAGTCGATGAAGGGGCCCATGGTGTAGCACTGCACCATGTCCCCGGCCTTCTCCTCGATCAGCTGGCACTTCAGGGTCTGGCCCTTCTCCGCGAAGACCTTGAGCGCTTCGGCCTTGGGCAGGAGCTTCTTCTCGATGGGCCGGTTCTGCTTGACGATGTGCGCCATCTTCTTTTCGATGGCGGTGAGGTCTTCGGGCGTGAAGGGCGCCTTGGTCAGGAAGTCGTAGAAGAAGCCGTCATCCGTGGGCGGCCCGATGCCGCACTGGGTATCGGGGAAGAGCTCGGTAACCGCGGCCGCGAGCAGATGCGCGGAGGAATGGCGGTAAATCTCGATGGGCGAATCGGCAGGCTTGGACTCGCCGGACGGACCCGTCAGGTCGGGGGTGACTGACGACGACATCAGCGTGAGCTGAGGCGGGAGCGGATCATCAAAATCGCGTTCGGTCCTTGAGGTGTCGGGGAGTCTTGAAATGGAACGTCCAGCGTAACTGGTAGGCACGGATGGAATTGAACCATCGACCCCTTCCGTGTCAAGGAAGTGCTCTACCACTGAGCCACGTGCCTATGCTCCAGGATACGGAGGCGTTCCTAGGGACTGCGGAGCGTATCGAAGCCCGATGGCGAGTGTCAACTTTGCAGGGGGGCGCGATCCCTCCCGGCTGCTAGCATCCCCCGCAGGTGTCGAAAGGAGGCCCCCTGAACCGTCCGAACATCCTCGTCACGCTGGCCCTCGCCGCCGCTGCCTCCGCGACCTGCTCCAGCCCGCCCCCGGCGTCGAACCCCGCCGCCCTGGGCAGTGCGGCCGACCGCCTGAAGCCCCTGTCCTCGCCCCTGCCCCCGGACTTCGTGCACCGCCGGGTCTATGTCGCGGTGTATTCGAGCATCTATCTCGGTCTGGAGTTCGAGCCCCTGATGGTGAACCTCGCGGCCACGGTCAGCGTCCGCAACGTCAGCAGCACCCATCCCCTCGGTCTCACCCATGCGCGCGATTACGATTCCGCCGGCCGGGTGGTGAGGGACTACATCACCACTCCGGGGGAACTCGGTCCCATGGCCACGGTCGAGTACGTGGTCAAGCGCGACGACACCGTGGGCGGCCCGGGCGCCAACTTCGTGATCGAGTGGGTGGGCCCCGCGGACGTCGACGAGCCCATCGTGGAGGCGGTGATGATCGGTCAGAGCGGCCACGCCGGCTTCTCCTTCATCAGCCAGGGGAGACAGGTCCAGCGCCCCCCGCCCTGATCTTTTCATTTGACGACTATAGTGATTGTCAATATAGTCGTCTTATGCGCTTTACAGCGGCGGATCATCTCCCTCTCACCCCCGCGATGTTCCAGGTGCTGCTGGCCCTGGCCGACTCCGAAAAACACGGCTACGCCATCATCAAGGAGGTGGCGCGCCGGAGCGATGGCAAGGTGCGCCTGCTGCCCGGCACGCTCTACGCGATCATCAAGCGCTTCGTGGCGGAGGGCTTCATCCTGGAATCCTCCGAGCGGCCGGGTCCCGACCTCGACGACGAGAGACGTCGTTACTACCGACTGACCGAGAGGGGCCGCGCGGTGGCGATCGCGGAAGCGGATCGTCTCGAGGAGACCCTGCTGCAGGCCCGGGCCAAGCTCCGGGTCAGGCGCGCCTGAAGGAGACCAAGCCATGCACGATCTCTTCTTCAAGAGTCTTCTCCGATTGCTTCCCGCGGAGTTTCGCGGCGACTACGGACGGGAGATGGAAACGGCCTTCCGCGACGGGCGTCGCGAGGCCTCGCGGCCGGGCTCTCTCCTCCGCCTCTGGCTCGCCGCCATCGCCGACATCCTGCGCACGGCGCCCTCCGAGCATTGGGACATCCTGAAACGCGACGCGCGCTTCGCCTGGCGTGCGGCCGCGGCGCGACCCGTCCACACTCTGACCGCCGCACTCACCCTCGCCATAGGCCTCGGCGCCAGCACGGTGATGTTCGCGGTGGTCGACGCGGTTCTGCTGCAACCCCTGCCCTACCGGGAGCCCGACCAGCTCATCACCGTGCAGGAGACCTCGCGGGGCGGGGAGGGCTCGAATCTCGGGTATCTGACTTTCGTGGATCTGCGTGATCGCGCGCGGTCCCTGGACGCGATGGTCGCGATTTCCCTTTCGTCGGCGACCCTCCTCGGCGGCGGCCGCGACGCGGAGAAGGTGAGCGCCATGCGCGCGTCCTGGAACTACTTCGAATTGATCGGGGTGAGGCCCGCCCTCGGCCGCGCCTTCACCGAGGCCGAGGATCGTCCGGGCCCCGCGCGCCGGGTCGCGGTGCTGACGGACGGTCTGTGGCGTCGCCGGTTCGACGCCGACCCCGGAGTTCTCGGCAAGCCGGTGACCATCAACGGCAATCCGTTCGTGGTCGTGGGCATCATGCCCGCGGGCTTCGAGGACATCGTGGGTCAGGAACTGTTCGAGAAGGCGGAATTGTGGGTTCCTCTCGGGTACGACCCTCTCGCTTCCTTCGCGTGCCGCACCTGCCGCCACCTCAAGGTGATGGCGCGCGTTGCGCCCGGCGTCTCCCCCGCCGCGGCCGCGCAGGAGCTTTCGGGCATCATGGCGAACCTCGCGACCGAGCACCCCAAGGAGTACAGCGAGCCCTCGGTGCGCGTGGTTCGACTCGATGAACTCCTTCTCGGTCCGGTGCGGACGACCCTCTCCGTGCTTTCGCTCGGCGTTTTCGCGCTCCTGGTCGTGGCCTGCGGCACGGTGGCAAACCTGCTCCTTCTGCGCGCCAGCGAACGCACCCGCGAAGTGGCGCTCCGCGCCGCCCTGGGGGTGAGCCCCGGCCGTATGGCCCGTCAACTCGTCACCGAATCTCTCCTGCTCTCGCTGGTTGGCGGTCTGCTGGGCCTGCTCGCCGCCCAGGCCGCGCTGCGCGGCCTCGCCCTGGAAGGTCTCACTCAGCTTCCCCGCCTCGGCCATGCCGCCATCGACGGACGGGCCGCGGCCATGGCCTTCTTCCTGATCGCGGCGAGCGGCCTCGTCTTCTCCCTCGTCCCCATGCGCCAGATGATCGGCCGGAACCTGGCCGCGGACATCCACGGCTCAGGACGCGCCACCTCCTCTTCCTGGCGGCTGCGCGCGGTTCTCGTAGGCGCGAACGTGGCCCTCGCCGCCGTCCTGCTGATCGGGTCCGGCCTTCTCGTGCGCAGCCTCAGCGGCCTGCTCGCGGTGAAGCCCGGGTTCGATCCCTCCTCCGTTCTCACTCTGCGGGTGTCCTTGAGCGGGCCGGAGTATCAAAGCGACGACAGCGCGCGCGACATCGCGAAGACCGTGGCCTTCTACGAGAGCGCGCTGGAGCGCGTGAGGGGTCTGCCGGGGGTGAGTGCCGCGGCCGGAGTCACCACCCTGCCCCTGAGCGGCGATGTCGACGGCTACGGCCTTCACGTCAAAGGGCGCCCGCTCGCGAATCCGGAGACGGCGCCTTCCGCCGATCGCTTCGTGGTGACGCCCGACTTCTTCGAGGCCCTCCGCATCCCCGCCCTTCGCGGTCGTGTCCTGAACGCGCGCGACGCCCAGGGAACCGCCGCGGTCGCGGTGATCAACGAAAGGATGGCGGTCGATCTCTTCCCGAACGAGGAAGCGCTCGGCCAGACCATCATGCTCGGGCCGCCCACCGCCGCGCCCCGGACCATCGTGGGCGTCGTGCCGAGTGTCGCTCACCATGGCCTAGACCGGACGCCGGGATATCAGGTCTACGTGCCCCAGAGTCAATGGGCATGGGCCGAGACGACGCTCACCCTTCTCATCCGCGCCTCATCCGGCGATCCGCTCGCCCTCGTCGCCCCCGTCCGCCGCATCCTCCGCGAGGCCGATCCCTCTCAGCCGGTGAGCGCGGTGAGCAGCTACGAGCAGGTGGTGGCCGCCTCGACCGGCAACCGGCGGGTCGCCGCCTCTTTGCTGTCCTTCTTCGCGCTCGTGGCCCTCGGCCTCGCGGTGCTTGGCCTGTACGGGGCGGTGAGCGTGCTCGTGGGCCATCGGCAGCGCGAAATCGGGGTGCGCCTCGCCCTCGGGGCCCGCGCCGCGGAGATCCGGAGCCTCGTTCTCCTGCGGGGGATGCGGCCGGCTCTCGTCGGCCTGATCAGCGGCCTCTTGATCTCGGCGATCGCAATGGCCGCGCTCGATTCGCTGCTGTACGGAGTGAAGGCCCTCGATCCCACGACCTTCGGCGCGGTCTTCCTGATCCTGAGCGGTCTCGCCCTGCTCGCATGCGCCGTCCCGGCCTGGCGCGCCGCGCGCACCGATCCGGCGGTGACCCTCCGCGCCGAATAGACCCCCTGCCTCCCGGTCGGGCCGGGCCGTGAGGGGCGAAGGCCATCGCATAGACTGAGGCTGATGAACGCGACCGATCGGGCGCCGCGCACCGTCTCATTCGACGCGCTGAAGCAGCCCATCTCTCCTCTCTTCCGGGACTATTTCGCTTCGCGCGGCAAGGCCTCCCTCTTCTATCCCCTCGGTTTTTCCCGCGAGGACATGGCGAAAGCCGCCGCGCAGACCAGAGCCTTCGCGCATCCGCGTTCCGAGGTGGCCGCCGCCCTCGCCTCGGAGCAGCCCGCGGGCAGCGAGGCGCGCGCCAACGCCGAGGCGCTCGCGCACCCGCAGACCCTGGCGGTCGTGACCGGACAACAGTCGGTCCTCTTCGGCGGGCCTCTCTACGTCCTCTATAAGGCCCTCGCGGCCATGGAGCTCGCCCGCTTGATGAGCGAGCAATTGAAGACCCGGGTGGTGCCCGTCTTCTGGGTGGCTTCGGACGATCACGATTTCGCCGAGATCCGGGCCACCACCATGATGGATGGGAGCACGCAGTACAAGACCCTGCGCTACGAGCCGGTGGACGAGCCGACCCTCCAGCCCGCGTCCACCATCATTCTCGATGAGACTATCGATCCTCTCGCGAAGTCGGTGCGCGACCTGCTTCCGGCCTCGCCCTGGCGCGACGAAGTCTGCGATGCCCTGGTGGCCGCCTACCGGCCGGGGACATCGATCAGCGGCGCCTTCTCGAAGCTCCTGCAGCACTTCCTGCCCGGACTCGTCATCATGGATCCCGCGGTCCCAAGGCTCAAGGAACTGATGCGCCCGGTCATCGACCGCGAGATCTCCGAACTCTCTCCCACCTCCAGGCTTGCCGCGGGCATCGGGGAGAAGCTTCTGGCCGCGGGCTATCACCAGCAGGTGCCGGTGCGCGCCACCGGATTCCTCAACCTGTTCCTGGTCAGTGCGGGAAAGCGCCGGGCCCTGGGGGTGAGCGAGAAAGGCATCGAGGTGCGGGGCGGCAATCGGGTTTTGAGCAAGGAGGAACTGCTCGCCCATGTCGCGGCCGCTCCGGAGGACGCGAGCCCGGGCGTGATGCTGCGGCCGCTGGCCCAGGATTACCTGCTCCCCACCATCGCCTACATCGGCGGTCCTGCCGAGGTCGCCTATCACGCGCAGATCGGCCCCTCTTACGCGCACTTCGGCGTGCCGCGGCCGGTCATCTTCCCGCGGCCCAGCTTCTCGCTCGTGGATTCCGCCACCGCCCGCGCCATGGAGGCCGAGGGCCTTTCCTTCGAGGAACTCCAGACCGATACCCAGACCCTCCTCGCCCGCGCGGCGCGCGAGGCGAATCCCGAGGTCGAGAAGGTCTTCGCGGCCTCCCGCGCCGACATCGAGAAAGCCTTCGGCCGGGTCGAAGAGACCCTGGGCAAGCTCGACTCCACCCTGCGCGGGGCCGCGCAATCGGCGCTCGGCCGCGCCCTGCACCAGGTGGAAGGACTTCAGGAGAAGGCGCTGCGCTCCATGAAGCGGCAGGACGCAACCCGCGCCGAGCGCCTCTCCCGCACCCGCGATTTCATCTTCCCCGGAGGCTCGCTGCAAGAACGCGGCGTCTCCTGGATTTCGCTCCTCGCCAAGTACGGCCCTCCCATCATCGACGACATCCGTCGAAACATGGACCCGTGGGCGAAGGGGCATCAGGTGTTGCCGATATGAAGATCGGAATGGTCGCTCCTCCTCTGGGCACCGCGTCGATGGTGGTCGCGGCCTCCCTCTCCCGAAACCTCGCCCGCAGGGGCCACGAGATCCACTTCATCGGCCATCGCGCGGGCACCCCTTACCTCGCCGAGGAGGGGGTGAGCGAACACGTCATCGATCCCTCGACGAGTGCCGCCACCGACCCGCCCATGTATGACCTCGCCCTCGCCGCGAAGATCGCGGCGGTGGCCGAGGACGCGAAGCTCGACCTGCTGCACGTTCACGCCGCCATTCCCCATGCCATCGCCGCGTCCCTGGCCTGCCGGATCGTGCCCGCCCGGAAGCCGAAGCTCGTGACCACGCTGCACGGGGTCGAACTCACGCTCATCGAGTCCGACCTGTGCCTCCTCGGCTTGGCCCGCCACGGCCTCGATTGCTCCGAGGCGGTGACCTGCGTGTCGGATTCGCTCAAGCGCGTGGTGGTCGAGGAACTCGGGCCGCGGAAGATTCACGTCATCCCCGACTTCCTCGATCCCATGCCCCGGACCTACAAGGTGGGCGCGGGGGATCGGCCGGCGATCCTCCACATCTCGAACTTCCGGCCGGGCAAGCGCATCGACCTGGTGATGGAGACCTTCAAGCGCGTCTCCCGCGATATTCCGTGCGAACTCATGCTCGTGGGCGACGGGCCGGAACGGGCCATGGCGCGGGAACTCGCGCGCACCATGGGGCTCGTGGGTTCGGTCAAGTTCCTCTCCGGCGTCGAAAGCTACGAGGCCCTGCCGGAGGCGGACGTCTTCCTGCTTCCCTCCGACAACGAGTCGTTCGGCCTCGCCGCCCTCGCCGCCATGGCCGCAGGCATTCCGGTGGTCGGGTCGGATGCGGGCGGCCTGCCCGAAGTGGTCAAGCATGCGGAGTGCGGCTACCTGCTTCCCGTGGGAGACGTCGAGGGACTGGCGGAGCGCTGCTGCGAGATCCTGCGCGACAAGGAACGCCGCCGGGAGATGGGCGAAGCGGCGAGGCACCGTGCGCAGTCGCTCTTCGGCGCCGAGCGGGTGGTGGGAGAGTTCGAAGAGCTCTACGCGAGCCTCCTCTGACGCCAGAGGCGGAAGGCGGTGTAGGGTGAGGCTTGGAGGCCGGTCGCGATGCTGAACGGAATGCTCTGGTCAGGGAGTCTCGTGTTGCTCCTGATCATCCTCAATCTCGCTCAAACCACCGGTCGACAAGACGGGTCGATATTCCGCCGTACCTGGAGCGGGAGTTTTGCCGAGGGCCTGGCCAAAGGGGTCGAGGAGGCGATTCTGGAAGTTCAAGCGATCGAGCAGCCGGAAAAGCGTTACTCGCGGAACGAGCACAAGGCAACCAGGATTGTTGCCGACGACAGCGGCGGACCAGATGACCCGCGCCTCCTTCATGGTGAACTGCCGGGTCGAGGACCTTCACGCCCTGCTTTCGGAGCTCAAGGCGGAAGGATGCAACGTCCTCGACAAGACCCATGATTCCGAGTACGGCAAGTTCGGCTGGGCCATCGATCCCGAAGGGAACAAGGTCGAGTTTCCTCATGTCGGCGGGCAGGCGCGCGCGGAGGTTGACTCGGACGTCGCTGCCGCTCGTGGTCGTGGTGGTCATGGTGCTCGCGGCCGCCGCCCGGCCGGAGACGAAAGAGCAGGAGGAAGCGCGTCTCCACTTCAAGGTGGCGCAGGTCGCGCTGCAACGGGGAGACGCCGGAACCGCCGTCCTCGAACTCCTCAAGGCGGTGGAGCTCGCGCCCGGCAACAGCCTCTATCAATACAACCTCGCGGTGGTGCAGAAGGAGCGGGATCCCGAAGCGGCTCTGAAAAGCGTCCAACGCGCCAGGAAGCTGGGCCTGCCCGCCACGGAAAAAGAGGCCGCACTCAATCTCGAGGCCGAACTCATGTATCAGACCCGGCGTCTTGCCGGCTCGGCCCCTGACCGTGCGGATGTGCGCAAGAACCCGACGGATGGGCTCGAGTATGTTTCCCTGCCGCCCGGGGAGTTCCAGATGGGATGCTTGCCGCAGGACGCGCGGTGCAACGACGATGAGAAGCCGAGGCACGCGGTAAGCCTCTCGCGCGGTTTCTGGATGGGACGCACGGAAGTCACGGTGGCGGCGTTTGGGGCCTTCGCGGCCGCGACCGGTCGGCGAACGGCGGCAGAGCAGGACGGCTGGGCTCACGCATGGGACGGGACGCGCTGGACTCAAAAGGCCGGGTTGAGCTGGAGAGGTCCGGGATACAGGCAGGGGGCTGACCATCCGGTTGTCGCCATTTCCTGGGGGGAAGCCGCGGCCTTCTGCTCCTGGTCGGGCGGCCGTCTGCCCACGGAAGCGGAATGGGAGTACGCGGCGCGAGGCGGGCGCGCGGAGAACGTCTTCCCCTGGAAAGGCCCTCCCACGCATGACCTCGCGAACTATGGCCGGGACAAAGGCGGAGGTCCGCTCAGCGAGGGGCGCGACCGATGGGACTTCACAGCGCCCACCGCGTCGTTCCCGCCCAATGGTTTCGGCCTCTACGACATGGCGGGAAACGTCTGGGAATGGACCGCGGACTGGCATGGGCCCTACACGGAAGCAGCGTCCGCTGATCCGAGAGGTCTCCCCTCCGGAGAGTACCGCGTCGTGCGCGGAGGGGCCTGGAACTTCGGTCCCTGGGTGTTGCGCGCGTCGTTCCGCTACGCGCTCGAGCCGACGGTTCGCAGCGTCAACCTCGGAGTTCGGTGCGCGCGGGACGTCGCTCCTGGGCTCAGCCGCCGCCCTTGAGCCAGCCGAGCAGCGAGAACGACGCTTTGGCCGGGTCCACAGGTGCAACCGGTGGCGTGGGCTTCGGCGTCGCCGCCTTGACCACGGCCGTTGTGGGCTCGACGGGGTGTGCCTCGGCGCTCGTAGTCTCGCCGTCCTGCGCTGTCCGCGTGATCCGGTCCGCGTGCCTTTCCGACGACGTCGGGGGCAGAGCGATCGGCGGCAGTGAAGCGGCTTCGGGTGCTCTGGGGGCCTCCCAGAAAACGGGCGCGTCGGTCCTAGCCATACGCTCTACCACTTCGGCATAAGCCGCGGCGGCCTGGGGCGGGGTGGGGATCGACGGATTCGAGTCTTCGTCGAGCGGCAGGGGAAGATCCTCGCCGCGCGCTTCGAGGTCGGGGCGCGCCTCTCTCTCTGCGCCGTCGCGTCCGCGACCACGGCCACGTCCGCCGCGGCGGCGCCGAGGCCGGCTCGGCGCGTCGCCATCCGGGGCGTCGACCTCGGAGCCGGTGAGAGTCTCCTCGGGAGCAGGGGCCCCCGGGGTCGCAATCGCCGGCGGGTTTGACGTCGGTGCGGCAGCCAAAGGGGCGGCGGCGGGCGCGGGCCGGCGCTCGGGCCGGGGTTCACGCTCGGCGCGGGGTTCACGATCGCCACGGCTTTCACCGCGATGGCCGTTGGTGTACCCGCCGTTCACACCGCCTGGGGCGGCGCCGTTCCCCGGATCACCAGACGAAGGGGGCGTCGGAGGCGCAACCGGCGCGGCCTCGATTTCGGCCGGCCGCGGGGTCGCGATCGAACCATCGCCGCGCGCCGCCGCACCCAGGTCCTCGACGATGTAGCTGCCCGACTTCTGATCGCGCCGCAAGGTCACGACGCCGCGTCGCTGTGCGTCCTCGAGCAGGCTCGAGAAAGACCGGAAGCCGTAGTAGGTCTCGTTGAACGAGGGCTTCTTCCGCTTCATGGTCTCCTTGACCATGGAGCCCCAAAGAGCACCCTTGTTCTCGAGCTGCAGGGCCACCACCGAGTCGACCAGGATGGAGAAGGCCTCCTGGAGTTTCTCGGGGATGTTGGGGATGACCACCGCGGGCTTTTCCTGGCGGCGGACGAGGTCCTCATAGAAGATGAACTCGTCGCAGTTCTCCATGAGGAGATCCGAGGTGGAGTTCTTGACTCCGAGGCCGATGACGTACTTGTCGTTCTCCTTGAGCTTGCTCACCAGGGGCGAGAAGTCGGAGTCGCCCGAGGCGATGCAGAAGCAGTCGATGTGCTCCTTCTGGAACGACATGTCCATGGCGTCCACCACGAGGCGGATGTCTGCGGAGTTTTTCCCGCCCACGGACTTCTGGGGGACTTCGATCAGCTCGACCGCGGCTTCGTGGAAGCTGCGGCGGTACTCACCGTACCGGCCCCAGTCGGCGTAGGCGCGCTTGGCCAGGATCTTGCCCTTTTCGACCAGTCGCTCGAGGACGAGGTTGATGTCGAACCGCCGGTAGTGCGCGTCGCGGACTCCGATGGCGATGTTTTCAAAGTCGATGAAGAGCGCGATGCGCTGTTCTTCGGGTGTGCTTGCGGTCAATTGTTTCCTGCGGTTTTCCGGCTTGGCGACAGGGCAGGGTGTGTGGCAGCGGCTTCGTGGTTCATGTTGCCCTCGAACCTTGTACTCGTAAGGAAGGGAGCGCGAACCACCTGAGCCCCATGAAAGGAGCCACGAAGAGTTCGTGTTTGAAGCTGCCGTCGCACGTTGGAGTGCGCTGTCGCGATGCCTATGCGGTCTGGCTCGCCGACGTCAGAATGAAAGACCCGTGCGGCTACCAGAACCAATCTGTTGAGTCGGTTTCTGATACGGTCGAGGCGAACAGTAGCACGGAATCCCGTAACAGGCCTTTCGCCCAGCAGATTGAGGAGAAACCGATGAAGCCCCCAAGAGTCGCCCTTCTGGCCGTTTTGACCTTCGGCCTCGGCTACACTGCCGCGGCCCAGAAAGACTTCGTCCGCGTGAATTCGAAGGAAGCCCCGCCTCGTCCAGGGGCTCCTTACAACCAGGGCGTGATGGTGGGGAACCTGATCTGGGTGTCGGGGAACGTCGGCCAGGATCCCGTGACCCAGAAGATCAGCCCGGACTTCGCGACCGAGGCGCGGCAGTGCGTCAAGAACCTCGAGGCCGTGCTCAAGGCCGCCGACCTCTCCCTCGCCGACGTGGTCAAGACCAACGTCTACGTCACCGACGTGGCGAAGTACGACGCCTTCAACGCGATCTACGTGGAGTTGATGCCGAAGCCTCTTCCCGCCCGGACCCTCGTCGGAGTGGCCGCCCTCCCGAACGGCGCGCAGATCGAAATCGAATTCGTGGCCGCACGCAAGTGACGGCGGCACACGGGTAAGGCCGTCATCCCGCCCCGGCTCAGCCCTCCGCCTCCCTCTCAAGCGCATTCAGCGCCTGCCCGAAGGTCGCGGAGGCGAGGGAGTATGCGGACCCGAGGCCCAGCATGTCGCCGGCCTCGTCATACTGGCCCGCGTTGATCCGAGTCGCAACCTTGGCCGCCTCGATGTGGAAGGCCGCGTGGCTCGACACGCAAATCGCGTAGCCGGCGAGCCCCGCGTACCGGGTTTTGGCCTCGCCCAGAAGCCACTTCCCGACGCTGCACAGGTCGCTTTTCGCGATCATGTCCACGTCCAGCATCCGGCGGTCCACGATGGCGCTCCGCAGTTCGAAGCGCCACCGAGCGTGCTTTTCCCTTGCTTCTTCGAAGTTCATGAGGCCACGCGGCGGAGTGCGGTGACGTTAACACCAAGGCGCCGGCTCCGGTCGACAATTTTCCGCGAAGCGCGCGGATATGCTGCGCGGGCGGTGAACTGGAAACTGTTCCTCTTCGGCTGGCTTGGCTCCACTCTTCCCATCGGAGGCATGGTGCTTCTTCTGGCCCGCTCGAATGAGAGCAAGGTCGAGTTTTGCCGACTCGCAGAGGGCCGGGCAGAGGGCACGATCGTCCGCATGGTCCGGGAGCCAGGCGGCCGTCTGCGCCTGTCCCCCATCATCACCTTCACCACGCTCTCGGGCCGCACGACCGAGTTCAAGTCCATCTACTACGACACTCAGCCTCCCTATCAGTACGCGGTCGGCCAGAAAGTCCCCGTTATGTATGTCCCCGCGGAGCCGCAGCGCGCGGAGATCGACGATCCCCGGATGCGTCAGCCGGATGGCGAGATCTTCAGAACCGGCGCGATGATCTGGACCGGGGCCATGACCGTCCTGTGGACCCTTCTGGCCGCGTTGATCAAACCGAAGCGGGCTCGCCCGCTTCAGGCCAGCGAGTAGAAAAGGTCCACGTAGGAGGCCACGGCGCCGTCCATTCCCGCCACCTTGGGATTGGCCGATTCGATCAGCCAGTACTCATCGGGCGCGTGGGCTCCCGCACCCAGGCTCAGTCCGAACTGCCCGGCGGGGAGATGGAGCGGAGCGCCGGTGAAGGTAACGCCCGGCCACGAGCCGGCGAGCCGCGGCCAAAGCAGAGGGTCGAGACCCGACTTGCGATAGGTGGCGACCATCGCCTTGATGAGCTTCGAATCTGCGGGAGTCTCGGTGGGGTCGTAGCCCCCGGTCAGGTTGACCTCGAGGTCCGAGAACCCGTGCTTGGCCAGGTGGGCCTTCACCAGCTCGACCGTTCCTTTCATGGTCATGTCCGGCACGAGCCGCATGTCGATCTTCGCGGTGGCGCGGTTGGGCAGGATGGTCTTGCCCCCCGGGCCGGTGTACCCACCCACGAGGCCCTCGATGTTGATGGTCGGCTGGGAGACCAGGCGCTCGAGGGAGGCCGCCCACGATTCGTCGGCAATGAAGTGGGAGATGCCGAAAGCCTTCTTGAAGGAGGCCTCGTTCCGTCGCGGAATCGCGTCGTCCAGTATCTTGCGCAACTCCGCGCTCAGGGGTTTCACCTTGTCGAAGAAGCCGGCGACCGCGGGAGTATGCCCATCGGCCTTGACCAGAGTGTTGAGGCCCTGAACCAGGTGCCAGGCCGGGCTGTCGATCTGCGCGGCGTAGCTCGAGTGAATGTCCTTCCGCGGGCCGCGGCCCCAGGTCTCGCCCGAGCACACGATCTCCAGTTCGGCGATGCCCTTGGCTCCGAGATTCACCTGCACCCCGCCGTCCGGGTCCTGGCTGCCCAGAGGAATGATGATGCCCACGCTCTTGCGCAACGCGGCTTCGACCGCGGGAGTGAACACGATCTGTGAAAAATTGGGCGAGCCGATCTCCTCTTCGCCCTCGGCCACCAGCACGAGATTGACCGGCAGCTTGCGAGAGGCCGCCTTGAACGCCTTCAGTGCGGCCAGGCACGCGGTCTGCGGGCCCTTGGTGTTGGTGGCGCCGCGCCCCACCATCACCTTGCCGAGCCCCGGCCGATCGACGATCTTCCCTTCGAGAGGAGGCGAGGTCCACTCGGACGGATCGAACTGCTTCACGTCGTACATGAAGTAGAGCGCGAGGGTCTCCCTGGCACCCGCGTCGAGGGTGGCGAAGACCCCGGGCTTGCCCTTGGTCTGGATCATCTCCACCTTCGTGAAGCCCGCCTCGCGGGCGAGCGTCGCCATGTACTCGGCGCCCTGCGGATAGCCGCGGTTCTCCGCGGCGATCGACGGCAAGGCGATCCACTCGCGCAAGGCCTGGATCGTGGCTTCGTGCTGCTTCCCGATCTCTGCCACCACCGCGGCGCGGTCGTCCTGAGCGAAAGCACTTTCCCCGCCCAGGAACCCGAGACCGACGGTCCCGGCGGCTCCCGCGATCGTGGTGTTGATGATGAAGTCGCGGCGCGTGTGGTCCTTGGGGTCGTGGGTCGGCATCATCGCTCCTCGTGATGAAAGGGGACGGCTCTGGCCGCGACTATATGACCGAGGTCCCCAGCAGGAGCGCAGTTTGAATATCGGATTCAGTACTTCGGCACTGACGGATCCACCTCGTTCGACCAGGCGAGGATGCCGCCCTGAAGGTTGATCAGCGTGCCCTTGAAGCCCGCCTCCTGCAGGGCCTTGATCGCCTGCAGGCTGCGGACGCCTCCCTTGCAGTGGACCACGGTGGTGCGCGAGGGGTCGATCTCCGAGGCCCGCGCCACCACCTGCTTGAGCGGGATGAGGCGCGCATTCCGGATCCACGCGATCTCCGCTTCGTGGGGCTCCCGCACATCGATGAGCTGGATCTGTTCGCCGTTAAGAAGCCGGGCCTCTAGTTCCCTGGCGGTGATCTGCGCCGGCCCGGCCGCGGCCGCGCCCGGCTTTTGTCGCATCCCGCAGAACTCCTCGTAGTCGATGAGTTCCCGGATCGTGGGCTTTTCGCCGCACATCGGGCACGAAGGATTCTTGCGGAGCTTCAATTCGCGAAACTTCATCTTCCAGGCGTCGAAGAGGAGAAGCCGGTTCAGCAGGATCCCTTCGGAGCCGAGGATCAGCTTGATCGTCTCGTTCGCCTGAATCGAACCCACGATGCCGGGAAGCACGCCGAGGACACCGCCTTCAGCACACGAGGGCACAAGGCCCGGAGGAGGAGGCTCCGGATAGAGACAGCGGTAGCAGGCGCCTTTCGCGGCCCAGAAGACGCTCGCCTGGCCCTCGAAGCGGAAGATCGAGCCGTAGACGTTGGGCTTGCCGAGAAGGGCGCAGGCGTCGTTGACCAGGTACCGGGTGGGGAAGTTGTCGGTGCCGTCCACCACGATGTCGTACTCGCCGAAGAGGCTCAACGCGTTCTCGCTGGAAAGGCGCGTCTCGTGGGTCTCGATCTGGATGTGGGGATTGATCTGGCTGAGGCGATCCTTCGCGGAGGCGGTCTTGAGCCGGCCGATGTCCTTCGTTCCATGAATGACCTGGCGCTGGAGGTTCGATTCGTCGACCACGTCGAAGTCCACGAGGCCCAGCGTGCCGACTCCCGCCGCGGCGAGATAGAGGCCGAGCGGAGAGCCGAGGCCGCCCGTGCCGATGGTGAGGACGCGCGCGGCCTTGAGTTTGCGCTGGCCCTCCATGCCCACTTCGTCGAGGATGAGGTGACGGCTGTAGCGGGCGATCTCGGCGTTTGAAAGGGTTGGCCGCTCGTGGGCGATCGCCGCCTCGGCGACCGCGGGCGCCCCCCCGGCGATGGCCGGAACGATCATGAGGGTGTCGCCGTCCTTCACCGCGGTCTGGACCCCGTCCAGATGGCGGATGTCCTCATCGCCCACGTAGACGTTCACGAAGTTGCGGAGGTTGTTCTGCTCGTTGAACAGGTGACGGCGCAGTTCGGGGAAGGCGGCGGTGAGCTGGTCGAGCGCGGCCCCCGCGGTTCCCGCCGTGACTTCGAGCTCGGCCTTGCCGGCGGTGAACTGGCGCAGAGGAGTGGGGATGACGATGGTGACGGCCATTTGGGTTAGTCCTTGGTGATGAGTTCGGCTTCGATGAGCTTCTCGGGGTTGAAACGCGAGCGGTCGGGTTCCATCTCCCAGGAAAAGAGGTCGGTCGCCCTGCCCTTGGGCACGGAGACGATGATGTAAGTCCAGGTGGGCCACGCGTGATCGAGGTCGAACTGCGAGGGCTCGGCCGGCCAGTCGGGATGCGAGTGGTAGTTGCCGATGACGTCGAGGCCCCGGGTGCGCGCGTACGTCTCGCCGCGCATGACGTCCCTGGGAGTGATGAGGGTGCGGTCGTGACGCGCGCCTTCGGGGATCGCGTTCTGCAGGGGAAGGATCTCGATCACGACCTTCCGCCCGTCCGCCTCCGTGCGGCCGATGAGCAAGCCACAACACTCGCCGGGATAATCCTTCTCCCCGTGCGCGCGTATGGCGGCGAGGTGTTCCCTCGTCACGGTGATCACGATGCGAACATCTCGCGCCCGCAGGCGGTCGCTGAAAGGACCTCGCTCCGCCGGGCACGGCGGCCCTTGTCGACGAGGCACTTGCGCTGCCGTTCGTCGGCGCTTCGTCTGCGGGCGGCACTAAAGTCGTGTGCCGACCCTAGCCGCCTCGGGGCTCGGAATGTCGCGGACGGACCGCGGCGACTCCTACGCCACGGCCCGGCTCCGGAGGTCCTTTCGCCGACCGCCGTCCCGCGACTATCAGGGCGGCCCGCCGGCGAGAGCAGTCGCCACTCTGACCCGGCCGCTTCCGCGATCCAGCACATGCCCAGGCGGGTATGGTTGGGCTCGGTCATTGAACCTCTGATGGAGCGGGGCCCGGGCCATGCGGATGGGTCGCAGGCGCGCGGGGCGTTGATCGCGAGTCGCAACATGCCGTCTGCTCCATTCGCGATCACCGAGGCGAGTAAGGAGCCACACGATTCCGAAGTCCCGTAATCCCAGTGGCGACGCACGAGCCGTCCCCGCCGCCGCGAGCCCGTCCGCATGGCCCGGGTCCCGCGGGCAGCCACCACCAGGCTCGCTGTGCAGAGGGCTTGCGAGGACGCTAACGTTCGCGAGGCCGCTAACAGGTTCGGAGGGGGACTCGGACACGGGTTCATTTTTCGAGCGCCTGATCGATGTCCTCGATCAGGTCCTCCACGTCCTCGATGCCCACGGAGATGCGCACCAGCCCCTCCCCGATCCCCAGACGCTTCCGCTGCGCGGGCGACACCTCACGATGCGACGAACTCGCCGAATGGGAGACGCCGGTGAACACATCGCCGAGGCTCGTCAATCGGACGCAGAGCTTGAGGGCGTTCATGAACCGGTACGCCGCCTCCCTGGTGTTTTCCTTGAGCTCGATCGACACGAGCGCTCCCCCGTGGGGAGGATTCAAAACCCGGCCCAGGAGCCCCGAGGCCGCCTCCGCCGAGAGGGTCGGGTGGTAGACGCGGCCAAGCCGCGGGTCGTTCTTGAAATGGTCGGCGATCCGGCGCGCGTTGTCGCACTGACGTTGCAGACGCAGTCCGAGGGTCTTGATGCCCCGAAGGATCTGGTGTGCCTCCCACACACTGATCACCCCGCCCACGAGTTTCATGATCCCGACGAGGGCGGCCCGGTCGGGCTCGGCCTTCGCCACCGCCACCCCGCCCATCGAATCGGCGTGGCCCCCGAGGTACTTCGTGGCGCTGTGGATGACGAAGTCCGCGCCGAGGGTGAGGGGTTTCGAGAGGAAGGGCGAGGCGAAGGTGTTGTCGACCACGAGCCGCGCGCCCGCTTCCTTCCCGATCGTCGCGATCGCCGAAAGATCGCAGACCTTGAGCAGCGGGTTGGAGATGGTCTCGGCGAGGAGGACCGCGGGTTTACTCGCCTGGGTCTTCGCGCGGACGGCCTCGAGGTCGTTGAAATCGGCGGTGATGGTCTTGACCCCCGCCGATCCGAAGACCTTGTGCAACAGGTCGAAGGTGGCGCCGTACAGATCCTGCGAAGCGAGAACGGTGGCGCCCTGGCCAAGCTCACACGCGAAGAGAGCCGCGTGCAGAGCGGCCATGCCGGAGGCGTAGGCGCAGGCGGCCGCACCCTCCTCCAGGGTCGCCATGGCATCCTGAAAAGCCGCGATGGTTGGATTGCCGTAACGGGTGTAGACATAGTCGCCCGCCTCGCCCGCGAAGACCTTGTCGACGATCTCCATGGAGTCGTAGGCGAAGGCGGAAGTGGCGTAGATGGGGGTCGCCACCGGGCGGCCGATTGGCGGCTTGAGTCGTTCGCCCGCGTGAACGAACTGGGTGGAGGGTCGTCGCTGTGCCATGGAGTCCGCCGTCAATGAAGCGCTCCGCCTTGCCGAAAGAGGGCAGGGAAGCGAGGGGAACTTCCGTTGCGGCTCTTTAGCAGGTTTTTACGTGGAGCAAGTTACCGATAAATCGCCACGTCGCGAGACGGCCCGAAGCGAGCGGTCCGCGATTACGTCGGAGCGAGACTAATCACGGAACCGCGCAACCGCCAAACCGGCGCGCCTTCGAAGGGGTCCACGAGAGCAGCGCTTGACACGCGGCGAACCGTGGCCGTACGCTCCCTCTTCGTTCCATGAGCCTCCACCTCGTTCCCGCCGCCGCCCTCATTCATATGCGCATGCGCATGTGTATTAGGCCCATGGCCTGCGGGGAGGAAGCGCGCTCCTAGAACCTAAGCCAACAGGTTCCCCTTCCGACCCGCAACGGTGCAGCCGAGCGGGTCGTTTCGTTTCAGGCCCCTTCGAAAGCACTCAGTCGGGCCGGACCGGCGAACCCCTTTGAGGGAAATGCCAGTGTCCAGGACCCACCGCCACGAGACGAAAACTCTCCACCTCGGCCGCCTCGCGCTCGAGTCGGGGGAGATTCTCAAAGACATCACCGTCGCCTACCGCACCTGGGGCGCTCTCTCGCCCCGGGCCGACAACGCCATCCTCGTCGAGCACTCCCTCACCGGTTCGCCTCATCTCGACGAATGGTGGAGCGACATCCTGGGCCCCGGCCGGGCCCTCGACCCCGCGCGCGACTTCGTGGTCGCCTCCAACGTTCTCGGCTCCTGTTACGGGACCACCGGGCCGATCGCGGCGAGGCCGGACACCACGGACGCGTGGGGCGCCGACTTCCCGAGGCTCACCGTGCGTGACATGGTGAACCTCGAAGCGAAGGTCGCGGATGCGCTTGGGGTGGCGCGATGGGCCCTCGTCCTCGGCGGGTCGCTCGGCGGCATGCGCGCTCTCGAATGGGCGGTGAGCCACCCGGAGAGGGTGGCCTCGGTCGCCGCCCTGGGCGCGCCCGCTCGCCATTCGGCCTGGGCCATCGGCTGGAACGCCATCGCCCGAAGGGCCCTGTTCGCCGATCCGAAGTTTCGGGAGGGCCGATATCCCGTTGACGACCCGCCTCGCGCCGGGCTCGCGGCCGCTCGGGCCACCTCGATGCTTTCGTACCGCAGCTTCGACGGACTTGATGGACGTTTCTCTCGGAAGGAGGAGGAGGGCCGGTTCGACGTGGAGCGCTGGCTCGATCGCCACGGTGAGACCTTCGTCGAGCGCTTCGACGCGAACTCGTGGCTTTCCCTCTCGCTGGCCATGGACACCCATGACCTCACCCGCGGCCGCGGCCCGCTCGAAGAAGTCGTGCGCGGTCTGGACGTGCGCGCCCTGTTCGTCGGGATCTCGTCGGACGTCCTCTACCCGCCGCAGGAGATCGAGGCCACGGCCGCGCGCTGGCCGGGCGCCGAGTACGTCCTGCTCGAGTCCACCCACGGGCACGACGCGTTCCTGATCGAAGGGGAGGCGGTGAACGCGATCCTCAAGTCCTTTCGCGAGCCGCAGATGAAACGCGCCACACGCACCGCCGCCGTGATTCACTGACCCTCACGCGCGCCGGGAGATCGCGGCCACGAGCTGGCCGAGGGCGATACCGCCGTCGTTGGGGGGGACGCGCTGATGCCAGTACGGGGTGAAACCGCTCGCGCTCAGTCGGACGATCGTTCTCTCCGCGAGCCGCACGTTCTGGAAGCAGCCGCCGGTCAGGCACACCCGCCGCAGCCCTTCACGGGTGGCTGCCGCCACGATCATTTCGGTCAGGGTGTTGTGGAACCGTCTCGCCATCTGCGCGGCCGGCCGTCCCGCGGTCCGGTCCGCTTCGATCGCGGCGATCATGGGAGCCCAGTCCAGGCACTCGCCCGCGAGTTCGAACGGATAGGCACCCTCGTCTTCCACCTCCATGGCTGCGAACTCGAGATCCATCGCGGCCTGACCCTCGAACCCCGCGCGCAAGCGAAGGCCGATCAGCCCCGCGACGCCGTCGAACAGCCGGCCCGCGCTCGAGGTTCGCACGATCCCAGCATCACTCCTGAACATCCCGCGAAGCCCGGTGAGCTCCGCGTGCTCGAACCCGAGCCGCGCTCCGAGGTCGGGGCGCCCAAACAGCGCGTCCCCTTCGACTTCGTAGAGCAGCCCAAGAGCGCTGCGCCTGGGCTCGCGCGAGGCCGCGTCCCCGCCCGCGAGTGGAAAAGTGCGCAGGTGCGCCACCCGGGAGAAGCCCAGGGCGCTCACGCGCAGGATCTCGCCTCCCCAGATCGTCCCGTCCGTGCCGAGGCCGGTTCCGTCCCAGGTCACTCCGAGGACCTCGCCCGAAAGATCGTTGTCGGCCATACACGCGAGGACGTGCGCGAAGTGATGCTGTACCCCCACCTGGCGGCCCTTTAGCCCCTCCGCGAACTGAGTGGAGGCGTAATCGGGATGGAGGTCATGGGCCACGGTCGAAGGCTTGAAGTCGTACAGGCCGGGCAGGTGCGCCACCGTGTCGTGAAAACCGGCGAGAGCCTGCGGCGTCTCGAGGTCACCGAGATGGTGAGAGAGGATGAGCTGTCCGCCCACGGAGAAAGCGATCGTGTTCTTGAGGTGTGCACCCACCGCGAGGACGGATTCGCGCGATTCGACGCAGGCGAGAGGCAGGGGGGCGTAGCCGCGGGCCCGGCGGAGCACCATGGGGCGGCCGGCCACGATTCGGGCGATCGAGTCGTCCGCGTAGCGCGCGATCCGCCGATCGTGGACGAGAAAGAGGTCGGCGATTCCGGCGAGCCGGTCGAGCGCCTCGGTCTCGTCGGTGACGATGGGTTCGTCGGTCAGGTTGCCGCTTGTGGCCACGGCGGGGAAGCCGAGAGCCCGCATCAATAGATGTTGGACGGGAGCGTAGGGAAGGACGACGCCCAGGAAAGGATTTCCGGGCGCGATCGAGGGCGCGAGCGCTCCGACCCGGCGACGCACAAGCACGATCGGCGCCTCCGGTGCGGTCAGGAGTTGCTCCTCGAGCGCACTAACCACGCAGGCCGCTCGAACCGACTCCAGGTCCTTGAACATCAGAGCGAATGGCTTCTCTTCGCGATGCTTCCTCCGTCGCAGCTCACGAATCGCCTCGTCGTTCCGCCCGTCACACATCAGGTGAAACCCTCCGATGCCTTTCACCGCGATGATGCGGCCGGCCCGGACGGCGTCTGCCGCGGCGTTCAACGCCTCGTCGCGCGCCGCGAGCACCGCTCCCGACGGATCCCACAGGGCGAGGTGCGGTCCGCAGGCGGGGCAGGCGTTGGGCTGGGCGTGGAAACGCCGATCTGCCGGGTTCTCGTATTCCGCGCGGCACTTCGGACACATTTCGAACCGCGACATGGTCGTGCGCTCGCGGTCGTACGGCAGCGACTCGATGATGGTGAAGCGCGGGCCGCAGTTGGTGCAGTTGATGAAGGGATAGCCGAAGCGGCGGTCCCCGGGATCGGACATTTCGCGGAGACAGTCGGCGCACACCGCGATGTCGGGCAGGACGAGGGTGGTGGCCGCCCCGCGCACCTGGGTGTCGCGGACCTGGAAGTCCTCATACCCCATGGGGTCGAGGCGCCTCGTTTCGAGGCCCTGAATGACCGCGCGGGGCGGCTTCTGCTCGAGCAGCGACGGCACGAAGCGGTCCACCTGCCCGGTGGGCCCTTCGACATCGATCTCCACCCCGGCGCTCGAGTTGGCCACGAAGCCGCGCAGCCCGAGCGAGGTCGCGATACGGTAGACGGTCGGCCGGAAGCCCACGCCCTGCACGGCGCCCCGTACGTAGACGCGCAGTCTCATGGTGTCCATCGTTCGCTTGGCCAGAGTACAACTTCCGAGGGAGTCGCTGGAGATCGCGTCTGCCTCATGGATAGTGCAAACGCACCGTGCGCATGGTCCATTTGTTCTCTCGACTGACGCCGGTCATTGTGCCTACTCTGCAAACTGGTTCCCTGCATTCGAACCGGCAGCAGAGGTCTACAGGCGGGCGGCCGGGCGGCCTCACCTTGAGGGAGGTAGCGCAATGGCTCAGCAACCCCGCACGGTCTGGCACGACATGCAGATTCGCGGCTACAGCCGCCGTGACTTCAACAGACTCTGCGCCCTGATGGCGGCGGCCGCGGGACTCGAGGCCACGGCCCTGCCCCAGCTCGCCTGGGCTCTCGAACACAAGCCGCGTCCGCCCGTGCTCTGGTTCCACTTCCAGGAGTGCACGTGCTGCTCGGAGTCGTTCATCCGGGCGAGCCATCCCCTGGTCGCGGACATCCTCCTCGACAACATCTCCCTCGACTACACCGAAACCCTGCAGGCGGCGGCGGGCGAACAGGCCGAGGCGGCGATGCGCGCGACCATGGAGAAGTACCCCGGTCAGTACCTGATGCTGGTCGAGGGCTCGATTCCGACCGGCGCCGACGGGGTCTACTGCTGCATCGCCGGCCGCAGCGCCCTCGACATCGTGAAGGAAGCGGCGGCGGGGGCGAAGGCCCTCGTCGCGTGGGGGAGTTGTGCGAGCAACGGCTGCATCCAGGCCGCGAATCCGAATCCGACGAGCGCCACCCCGCTCCACAAGATCATCTCCGGCAAGCCCATCATCAAGGTGCCGGGATGCCCGCCCATCGGCGACGTGATGGCCGCGGTGGTGGTCCACCTGCTCGCCTTCGACCGGATTCCCCAGCTCGACTCGCTCGGCCGGCCCCGGGCCTTCTACTCGAAGCGGGTTCACGACACCTGCATCCGCCGCGCCAGTTACGACGCCGGCCTCTTCGTCGAGAGCTGGGATGACGAAGGAGCGCGCAAGGGTTACTGCCTGTACAAGATGGGTTGTCGCGGCCCGATGACCTACAACGCGTGCAGTGTCACCCGCTGGAACGGCGGAACGAGCTATCCGATCCAGTCGGGACATGGCTGCATCGGCTGCAGCGAAGAGAAGTTCTGGGACAACGGCCCCTTCTACCAGCACCTGCCGTCGTTCCCGGGCTTCGGCATCGAGTCCACCGCCGACCGGATCGGCATGGTGGCGACCGCGGTCACCGCCGCGGGGGTGGCCGCCCACGCCGTGGCCACCAACGTGCGCCGCCGCAAGGAGATCAAGGCGGGAGTCAGCGAAGGGACCGAGGGTCCAGGAAAGGCGGGTGCCTGAAATGTCCAACCGAATCGTCGTCGACCCCATCACCCGCATCGAAGGCCACCTTCGGATCGAAGCCGAGATCAAGGACGGAAAGATCGTCGATGCGTTCTCGTCGGGGACCATGGTACGAGGCTTCGAACTGATCCTCAAGGGCCGCGACCCGCGCGACGCCTGGGCTTTCACCGAACGCGCCTGCGGGGTGTGCACCACCGTGCATGCCCTCGCCTCCGTGCGTTCGGTCGAGGACGCCCTCGGCATCCACGTGCCGCCCACCGCGGAGCTCGTGCGCAACCTGATGTTCTGCGCCCAGTACATGCAGGACCACGTGGTCCACTTCTACCACCTGCACGCGCTCGACTGGGTCGACATCGTGAGCGCGCTCAAGGCGGATCCCAAGGCCACCTCCGAGCTCGCCCAAAAGATCTCGAAGTGGCCGAAGAGTTCGCCCGGATACTTCTCCGACCTCAAGACCCGGCTCACCGGCTTCGTCGAGACCGGCCAGCTCGGCATATTCGCCAACGCCTACTGGGGCCATCCCGCGTACAAGCTGCCGCCGGAAGTGAATCTCATCGGGGTCGCGCACTACCTCGAAGCTCTCGAGTGGCAGAAGGAACTGGTCAAGGTCCACGCCATCTTCGGGGGCAAGAACCCGCACCCGAACTATCTGGTGGGCGGCGCGCCTTGTTCGTTCAATATCGACGATGTCAACGGCATCAACGCCGAGCGCCTGGCCATGGTCGGGAAGCTGCTCGATGACGCCGCGGTCTTCGTGGAACAGGTGTATCTCGCCGACCTCATGGCCATTGCCCCCTTCTACACGGATTGGGCGGGCATCGGCGGCGGCCTCAAGAACTACATGGCCTATGGTGATCTCCCCACGAACGGCTACGCCGACGTGAAGAGCTTCAAGTTCCCGCGCGGCGTCATCCTCGAGCGCGACCTCTCGAAGGTCCACGAGATCGACGGCAAGGATCCGAGCCAGGTGCAGGAGTACGTTCCGCATTCCTGGTACGAGTACACCGACGGCGACGCGGCGGGGAAGCACCCGTGGGTGGGCGAGACGAAGTTCAACTACACCGGCCCGAAGCCGCCGTACACCCAGCTCAACGTCGAGGGTAAGTATTCCTGGCTCAAGACCCCGCGCTGGAAGAACCACGCCATGGAAGTGGGCCCCCTCTCGCGATTGCTCGTTGGTTACGCGAGCGGGAGCAAGGAGATCCAGGAGGTCGTGAACGACGCCCTGAAAGCGCTCAACGTTCCCGTGGGCGCGCTCTTCTCGACCCTGGGCCGCACCGCCGCCCGCGGCCTCGAGTCGCGCCTCATCGCGCGCTGGGCCAAGGAGTTCTACGGCCAGCTGTTGACCAACATCAAGAACGGTGAGATCCGCACCCACGAGGCCTCGAAGTGGGACCCCACGACCTGGCCGTCCGAGGCCAAGGGGGTGGGGCTCACCGAGGCGCCAAGGGGCGCCCTCGCTCACTGGATCGTGATCAAGGACCAGAAGATCGACAACTACCAGCTCGTGGTGCCAAGCACCTGGAACGCGTCGCCCCGCGATGCCCAGGGCCAGCGTTCCGCGTAT
>CAZYEA010000032.1:0-21573 GCA_964646485.1 uncultured Acidobacteriota bacterium
AAGGCTGCCGTCAGTTGCGTGACCCACGCAACCACATCTGTGCCATCCGTGATGAGCTTCATGAAGCGATCGTCGAACTCCTCCTTCTGAAAGTGGAAAGCGCCGTTTCGAAACCTTCGAAGGAGGTCGACGTTGTCGTTGAGCATCCCGTCAATCTCAGCGTCGGTCTCCTTCAACTCGTGCCAGCCCTCGATCACGACGTGAAGCATCCCGTACCAGAGCGTCATGTGAATGCGGGTGTCTCGGTACTCGTCGCGCAATGGCCTTTCGACCCCGTGCGCCTCGCTAAAGTGAATACGCATGCGTTCGGCGGCTTGCCAATACCGAAGCAGGCTAAGGCGTGGTTTCGTCACACTTGTCTCCTCGTGGAAAGCCCGAGGATGCGCCAGAGTGCTGGTGTTTACAAGCGGTATCCAGTCGAAAAGCGCCCGCGCTCCTGGAGTCGCTAGGTCCGGCGAGCGAAATCGGTGGCGCAAACCAGAATGCCAGCGATCCGTGATTGAAGCCGTGAAGCAGGATCGCTTCGTCGCTTCGCACTTCGATGGGCTCCTCGCGATGACGGATCTGAGCTTTTCATCCGTCACGTCCCGCGGCCGTGGCGACGACAGCGGGACCCGTCGCTTGAACCTCCGACGGACCGTTTAGACTTCGCGCCTCACATGCCAACTTCCGCTGCCATTCCGCTTCCTGTGAAGTGGGCCAAGGTTCTTGATCAGACGCGCTGCATCGGGTGCCACGCCTGTTCGACCGCCTGCAAGTCTGAGAACGAGGTGCCGATTTCGGTGCATCGCACCTATGTGAAGAACGTCGATATCGGCGTCTTCCCGACCGCGCGGCGCGCGTTTCAAGTCACTCGCTGCAATCAGTGCGAGAACCCTCCCTGCGCCACCGCCTGTCCCACCTCCGCGATGTTTCAGCGGAAGGATGGGATCGTGGACTTCGACAAGGACTGGTGCATCGGGTGCAAGGCCTGCATCGCGGCTTGTCCTTACGATGCGATCTTCATCAATCCTGAGGATCACACCGCCGAGAAGTGCAACTTCTGTGCGCATCGGCTGGAGGTGGGGCTGGAGCCGGCGTGCGTCGTGGTGTGCCCGACCCAGGCGATTCTGGTTGGGGACATGAACGATCCGACCTCGAAAGTCGCCGGCATCGTCAATCGCGAAGTCGTCGCGGTGCGGCGGCCGGAGAAGGACACTCGTCCGAAGCTCTTCTATAAGGGGGCTCATGCGGCCACCCTCGATCCTCTGGCAGCGCGGCGGCCGTCCGGCGGGATCTTCATGTGGAGCGAGCCGCTTGGGCGGAGCGAGGGGAAGATCACTTCGGGGGCGGAGCAGAAGGCGACGAGCTCGGCGGCCGCGGTGCTTTCCTACGACATTCCGCACAATCGGCCCTGGGACTGGCGGGTGTCCGCTTACACGTGGACGAAGGCGATCGCTGCGGGTGTGTATCTGGTAGCGGCGCTGTAGTTCACCGACGATCAGTGCCTTGGCACACTGGGTAGCGGCGGGCATTCGCAGCCGTGCCCGCCCCAATTGCGAGCACGCGCCCCTTGGCCTGCTCGAATAGACGGGCGCGCCGCTCAGCCAGCCGGCCGCTTCGGTCGCGGCGGTCAGCCGATCGTAGGCGGCGGCGAACGGCTCAGCCCGCAGACTTCGGCAGCGTGTGGCGCCGGGCCGGCCGGCCGCGGCTCTTGCCTTCGCCGATTTCCTAGTCGTCGGCGCCGGATTCAATTCCTGCGGAATTCAAAACGTGACCGTGTGCGACGCCTTCATATAGCGAATGGACTCGGCCATGAGCCTCTTCAGCACCTTGGTGTCGACATCCTTGAGGCTCTTTACGTAGAGACAACCGCCGCCGATCTTGTGCTTGCCGAGCTTCTCCGTCAGCTCGCCGAACTGCCGCAGACCCGGGAGATACAGGGTCAGATTCTGCTTGCGCGGCGAGAAGCCGATCACCGGCCACTCCAGAGCTTTTCCATTCGAGTACTTGTAGGAGTAGCTCCCGAACCCGACGATGGATGTTCCCCACATCGCGGGCTTCGCTCCCGTCGCGGCCTTCATCAGGTCGAGAATGGCGAAGCAGTCCTTGGTGTACTCGCCGCCGGTGTTGGCCTCGAGAAAGGCCTGAACGCTGGCGCGGGTCTTCTTGGTCTTCGGCTCTTGCATGGTCGATTCAGCCCCTCAAAAGGCGCGGCGACGTCCCTCAGGTGGGCGAAGTTTCCCACGATTCAAACCCGGGATGCGGCCCCACTTAAACTCGACCCATGAACAACCGAGTCCACGCGAGCCCAGGGCTCGTGTTCGCTTTCGTCCTGCTCGCATCGACGCCCGCTCTCGCCCTCGCCCAGGAGCCGGTGAATGAAAGCGTCATCGCCCAGATCAAGTCCGAAGCGTTCCAGCGATCCGAGGTCATGGACACCCTGAGCTGGATCTCGGACGTGTATGGCCCGCGGCTCACCGGATCGCCGAGCCTGCGTCAGGCCGCGGAGTGGGCGCGCGAGCAACTCACGAAGTGGGGAATGGAGAACGCCGCGCTCGAGCCCGACGGCAAGACGACCCGCGGATGGTCGATCGAACGCTTCTCTCTCGAAATGACCGCGCCCCAGTACATGCGCCTCACCGGTTATCCCCGCGCGTGGTCCCCGGGGCTCGGCGCGCCGCTGTCCGGAACGCCCGTGGTGGTCGAAGTGAAGTCGAAGGACGACTTCGAAAAGTATCGCGGCAAGCTGAAGGGCGCGATCGTGATGAACGGGCGGCCCGAAGCGAAGGACCTCGGCTTTCAACCGGAAGCCACGCGACTTACCGATGACGAACTGAGGAAGCAGTCGGGAGAGATCGACCCGGGCAAGCCGAAGACGTACTGGGAGGAAGAAGACGACTTCGTGAAGAGCCTCGCAAAGCAGCGCGAGATCTACGAGTTCTTCGCGAAGGAGGGCATTGCCGCTCTGGTGACGCCGAGTTCCATCACCGAGGACGTCCGCACCGACGGCTTCTATGACGACGTCTGGCCTCCGACCTATCCTGGCTTCGTTCTCTCCCGCGAACACTACGGGCGGATCGTCCGGATGCTCGACAAGAAGCAGGCGGTGACCCTGTCCCTGACCCTGGCCGTGCGGATGGTCGACAAGGTGGACGGCTTCAACGTGGTCGCGGAGATCCCCGGCAGCGATCCTTCGCTGAAAGCGGAAGTGGTGATGCTCGGCGGTCATCTCGACTCGTGGCATTCAGGCACGGGGGCCACCGACAACGGTGCTGGCTGCGCGGTCGCGCTCGAGGCCATGCGCGTGCTCAAGGCCCTCGGAGTGAAGCCGCGCCGTACCATTCGCGTGGCGCTATGGTCCGGCGAAGAGCAGGACTACTTCGGCTCCGTCGGATACGTGACCCGCCACTTCGGCGACATGAAGACCATGGTTCTGAAGCCCGAGCACGCGAAGGTCGCGGCCTACTTCAACCTCGACAACGGCAGCGGGCGCATCCGCGGAGTCAATCTCCAGGGCAACGAGGCGGTGCGGCCGATCTTCGAAGCCTGGCTGCGTCCTTTCCACTACCTCGGCGCCTCGACCCTCACCACCCTGAACACGGGCGGGACCGATCACATGCCTTTTGACGCCCTGGGCCTTCCCGGCTTCCAGTTCATCCAGGACCCGTTGAACTACGAGACCAAGGTGCACCACTCGAACCTCGACCTCTACGAGGCGGCCTCGCCCGATGACCTCAAGCAGGCCTCGGCCATCATGGCGAGCTTCGTGTATCACGCGGCCATGCGCGATGCCATGCTGCCGAGAAAGCCCCTGCCCAAGCCGCACCTCGACGCGAAGTAGTCGTTCGAGGCTTCATGGCCACGGGCGCCACTGTCTACAACTTCGACATCGACCTCGCCGATGCCGATCGGAGCGTCTACGAGACCCTGGCCCTCCGCGTGGCCCGACATCCTTCCGAGTCCGAGGAGTACCTGCTCACGCGCGTGCTCGCCTACGCGCTCGAGTTCGAAGAGGGCATCGCCTTCTCGACCGGCGGTCTCTCCGATCCCGAAGAGCCCGCCCTGACCGTGCGCGATCTTACCGGGGCCCTTCGCTCGTGGATCGAGATCGGATCGCCCGACCCCGCGCGGCTGCACCGCGCCTCGAAGGCCTCGCCCCGGGTTGCGGTCTATGCGCACCGGGACAGCGAAAGGTGGGCGCAGCGCGTGGCTTCTGAACGCATCCATCGCGCGGAGAGTCTCGAGGTCTACGTCCTGGAGTCGTCCCTCATCGAAGGGCTGGCCCGGCGCCTCGACCGACGGATGGCCTTCGCGCTCTCGGTCGCGGAACGCGAACTGTTCGTCTCGATCGGCGACGCCACCGTCTCGGGAAGGGTCAGCCGCCGCCCTCTGCCCGTCCTTCAGTGAGCCCGGGTACGGCGTCCGGCTTCACCCTCAGGGCCTGCGAGCGCTCCTTTGCTACCATGACCCATGAGGAAGTTCGCCCGTAGGGACTTCATCGGCGGCGCCCTCGCCACCGCCCTGACCCCGGTTCCTCGCGCCACCGCCGCGGCGGCGAAGCGTCCGAATGTCCTGTTCATCCTCGCGGACGATCTCGGGTACGGCGACCTCAGTTGTTACGGCCGTCCCGACTATCGAACCCCCGTCCTGGACGCTTTCGCCAGGCAGGGCATGAAGTTCCTGAGCGCCTATGCGGCCGCACCGGTGTGCACCCCGTCGCGATGCGCCTTCATCACCGGCCGGTACCCGCAGCGTCTGGCCGTCGGCCTCGAGGAGCCGCTCAAGGCCAGCTCTCCGACGAATATCGGGTTGCCGCCCGACCATCCAACCATCGCCTCCCTCCTGAAGAGCCAGGGTTACGACACCGCGCTGATCGGCAAGTGGCACCTCGGCTGGAAGCCGGAATTCGGACCCAATCGTCATGGGTTTGACGAGTTCTTCGGCTCGCTCAGCGGCGCGGGCGACTACTTCACCCACAAGGCGTCCGACATGCCGGGGGCGCGGGACCTCCCGGGCGGCGCCGCGGATCTGTGGGAGAACCTCGAGCCCGTCGAGCGCACCGGGTACCTGACCGATCTCCTGACGGACCGGGCGGTCGAGTACGTCACCCGACCGCACTCCCGTCCCTTCTTCCTGAGCCTTCAGTACACCGCACCCCACGCGCCGTGGGAAGGGCCGGAGGACGGGGCCATGGACCATGCGAGCCACGGGCGGGGCCCCATGATCGAGGGCGGCTCGCGCAAGATCTATGGAGCCATGATGAAGAGCATGGACGCGGGCATCGGTCGTGTGCTCAAGGCGCTCGAGCGAACGAAGGCGGACCGGCAGACCCTGGTGATCTTCACCAGCGACAACGGGGGTGAACGGTACTCGTTCAACTGGCCGTTCTCTTTCGAGAAGATGTATCTGTACGAGGGCGGGACGCGCGTGCCCGCCCTGGTGCGCTGGCCCGGGGTGATTCTGCCGGGAGGCGTCACCGAACAGGCGGCCACCACCATGGACTGGACGGCCACGATTCTCAACGCGGCCGGCGCGGCCGCGGATCCCGCCTGGCCGCTGGACGGCCTCGACCTGCTTCCCGTGTGCACCGGAGCACGCCCGGCCTTCGACCGCGAGCTGTTCTGGCGCATCACCGGTTTCGACTCGGCCCGCGTGGGGCGGTGGAAGTACCTCAGGACCGCCAAGGGCGAATTCCTGTTCGACCTGGAGGTCGACCCCGGAGAGAAGGCCGACCAGCGCGCGAAGCAGCCGGACCGGTTCGAGGAGGTCCGGCGGAAGTACCAGGAATGGGATCGCCGGATGCTGCCGCTGCCTGCGAAATAGCGCTACGGTTTTTGCGACCATCGGACGGCTCAGGAAGGGGGCGGGCGTAGATCCCGACCACCGCGATCAGGGTAGCGAGGAACCCGAGGGTTAGGAAGATGCCCTGCGCTGTATCAAGGCGCCCCGATGGTCGGGGCCAGCGGATACACCTTAGAGTTGGCGCGTGCTGCTCGCCGGCCTTCTTCTCGCCTTCGCCGCTGACCTTCCCGGCACTCCGCTCGCTCCTTGGGTTCCAGGCACCCTCGATATCCACCAGATCGCCACGGGCCGAGGGAACTCTGCGTTCCTGCAGCTTCCCGACGGTTCCACCCTCCTGATCGACGCCGGCGCCGCGGGTGAGCTGAAGTACGCCGACCCGAAGCCCGACGCATCGAAGCGACCGGGACAATGGATCGCGGCGTACATCGATCGTGTTCTCCCCAAGGACGCGCCGCGCCGGATCGACACCGCGCTGGTCACTCACCTGCATGCCGATCACATGGGCGGGCTCGTGGACGTGAACGCCGCCCTGCCCATCCGCCGTCTCATCGATCGGGCGTGGCCTGACTACAACTATCCCGAGGCGGTCCCCGAGGCGCTGATGAAGATCCACCGCTCGGCGGTGGATGCTGTTCGCGCGCAGGGAGGGACGATCGAGAAGACGCGCGCGGGGTCGAAGGATCAGATAGCACTCGCGAATCCGGGGTCGGTCAGGACTCCGTTCGAGGTCCGCATCGTCGCGGCGAATGGAGAGGTCTGGACCGGAGAAGGCGACGCGACGCGTCCGCAATTCCCGCCCCAGAGTGCCACCACGAGGATGGAGGATCGACCCTCGGAGAACGAATGCAGCGTGGCGGTTCGCCTCACCTTCGGCGCGTTCACGTTCTATACGGGCGGCGATCTCACCGGCATTCCCGACCCGGGTCAAGGGTCATGGCGCGACCTCGAGACGCCCATTGGTCGCGCCATCGGCGCCACGGATGTCCGGGTGATGAATCACCATGGCTCCATCAGCCCCGACAATCCCGCGTTTCTCGCAGCCACTCATTCGCGCGTGGTGATCATTCCGGCCTGGGCGCCGACCCATCCAGCACCGGACGCCCTGAAGCGGGCGCTTGCGCCCACCGCCTATCCCGGGCCGCGCGATGTCTTCATCACCAACCTGCGCGAGCCGACCGCGATCACCATCGGCGATCGCGTGAAGCAGTTGAAGTCGACGCATGGGCACGTCGTCGTCCGCGTCGACCCCTCGGGAGGCACGTACCGCGTGGTGGTTTTGGACGACGAGTCGGCGGACCCGAGGGTTCTCTCGGTTTTCGGGCCGTATGACGCCATGAGAGAAGGGCGCTGATCTCGGGCTGAGGGCGCTCGCGGGCGGCCGCGATGGTGCAATATCGCGACGGAGTACGCAGCGCTCTTCCGTTGAGGGACGCTGTCCTCACCGCACCAACTCCGCATACCGCCGGAACCGCCCTTCGGCGTGGCCGTCGAGCAGGGCTTGAATAGACTGGGTGGCCGAAAGACAGTTGTAGCCTGGCGGCGGCGTGATGCCGGTGCCGCCTGGGAACACGCTGCGGATGATCAGGCTACCGGGCTGAAGGGGCAGCCGCCTGAGATTCGCCACCCATCGCGGGAACGTGCCCTCGCCGAACAGATAGAACTCCACGTTTGACGTGTAGATTGCCGCTACCTGCTGTTTTTGAGCGGTGAGGAGCTTGCCCACGCCGGCGAGCGCGGTCGGGCCGCTCAGGTCTCCCACGATCGGGATCACCATGTGCCGCGCCTGCAGGTCTTTGAGAAACAGAAAATCGCTCTCGGTTGCGACGAAGCTGCGCTTTTGCCCCTGTCGATCGACCTCGAGGAGCAGATCGCGGTACGTGGGGTAAGAGAACCGCGGCGCTCGGCCGGTCGAATTGAACTGCAGGGAGAGTCCGGCCGTGATGAAGCGGCCATGGAAGCTATCGATGGTTTCAAGATCGCGGGCTTCGAGGCGTACACCGTAACCCCGAATCGTCTGGGCGAGGGTCTCACGAAGCCGAGCCATCTGCGCGGCGCCAAGCACGGGAGCGCGATCGACCCAGGCCACGATCGAATCGAGGGGCTTCGACGACCAGTCCGTCCCGGCGGGCGGCACTTCGCGTCCGGTCAACATGCTGAGGTACTCGACGCGGTTGCGCGCTCGCTCGAAGAGCGCCTTGAAGAGCAGATGCAGCAGGAGATTGTCCCGCCGGATGTCGATCAGGATCGCCATCTTCGGGCGCAGGCGCGCAATGTACGAGAAGTTCTGGTCCGGGCCGACGCCCAGGTAGACGCCGTTGCGAACGGCCGCTCGGGACAGGGGCTCGAGTTCCGGCGCGACGTGCAGGTATGACCGCTCGTTCGAAATCAGGTTGTCGGTGTCGAAGTAGCCCCCCGGTTCGGAGAGCGACACCACGCGCGATGCGAACGTTCCCGTGTCCTGACCGGCGCCCTCAGCGGACAGGAAGAGAGCAAGCGTCAATCCGGGAATGAGGTCGGTCAGTCTCATGGGTCTCAGGTGCACCCATTGTACGAACTGGCGGCCCGACTCCGCCGCGGGCGCGGCGCCTTTCCGCCGTCTCGTTAACAATGGCGCGGTACTATTCCGGCCATGAACCCAGATCCCCGGGGCGACGATCCCAAGGACTCGCCGGAGGGCAAGCCTGAGAACACCACCTCCACCTTTCAGCGGCCGTCCTGGGTGCCGCCCCGCCCCCCCAGTACCAGCGACTCAACGCCGCGCGTCAACACCGGCGAGCTTCAGCGCCCGTCGGCCTGAGGCGCGCTTCTACCGCCCGTTTCTTCGCCGCACCAGTTCGTCCACGGTGAGGCGCGAACGGGAGCCCGCGTTCTGCTCGCGAACGTAGCGCGCGGAGATGCCGTGCTGGCGCAGGCGCACCAGATCCTCCACGGGGAGACGAGTGTAGCCCTGGGCCTTGAGGTCGCTGATGAAGTCCGCGCTGACTCCGTTGTCCCTGGCCCGGACCATGTCGGCGATGAGGGTGGGGTAGCCGGCATCGCGCCAGCTCTTCGCGAAGTCGGCGTCGACCCCGTGATCCCGGGCGGTGACGAGCTCCTCGAGGGAGGTGCGCCCGGGGCCGAGACTGTTCATCTCCTTCACGTAGTCCGCACTCACGCCGTGGTCCCGGGCTTTGACCATCTCGTCGAGGGACAAAACCCCGTAGCCGGCCTCGCGCATCGCCCGCGCGTATTCCGCGGTGACGCCGTGATCCCGCGCGCGCACGAGGTCGCCGAGCGCGAGGCGCGAGTGGCCGGCCTCTGCCATGGCCTTGACGTACTCGGCGGAGACGCCGTGGTCGCGCGCCCGGATCAGCTCTTCGAGCGGCAGCCCGCCGTAGCCGAGGGCGCGCATCGTTCCCACGTAGGTGGCGGTGACGCCGTGATCGCGGGCGCGCACCAGGTCCTCCGCCGAGAGGTTCTTGATACCTTCCTCGGCGAGCGCTTTCACGTACTCCGGGGTGACGCCGTGGTCGCGCGTACGGACCAGTGCTTCAATATTGCCCAGGCGATATCCGGCCGCGCCCATGCCGCGCAGGTAGTCGAGATGGACGCCGTGGTTCGCCGCGCGCACCAGGTCATCGAGGTTCGGCTTCTCATACTTCTGTGCGTTCAGCTCGTCCAGGTAAGCGAATCCGATGTTGCCGCGGGCGAGCTGGTACTGCTCGGTCTGGTTCGGCGAGGCGAAGCCCCGCTTCGCCATCTGGGCCGCGAAGGTGGGGCTGGGCGTGAAGTCGAAGGTGCCGGCGCCCACTCCCGCGCGGAACACGCCGTCGAAGACGATCGAGCCCGCGTCGCGGCGGATCTCGAACTTCGCGGCCCCGCCGGCCGTGAGAGTGGAGGGGGCCAGGCCCTCGAGCTGATCGAGCGCGATGGTGAAGCCGTGCTGCGAGTAGGGCCGCTCGCTGAGCTGGAGGTAGATCCGGCCAGGCTCATCCGAGGTGCGCAGTTCCCACGTGCCGGGGAGCCGGATCTCCTTTTCGCGTTCCACTTCCCTCTCGTTCCGCCGCACCGCGCGGGGCGCGGGTGGGGCGGGAGGTGCGGGGGGCGCGGTCTGGCCGGCCGGTACCACAGAACCCGCGGCCGGCAGCACGGCCAGAGCTGCGAGAGGAGGGGGTGAGGCCAGAGCCTGCGCTTCCGGAGCGACCGACGGTTCCGCCCACTCAACCATCGCGGGCCTGAGCGACGGGTCGGGCGCCACCACCGCCTCGGCCGCGGCGAGGGGCACCATCAGGGCGAGCCCGACGAGAACGCCGAACACTTGCGCGCGGCGCGGCGGCGTCACGCGATTGCGCGCGGCGTCGAGGACCGCGAGCATTCGCCCTTCGAGCTGACGGGGACGCGCCATGCTCACCACGAGAGCGGGAGAGCGATAGCCGCCGAGGCTGTAGGCGAGTTCGAGCAGGTGCCCGGCGTAGTCGCGCGCCACTGTACCCACGCCCAGCACGCGGTCGTCGCAGGCGATCTCACGCTCTACCCGGAGGCGCCGCGCGGCGAACCAGACGCCTGGATGCATCCAGTAGGCGGCGCAGGTCAGCTCGGCGATGAGCTGGGTCAGGCAGTCGCTGCGGTCAATGTGGGCGAGTTCGTGAAGGAGAACGGCCCGCCTTCGGTCTTCAGTCCAGGTGTCGGCGATGGCGGGAATGAGGACGGTCGGAGTGCGCACGCCGAAGGCCATTGGCATGTTGCGGTCGAGACTTCGCAGCAGCCGCACGGACCGGGTGACGCCCATGCGCGCCTCGCACTCGCGCAGGAGCGCGCGCCACGCGGGGTCTTTGACCTCGACTGATTGCCGGACCAGCCGCCCGAGCGTCCAGCGCCCCCAGGCGAGGCGAAGGCCGAGCAGACCGACGCCCGTGAGATAGAGGGCAAGGGCGAGTGTGGCGGATGAGATGGAGAGCGGGACCAGGGACCCTCCGCGCGAGTCCTGGGCGGGCGGCGAGGAAGGAAGGGGAGCCGCGGTCGTGACCGATGCCCCTGTCGTCATCCCTTCGAATGAGTCCTCTTCATCCGCCACCGCGACGCGCTCCGCCATCGCCGCGGGCGTCTCGGCCATCACCGGGATGGGAATCTGCCAGGCAGGAACCATGGCCGAGAGGACGGGCAGAAGAAGGGCGCCGCCCAGGGCGAGCGTCCACACCAGGTGCCGGGTGGCGGCGGAGGTGCGCCGCCGCAGCACCACGTTGATGAGGGCCGCGGCCCCGAGGAGAAGGGACGCCTTGACGACGAGGGCGAGCACCAGTGTATTCATCGCTTGTCTCCCGTTTCACGAACCTGCTTCAGCAACGAGTTGAGACGCCGGTATTCGGCGTCGGAAAGCGGGGCGCTGGCGCTTTCGAGCAGCGCCGCCATGGCGGATCCCGGCGAGTCGTTGAAGAACGTGCGCACCAGGTGCTTGAGAGCGGAGCGGCTCGCCGCTTCGGGCGAAGCGGTAGGGAAGTAAACGAAGCGTGGCCCGTCATATTCGCGCCGCACCAGCCCGCGCTCGATCATGATCTCCAGCAGCTTCCGCACGCTCGAGGGACTCGGCGCCTCGGGCAGCTCCGCCCGCAGTTCCTCCACGGTCGCCCCCTGCCGCCGATGCAGCGTGTCCATGATCTGGCTCTCCCGCCGCGTGAGGTCGATAGTCCTGATCGTGCTCATTGTCGCCGCGTCCTCCGACAAGGGCGAAAAATTTCGCCATGAGCGAAGATATTCGCCCTTCGCCCGAAATGTCAAAGCCTTTTGCGTACGGTTTTTTTGAACGCCCTCGCGTTTGAACACCCCGCCCGCCCAGGGACGACGACCTAACGCAAGCGAACCGCTCTCACACCCGCCCCGCCGCCATCCGAGGAACTGAGATACATCATCCTCACTCCATCCGCTCGCACAATGACGTTGGGATTCCCCCCCGGAATTCCGGTGAGCGCCGACGTCCGAAACTCCAACCCATCTGCGGACGTCGCCGCGTGAAGCCCCGCCGCTCCCTGAAACGAACTCCCGGAAGCCGCCTGCACGAAGTACCAGGCGGTCACCGTGCCATCACCGTTGTCGATGGCGAAAGGATCCGTCGCGTTCTGATCCAGGAACGGCGCGCCAGGCCCGATGCGCACGCCGGGGTCCATCGTCCACGTGATTTGATCGGCGCTGGTAGCGCTCTTCATGGGTGTCGCGGGGTCGGCCGGCGTGTCGCGCAGCGCGCTGAAGTACATCCGATACCCGCCGCCCGGCCGGGAGATGACACTGCCCGTCGTGGTCGCGCGCAAGCCCGCCTGCGCTGCGGTGATCCGAAGGCCCGGCTCCTGGCGCCAGAGGACGTGATCGGCGCTCGTGGCCGATGCGATGCCGTTGTCCTGTATGTAGAACATGCGAAGCCCGCCCGCGATCGCCACCACTCTTGGCTCGCCCCAGGGCGTCCCCATCGTGTTCGTCGCCGCGTCGGGGAGGAGCGTGCACGCTCCCTCGACCCTGAACGCCGTACCTTCGGCGTCGGTGGACACCGCCCTCCACACACCCTGGCCGTCCACGTGGACGAACAGGCGGATGCGGCCATCGGGAAGAAGAACGCCGGTAGGGTCGCCGATGATGGAACCGCTCGGCCGCCCGAAGTCGGTGGGGGAGAGCACGCGGCCGAGATCCACGAAGCCGCTGGAACTCACCGGGGTGGCGGTGGGCGAAGGGGCGGCGGGTGCAGAGGCCGACGGCGAGGACCCGCCCCCTCCGCAGCCCATGAGGCCGATCCACGCCGCGAGGATCGCGCGCCGGCTGAGCAGGGTCATTTCTTCGGCGGCTCCGGCGCCCGCGGCGATCTCGGCTTCCAGCATCAGTCCGTAGTTGTCGTAACCGTACTTCTCCACCAGGTCTCTTCGCGCCCACCTCTCGGGTCAGAAGATTGAAGCGGAGATGGTACTCGGACACCACGACCTCGACCTAGGCCTGTGGACCCTTCCGGCCCGTGCGCCCGGCATGTGGCGGTGGAGCCTAAGATCCCCCATCATGCGGAGACCGAGCGCGGTGATGCTCCCGCTTTCGGGTGTCGCCTGCGGCGCGGGAGAGGACGCCCCCTGATCACGGAAGCCTCTGCCTGCGGACTCGCAAGAACCGAACAAGAATGAAGTAATGAAGTGTCGGACCTGACGACGAGGAGGAAGAAGTGAGCGATCAACCACCATTGGTAAGCAAGGCGTTTGAGACCTTCATGCGCGAGGCTCCACAGCACGCTCAGGCCTGGGGCGGGATGGTTCAGGATCTCGCCAAGGCCAGCGCATTGGACAAGAAGACCGCCGCCCTCGCCTATCTGGCTGTACTGGCGGCTTTGCGCATGGAAAGCGGGATTCCCTTCCACGTTCAGACGGCCAGGCAACTGGGCGCGACGCGGGAGGAGATCGTCAGCGCGATCCTTGTGGGCCTGCCCGCGGCGGGCCTTGGGGTTACCCAGGCCATGCCGGCCGCGATTGCCGCATTTGACGCCCCGTAAGAACCTGTCTTCGCCCGTCCATTCGCATGACCTCGGGGCGGGCGCGGGTCGGCGTCAGAGGCGGATTTAGGGGTGGGTGGGCGAGTCAGCACCCACTACCAAGAGGGGTTCTTGGGGGCACCACCGCCGCGAAACTGATCGAGCGCGCGCTTGCGCCACGGCGCCGACTTCCGGCAAAGCAGGACGGCTCGCGACTACCAGAAGGTCACGCGCTCCGCGGGGGCGAGATACATCTTGTCGCCCGGCTTCACGCCGAACGCCTCGTAGAACCCCGGATGGTTGCGCAGACTGCCGTTCACGCGGAACTCCGAGGGCGAATGCGGATCTGACTTCACCTGCGCGATCAGTGCCGCATCCCGCGCCTTGCCGCGACGCGCCTGGGCGATGCCGATGAAGATGCGCTGAAGGGCGGTGTAGCCGTCGATCACCGGCGGCTCCTTCCCGTTCAGGGAGATGCGATAGGCCCGCGTGGCCATGATGGCGCCCGCGTTGTCGGCGATGTTCTCGCCGAGGGTGAGTTCGCCGTTCACGTTGTAGCCGGGAAGCGGACTGTAGGCGGAGTACTGCGCCACCAGCATCTTGCCCCGCGCCGCGAACTTCTCCGCGTCCTCCTTCGTCCACCAGTTCCGCAGGTTGCCGTCTCCATCGAACTGCGAGCCCTGGTCGTCGAAGGCGTGGCTGAGTTCGTGGCCGATGGAGATGCCCACGGCGCCGTAGTTGATGGCGGGCTCGGCGTCGGGATCGTAGAGCGGGTACTGAAGGCGCGCGGCCGGGAACACGATCTCGTTGAGCTCGGGGTTGTAGTACGCGTTCACCGTCTGCGGGGTCATGCCCCATACCGCACGATCGACCGGCTTGCCCAGCTTCCCGATCTCGTGCCGGCGCTCGAAGGCGCGAGCCCGCATGATGTTCCCTGCGAGGTCGCCGCGTTCCACCCCGAGGCCGCTGAAATCGCGCCACACATCCGGGTAGCCGATCTTGACCGTGACCTTGGCGAGCTTCTCCCTCGCCTGCACCTTCGTGTCGGCGCTCATCCATTCGAGGGACCCGATGCCGTGCTTGAACGCGGCGAGGAAGTTCCGCGCCATCGCCTCGACCTGCGCCTTTCGCTCGGGCGGGAAGTAGGCCTTCACGTAAGCCTTGCCCACCACCATGCCGAGGCTGCGATTGACCTCGGCGATGGCGCGCTTGGGAAGCGGCCGATTCTGCTGCGTGCCCGAGAGGACGCCGCCGCGAAACGCGAAGCTCTCGTCGACGAAGGCCTGGCTGAGATACGGGGCATAGGCGGAGAGAAGACGGAAGCGCAGGTAGGCCTGCCACGTGGCGAGCGGCGTGTCATCGATGAGCTTGCTCAGGTCCTTGAAGTAGCTCGGCTGGCTCACGTTCACGCTGTCGATTCGAGAGGCGGCGCCGAGGCCTTGAAGGAACACGTCCCAGTCGAGGCCTGGCGTCAGGGCCTTGAGTTCGGAGAGCGTCGTCTTGTTGTAGGACTTGACGGGGTCGCGGTTCTGAACCGCAGTCCAATGAGCGGTCGCGATGGCGGTTTCGAGACCCACGATCGCCGCGGCCTCGTCATGGGCGCCGGTCACGCCTGCCAGAGCCAGAATCTTCTCGACGTGGCCCTGATACTTCGCCTTGGTGTCCATCAGACGCCGATCGCCGGTTGAGAGGTAGTAGTCGCGGTTGGGCATGCCCAGGCCCGATTGCGACAGATCGAGGAGATAGCGGGTCGACTCCTTGTTGTCCTGATGAACGTCGCCGCTGATCGGCGTCCCCACGCCGATCAAGAGCAGGTGCGCCATCACGGCTCCCAGCCCGCGCTTGTCCTTCAGACCGTCGATCCGCGCAAGCTCAGCCTCCAGCGGCTCGATGCCCAGCGCATTGCGCCGCGCCTCGTCGATGTAGCTCGCGTAGAAGTCCCCGATCTTCTGGTTCTCGGAACCCTTCGCCCGGGCGGTGTCCTTCTCCGCCTGCTCGACGAGGGTCTGGATCTGGCCTTCGACCTTGTCCTGCGCTACGTTGAAAGCACCCCAGGCCGAGCGATCAGAGGGAATCTCCACGTCCTTCAGCCACTTCCCCTGCGTGTGGCGGAAGAAGTCGTCCTGCGGCCGCACGGCGTTGTCGATGTACTGAAGGTCGACACCGGAGCGAAGGTCCGCGGGCGAAGCCGCGAGCAGGGCGAGGCTAGTGACGACGGCGAGCGTGGTGCGAGCACGGTGTGGGGACATGTTCTTCTCCAAGAAGGCCAGCAGAGTAGGTGAAGAAGAGGGCTTTTCCAATCATTTTCCCGCCTCAGATCGAGATCGCGATCAATGGGTTGAACCCGCTCGCCACCCTGGCGCCGATCAAGCCCCTCAGTTTCGATCCGGGAGTGTCCGCCCGTCTACAGGCATCCCGTTCGAATCGGTCTACCGCTCGCCGATCAGAATGAGCCCGGCCCACATCGACGGGTGCTCGGGGACAGTGACCGCGCCAAACGGTGTCTTCACCTGGACCCGACCCGATCGCAGGCGCGCGAGTTGTTCGAGTTGCGCGGACCGAAGGGCCGCCGCTCCATCGCCCCTTGCCTTCCAGTCCGCGTAGAAGCGGGGGAGCATCTCCGCCGCAGCCTCGTCCGGAAGGGCACGCACCGAGGCCAGCAGTGTGTGTGCGCCTGCGACCAGCAGGGCGCGGCTGAGGCCGAGCATCCCTTCGCCCGTGACCTTCCCCGACGCGCCTTCACAGGCGCTCAGGACCACGAGTTCCGCGCGGAGGGACATGCCGATGATCTCTCCCGCAGTGAGGCGACCGTCGAATCCGCCGCCGGGGCGAAGGGCCAGAAAGGACTGCGCCGGGTCGCGGCTCGACGCCACGGCGTGCGTGGCGAGGTGGATGATCTCCTGCCGTCCCATGGCCTCGCGCACGCGCGCTTCGGTCGCTTCGTCTTCGCTCATGCGCATGGTGTTCGGCCCGGGAAACAGGGGTGCGAGCGCATCCACTTCACGGCGGGCCCCTGGCAAAGGGGCGAGGACGGCGAGGCCGACCTTTGGATATCCGGCCGAGAGAGACACGAGGAGGGTCGGCGCGCCCGGGACGACGGGCGCTGCGCCCCGGGTCCTCCTGGCCAGCGCCAGCGACGGCGCGTATTGCAGGGTGTAGTCCTCGATCAGGTAGCGGCCGCTCCCGCCTATCAATTCGGCAAACGACAACCCGAGCAACGGCCCATCCGGGACAATGAGCAATCGCGCGCCTCGCGTTCGTGGCAGGGCCTTCCGAAGCGGGGCCAGAAGCCGCTCATGGAGCGTCTTCAGTGTGGGCCGCGGATCGGTCTCGAAGACGGTCTGGGTCTGGCCGCGCGTTGGGAGGGACGAGGAGGGCGGGGAGAACGGCGTGGTCGCGTTCGCCTTCGCCACCAGACTTTCCAGCTCCTTCCGCTCGATCGGCACCTTCGCCGACGCGCTCACGAGGCCTCCGTCGACCAACCAGGCGTAGGTGGAGTGCCGCGTGACCCAATAGGCGATGGTGATCCCCGCCTGGATGCTCGACGATGTTCCTTCGAGGGTTCGGGGTGTGGCGCCCTTCACCGTCCGCAGATCGAGCAACGCGCGGGCGCGGCCCTTCTCGGCGATTTCGAACGCCTCTTGCCGGTCGCCGTTGTCCGAGAGCATGCTGACCGCCCGGTCGTAGATGTAGCGATAGCCCTCGGAGAATGCGGCCCGGAAATCGTCGCTCACCACGAGCCCGCCTCGCGCCTCCTCGATCACCCGCACCGCCGCCACGGCGTCAGCCGCGGCCAATCGCCGCCGACCCGCGCTCTCGTGCACGTAGCTGCGGATTGCGAGGGCCCGGACGATCGGCTCCCAATCAAGCGCCCGCGATTCGGCCACCGCCGCATCCGCTTCGACCATCGCCGCCTCGAGGTCACCGCGCTGATGGAAGGCGGTGGCCCGGCCGATGAGACGCCGCACCGCGAGCGCGGGTCGCAAGGACGCTTCGCCGAAGAGCTGGAGGGCGCGATCGAGGTCGCCGGCCCGAAGCGCCATCTCGCCGACGCGGACCCGCTGGGCCGGGGCCTCGGTCGGCCGGGACGCTTCCGCGAACGTCAACGCTCGCTCGGCGTGGGTCAACGCCTCGGGGTTCCGGTCGAGAGTGGCGAGTGCTATGGACAGCGCATCCTCGGTCTGGCGAATGGCGTCGCCATCCCCGGTCCGGTTGAGCAGCTCGAGCGCTCGCTGGTAGAAGGAGACCGCGAGTTCCGGATCGCCGTGAATCCGGTGAAGCCGGCCAAAGCTGACGAGAAGACGTGCGAGGGTCGTGCCGTCTCCGGCCGCTTCGAGCAGGGGAAGAGCGGCTTCGTATTTCTCGAGGGCGCCCTGCTGATCGCCGCTGCCCGAGAGCATGTCGCCAAGCTGATGCAGGATCTCTCCCTCGAGTCCGCGGTCGACGCCTTCGCGCGCGATCGCGAGGGCGCGTTCGAGCGTGGTGATCTTGTCCGCAAGAGGCATGTTGCCGAACGTCATGTTGCGCAGGGCGCTCGCCTCATCGGTCCGGAAGCCGCCCTGTGCGAATGCTTCCGCCGCGCGGGTGTATTCGGCCCGGGCGCCGTCGAAATCCGATCGCCGCCACGCCGCGTAGCCGAGATCCGACCGCACCTTGCCGATACCGCGGAGATCGCCGACGCTTTCGAACAGATTCAAGGCTTCGAGGTAAGCGGCCTGCATTCCGACTGAATCGCCGCGGGCCGCGAGGACGCGACCCTGACCGCGAATGGCTTCGCCCCTCGAGGCATCATCATGGGCGAGAGCAGAAGCTGCGGCCACCTCGTCGAAGATCGCCTGGGCTTCGGCCAGCTTGGAGGCGGCCAGCCGCTGGAATCCTTCGGCCAGACGGGCGCCCCACCGGCCCTCCCCCTGCGCCCGCGAGGGCGTCGAGGACACAAGCAGGACGAGGACTACGAGCGCGCCGGCAAGAACGCGTTTCACGGCTGCCCGCGGTCGGCGCGGGCGGCCTCGAGCAGGCGCGTCGCTTCATTCTTGCGCGCGGCGCCGGAGAGTGCTTGCGCCCGCTCGAGAAACTTGACCGCTTCTCCCGGCCGGTGATCGAGAAGAAGTGAAGCACCGAGATAGAAGGCGGGTTCAAACCGGTCGGCATGGTCCTGCGCGATGGGCGCCAGCAGCCGCGCGGCTTCTTTGAACTCATCGCGCTGATACGGCTCGAGCGCCCTGGCCAGCGCCTCGAGATACGCGGTTTCGTTGCGATCGCCGCGGGTGGCCAGGAGCTGCTCCCCGCTGATCACGACCGCGGGCTTTGCGATGCCGGGCGCCGCCGTTGAGGGTGCGGCTAAAGGCGCCGGTGAGACCGAGGTCGGTGGGGGGAGCGTGGTCGTACCCGGCTGCCGGAGGGCGATGAGAGAGGTCAGGGCCACGATAAGGGTGGTCGCGAATGCGACCATCGGTCTCAGTCTCCATGAAGGCGCAGACACCGTCGTGGGCGTGGGCGCTTTGGCGTCGGGAACCTGCGAGAGGGCCGCGGATCGCGCGACTCTGAAGATGCCGCCGCATCGCTCACACGATGAGACGTGATCGAGCGCGGCTTCGCGGGCCTCCGCGGCGAGGCGGCCCTCGAAGAACGCGAGCCAGGTGGACTCGTCCAGATGATCCGTGCCGCTCACTCCTCCTCCTTCAGGATCGCTCGCAGCTCCGCCCGCCCCCGCGCGATCAGGTTGCGCGCCCGATCGTATGACCAGCCGAAGAGATCCATGATCTCGTAAACGTCAAAGCCATTCATCGACGCCTGCGCCGCTCGCCGGCGATCCGTCGCCAATCGGCTGAGCGCCGCCTCAATCCTCTCCCCGGTCTCCCGCGCGACGGCCTGGCGGTGTGGGTCATCGGCAGGACTGCCCATCCGCTCCGGCGTTTCATCCAGCCTCTTGTATCGCGCCAGCTCTTCCCGAACCGCCCGCACCGCCTCCCGGCGGGCGACCGTGTAGATATAGGAGGAAGGGTGGTCGATTTCTTGCTCACCTTGGAGGCGACGCCAGATGGCGAGCCACACCTGCTGTTCCACGTCGTCGTGGGTCGAACGGAGAACCGGTCCACCGACCCGCGCGATGACCGACCGGACGAGTTTGCGGTAGCGGACGGTCAGCGTTTCGAGAAGCGATTCAGCGTCCACTCGAAACGAGCTTAGTGCAAGGGCAAGGCCGGCCTGAGCAAAAAACGCCTGAGGTCTCTCCCACTCCTAAACCCATTTTTCCCCGGGGCACCCATGCACGCGACCAAATCCAGCCTTCCTGTCTTTACGGCTCACCAGAGGCGCCCCTTTCGGCGGCGGGTCTCGGGATCGATCCTTGCCGTCGCGGTGATGGCTTCCGGCCTGTTCTGGCCGCCCGTGTTCGTGGGCGCGATCGTGGGCGGCGCCACGATTCCGCCCGACCAGTTAGCCGCGGGAGGGGCATTCGAATGGCTCGTCCGGCTGGAGGGCACGGATGGGACCTGTTCAGGTTCGTTGATCGCCGCCGACTGGGTATTGACCGCAGGCCATTGCCAGACCGCCCGCGTCGCGTTCGTTGGCGATGACCGGGTCGGCCAGCTCCTGGTGGAATCCGTTCCCCATCCCTCGCTCGACGTCGCCCTTCTGCGCCTCGCGACACCCAGCGCCGTCCGGCCGGTGAGTCGGTCCGCCACGTCCCTTGCGATCAGCGCCGGCCAGACCGCCATCACCCTCGCGGGATGGGGCGTTTCGAGCCAGGGTGGTCCCAGCGCCACCCAACCCTTGACGGGCACGGCCACCACCCAGTTCGTGAATAACTCCGTGATCCAGACCGGATCCGCGGCAGTCGGGTGCGAGGGCGACAGCGGTGGCGCGATGCTGTTCAGGGGGACACTGGCGGGCGTGATCTCGTCGGCCGAGGCACAGTGCGGGTCTTTCACCACGGGCATTCGTTTCAAGACGATCGCGGCCTGGGTCACCGAGGTCGCGGGCCCGGGCTCGGTGAATCGTGCTCCGGTGGTCCTGAGCGGCGAATTGTCGGTCGTGGTGGGAAGCGCTTTCGAAATACCCTTCGAGTTTTCCGACCCGGAAGGCGCGGCCCTCGCCTTCGAGGACATCGTCAGCCTCGACCTCGGCCCTCTGCTTTTTCAGTCCTGTGACGCGGAGGCGCCGCCCACGGCCTGTCACTTCACGGCACCCGAGGACTTTCTGGGAGACACCGTAGCCACCTACACGGTCTCTGATGGCCAGGGCGCCGCAACCGGAACATGGATCGTGCACATTCAAAATGATCCCAATCCGGCGCCGCCGGTGGTCTCTGACTCGTTCCATCGCGCGTGGTCGGGAATTTCGCGAGACCTCGTCCTCCAGGCCTTCGACCCCAACGGTGATGCCTTGTCCTACGAGATCGTGACGCCGCCGGCTCATGGGACACTTTCGTGTGTGGCCGGAGCCTGCGTCTACACCTCGCAGCCAGGCTTTGTGGGAGAGGACGCCTTCGTCTGGACCGCGAACGACGGGACCTTTACCACTCAACCCGCCACGGCGACCCTGCAGGTGCGAAGAGGTCCCGCGAGCGGCTCTGATTTCGCGATCGGAGAGACTCCGCTCCGCATCAATCTGGATTTTGGAGAAGGTGGGTTCTTCGCCGGGATCACGGTCCCTCCGCTTCACGGCGCTCTGGAGTGTGACGAACCCCCATCCTTCAGTCGCGTATGCACGTACGTGGCGGCCCCTGGCTTCTTCGGCCTGGATTCGTTCGAGTGGCGCGCGGCCGATACTGAGGGTGTATCGGCCGTTTCGACCTTCACTATCAACGTCGTTCCGCACCTGCCGCCGTTTGCCGTCGATCAGAACGTCGCCGTCGCCCCGGGCGCCGCGCGAAGTTTCTCGCTCCTGGGCGGCGACCCCGAGGAGGCTCCGACGACCCAGTTCGTCATCCTGAGCCTGCCCCAACACGGCGACCTCACCTGCGCCGGGCCGGCTTGTGAGTACGCTCCCGCGGCAGGCTTCGTGGGACTCGACTCCTTCACCTGGCGTGTGACCGATGGGCAATTCCTTTCGCCCGTCGCCACCGTGACCTTCGACGTCTATGTGCCGGAGGTCGGAGATCTCGACCCCGCCTTCACGCCGGAGGCGAACGGCGGAGTGCAAAGCATGGCCGTTCAAGCGGATCACAAGGTCCTGATCGCGGGCTCCTTCAACGCGATCGGAGACACGCCGCGTCAGGGGCTCGCGCGGCTCAACCCGGACGGCACTCTGGATCCCTCGTTCGATCTCCAGGTGGAAGGAGGCATCTCCAGCATCGTGGTGCAGGCGGACGGGAA
>CAZYEA010000032.1:21673-24221 GCA_964646485.1 uncultured Acidobacteriota bacterium
CCGTCGATACCTCCTTCCATCCGGACCTGGAAGGCCTCGACCCCGATTCTCCGGCCACGGTCATGAGCATCGCGGTGCAGGCTGATCAGAGGTTATTGGTCGCGGGTTACTTTGCCTTGGTGGCGGGCGCGCCCCGTGGCGGCTTTGCGCGTCTGAGCCCGGAGGGCACGCTCGACCCCTCCTTTGATGCTCCGCTTGACGGAAGCATCATGAGCGTGAGCGCCGCGGCGGATGGAAAGGTCGTGGTGGGCGGGTCCTTCACTTCGACCGGCGGGGTGACGCTCGACAACATCGCGCGCCTGAATCCGGATGGAACGCTCGACGCTCCGTTCAACCCTCACACCGACGGCCCTGTCTACACCATGGCCATCGAGGCGAACGGGAGTGTCCTGCTCGGGGGCTTCTTCCAGAATGTCGGCGAAAGGAGCGGGCCCTTCATCGCGCGCGTGAAGAATGACCGCGCGACCGAGAGCCTCACCGTCTCCGGATCGAACCGGGTCGAGTGGCTGCGGAACGGCAGCGCCCCCGAATCCCAGGCCGTCACGTTCGAACTCTCTGTCGATGGCGGTCAGGTGTATGCCCCTCTGGGTCCGGGCACGCGCATCACGGGCGGCTGGGAGATTGCGAGTGTCAACCTGCCTCGAACCGGCCATGTCCGCGCCCGCGCCCGCGTCGTCGGCGGTTTGTACAACGGCTCAAGCGGTTTGGTGGAGGCGCTGACCGCGTTCGGTGTTCAGGACACCCCCTGCGCGCCCGGGACCTGGTCCTCGAGCGGGTCCGGCTCTCCGGTGCCGTGCGAGCCTTCGCCCGCGGGTCATTTCGTCGACACGGTGGGCGCGACATCGGCGAGCCCGTGTCCGGCCGGTTCGTTCCAGCCTCTCGCCGGGCAGACCGCATGCATCCCTGCCTCGCCGGGATTCTTTGTTCCGGATTCCGGCGCCACCGGTCAAACCGCGTGTGCTCCGGGTTTCACGTCCGGTGCGGGCGCGACGGCCTGCGATCCCGCGAGCACTCTCTCCATCAATGATGTAACCGTCACCGAGGGCAACGTCGGCGCCAGGATCATGACCTTCACGGTGACGCGTTCCGGAGCACCCTCCGCGGTCAGTTTCAGATGGGCGACCACGAACGGAACGGCCGCGGCCGCAGTCGACTACATCGCGGCCGGAGGCGTCGGGACGATCGCCGCGGCGGGCAACGGCAAGGCCCTCATCGCGGTGACTCTCAAGGGAGACCGGCTCGACGAATATGACGAGACCCTGGTGGTGAATCTGGTCAGCGCCACCGGCGCCGTCATCGCCGACGGCCAGGGAGTTGGAACGATCCTCGACAACGACGCGGAGCCCCTGGTTTCGTTCCGACCGCCGATGGCGTCGCGACACACCGTTCCCGAGGCCGTGGGTGTTGCCTCGATGCCGCTCGTCCTCAGCGCGCCCAGCGGGAAGGTCGTCTCGATCGTCGTACGAACCGCGGGCGCGGCCGTCGATCATCCCGCGGTCGCGGGCCGCGACTACACGGTCAGCGGCCCGACCCCCCTGACCTTTGAGCCCGGTGAGGTCTCGAAGACTTTCGATGTCCCGATCCTCGATGACTCTCTCGATGAGGAGAACGAGAGTTTCGGTGTTGAAGTGCTCGAAACACAGAACGTGCGAGTGGCGGCGGATCCGTTGATCGTGAGGATTGCCGACGACGATCCTGCTCCGTTCCTGTCCATCAGCGATGTGACCGTGCTCGAAGGCGCCGCCGGCTCGACGGATGCACGTTTCGCCGTCAGCCTTTCCCAGGCGAGCGGAAAGACGATCACGGTGAGCTACCGAACCGCCGACGGCACCGCCCGGGCAGGCTCAGACTATGTTCCGATTCCGCCCACCCTCCTGACCTTCGCGCCCGGGGGGCCGCTCACGAGGACGGTGAGCGTGGCGATCAACGGGGATCCCCTCAACGAGCCCGACGAGACCTTCCGCGTGTTGCTGAGTGCGGCATCGAACGCCAGGTTGTCCAAGGGAACGGGCCGCGGCACTATCGAGGACGATGACCCATTGCCCAAACTGTCGATCGACAGCGTGGCCGTGAAAGAGGGCGACCTCGGTTCAACCCGTGCGGTATTCACGGTGACCCTCGATGCGCCGAGCGGTCGGACGGTGACGGTCAAGGTCAAAACCGTGGCGGGGACGGCAAGTGCTGCCGACTTCACAAGTCCCGGTGCGACGACGCTTGCGTTCCCTCCGGGGACCACGTCCCGGACCTACGCGGTTTCCGTGACCGGAGATCGATTGGACGAGCCCGACGAGAAGTTCGTGGTCGACCTTTTCAATCCGACGGGAGCTACCCTCTCTGGCGCTCGCGCCACGGGGACGATTCTGGACGACGACATCCGGCACGCGCACCGACATTAAACGGCCGGGGCGTAAATCGTGGGACCAGGCGCATGGTCGGAGCCTGCCTGAGCAAAAAGCAGCCGAGACCCCTCCCACTGTCAAACCAAGCCAAAGTGGAGAACCCCATGAGACCCCCGACCCTGCCGCGACGGATCCTTGTTGCCCTGCTG
>CAZYEA010000033.1:0-24159 GCA_964646485.1 uncultured Acidobacteriota bacterium
AAATAGATGGTGTTGCCGATCCACATCGGGTCGCGGTCGGAGCGCACGCTGTCGATGACGCGCTTGCCTTCGTTGGTCTTGAGATCGAAGATGAACAGGTCGTTGGCGAACCCCCCGCTGTAGCGCTTTTCGGGACGGAAGTCGCGGTAGAGGGGCGAGTACACGAGCTTCGTGCCGTCGGGCGAATACTCCCCAGCGCCGGACTCGGGCATGGGCAGAGCCTCGGCGGGCCCACCGGTCATGGGCACGGTGTAGAGCCGGGTCTTGCCGAGCGTCCACGACTCGCGATGCGAGCGGAACACGATGGACTTCCCATCCGGGGTCCACCCGTACACCTGCTGGTCGTAACCCCAGCGCGGGGTGAGCGGTCCGCGCGCCGGATAGTAGGTGAGCTGTTTCGGCTCGCCCCCGCCCACCGGCATCACATAGACCTGCTCATCTCCATCGTACTGACCGGTGAAGGCGATCCATTTCCCGTCCGGCGAGAAGTGAGCGAAGACCTCGATGCCGGGATGCGCGGTGAGACGGGTGGCGGTTCCGCCCGATGCGGGCGCGGTCCAGATGTCGCCCGCGTAGCTGAAGGCCACCTTGTCCCCGTGGATCGCGGGGAACCGGAGGAGGCGGGTCTGGGCGCTCGCGGGCAAGGCGGCGAGCGCGATGATGGCCGCGGTGAGGCCGAGAGAGAGGAGGGCAGGGCGGGAGGTCTTCATTAGCGGTTCTCCGAAACCGGCGGGGTCACTCGGACCAGGGGCACATCCCAGTGGGCATCGAGGATCTCGAAGCGACGCTGCTCTTCCTTCCTGAAGGTTTCCTGGTCCGGATAGAGGCGCTTCTGAATGGCCGCCTCCTCGTTGGGGCCTACGAAAGCGTTCATGTTCGCGAAGCTGATGACGACGAGGAAGGTCCAGTCGGCGCGACCGTCTCCGTGATAGGTGGGGCGCATGACCTCGACCCCCACGATCCGGCCCTTCTCCCCCATCTGCGCCCGCAGGACGGGGTAGTGATTCTTGAAGAAGAGGCGTTCGAACTCATCCTGATATCCCCACTTCACCTTGTAGTAGTAGGCGGCGCGGACGGGGCCGTCCTGGGCGAGAGCCTGGAGCGGAAGGCCGAGGGCGAGGAGGAAACCGAGGGCGAAAGCGATGGACTTCTTCATGGGGCCTCTTTCGAAATGGGTACGGGTCGATTCTAGGCTTTCGCTCGTGGTCTCACCCCAAAGGAGCGAACGCCCGTCTGGGCTAGGGTTTGCCGAACCCTCATGAACCTCGAACGCTACTTCGCCCGCATCGGCTTCAAAGGCCGGGCCGCGGCCGACCTGCAGACCCTCCGCGCCCTGCACGCCCTCCACATCGAAGCCATCCCCTTCGAGAATCTCGACGTCCTGCTCGGCCGGCGCATCGACATGAGCGAGGACGCGGTGGTGCGCAAGATCGTGGACGGGGGCCGCGGCGGTTACTGCTTCGAGCAGAACACCCTCTTTCGCGGCGTGCTCAACGCGATCGGCTTCAGGACCGAAGCCTTTCTCGGACGGATCCGCCGCAACGTCGCCGGAGACGTCCGCACGCCGCTGACCCACATGATCCTGCGCGTCACCATCGACGAAACTCCCTGGCTCGCCGACGTGGGCTTCGGCAGCCTCGGCACGCCCGCCCCGCTCCGTCTGGACCTCGAAACCGAACAGGAGACTCCCCTCGAACCGCGACGCATCTCGAGGCGCGGCCACGCCTTCTTTCACCAGGCCCGCCTGGGTGAAGAGTGGGTGGACTTGTATGAATTCGCGCTGGATGACCCGGCTCCCATGGATTTCGAGCTCGGGAACTGGTTCAGCTGCACCCATCCGAAGGCGAACTTCGTGAACAACCTGGTGGTGACGCGGGTGGAGGGCACCTCGCGCCTGCTCGTGAACAACCGGGAGTTCATGGTGAGGCGCCTCGATGGAACGGCGGACAAGCACGAGATCGGATCCCACGACGAACTCGTCGAGATCCTCGCCATGCGGTATGGCCTGACCTTTCCCGAAGGCACGGTCATCCGGGCGCCGGGCCTGGTCTGGCCGGACCGAGGATGAGCACCGCGACAACGTCTCCGGGGCTTGTGAGTGCCCGCGCGCGATAATCGCGGGGCATGCCCTTCGAAGCGATCCTCTTCGATCCTCAGACCGGGAACTCCACGAAGACCTCGGTGCGGGCGTTCGGCTCAACCCTCGAGGTCACGGGCGGCCCCGAGACCCTCCGCCTCGATCCGGCAAAGTGCGCGCTGCGTGCGGGCGGTTGGGACCGTGGATCGCTGCAACTCGCCTGGTCGGGTCCGGGGGGAACCTGGGCCCTATCGACCACGAGCCCTGTAGCCCGGGAGGAGCTTTCAAGGATCCCAGCGTTCCGGGCCGCGATCGAGGAGGCCGGGCGGGCGCAAAGAGGAGCTCGTCGCAGCGGCCGGTTGGGTCTCGCCATAGTGGCGGCGCTCACTCTCCTGCCCGTGCTCGTCCTGGCGGTCGCCTTTGTCTTCCGCGACCGGATCATCGACTTCGCCCTCGCCCGGATCCCTGTATCCATCGACCAGGAAGTCGGAAAGATGTTCGAAGGCGAGTTCATCGGCGGCAAGAGCGAGCTCAAAGACAATGAAGCGACGCGAGCCATCGATGAGATCGTGGACCGGCTGAAGGCGGCAGGCTCGATGCGGGGCTTCGAATTCAAGGTGAGTGTGCAGCACGGCACGGACGTGAACGCCTTCGCCGCGCCGGGAGGGCTGATCGTGGTCTACACCGGTTTGATCGAGAAGGCGGGATCCGCCGAGGAGGTGGCGGGCGTCCTCGCCCACGAGATGGCCCACGTCACGAATCGGCACTCGATGCGCCAGCTCCTCTATGCGGGGGGCCTTCTTCCGCTGCTGGGCCTTCTCGTCGGCGAACCCACTGCGGCCAGCCTCTTCCAGAACCTCGGCCGGCTGTCCGAGTTGAAATTCTCGCGGGCCCAGGAAGACGACGCGGATCGCACCGGCTTCTCGAACCTCGTGGCCGCGGGGATCTCCACCGAGGGCATGGCGCTATTCTTCGACCGTCTGGCCGAGGCCGACGGAGCCGCACCCGCCTTCGTCTCGACCCATCCGGCGAGCGCCTTTCGGGCGGCGGCGATCCGCGCGCGCGCGAAGTCCTCGGGCGCGGTCACTTTCGAGGCGCTCGACATCGACTGGGAGCGCGTGCGGGCCTCCATCCGCTGAAACCGATGCCCGCTACCGCGCGAGCGCGGCGGCGCGAATGATGTCCGCGAAGACTCCCGAGGCGGTCACCTCCGGCCCCGCGCCGGGACCCCGCACCACCAGGGGCGAGGTGGGATAGCGGTCGGTCCAGAAGGCCACCATGTTGTCGCCGCCGCGCAAGGATGCGAAGGGACTGCTGGACTCGACTCTGCGCAGGCCGACCTGGGCCACGCCGTCCACCACCGAAGCGAGGTACACAAGCCTTCCGCCTTCGATCGACGCCGCCTGCGCGCGCTCCTCGATGGCGGCATCGAGCTCGCTCACGCGCGTCCAGAAGTCATCGATGGGCAGGGAGTCCCACTCCGCCGCGGGAAGCAGCGATTCGCGGCGCACCTCGGATGCTTCGAGGGCCATGCCCGCCTCGCGCGCCAGGATGAGGATCTTTCTCGCCACGTCGCCGCCGGAGAGGTCCTCGCGCGGGTTGGGCTCGGTGTACCCGAGCGCGTGCGCCTCCTTGAGGGCGACGCTGAAAGCCACGCCGTCCGTGACCCTGGTCATGAGGAAGCCGAGAGTGCCGGACAGCGCACCCTCGATGCGACGCACGCGATCGCCGGTACGCACGAGGTCTGAAAGGGTGCCCACCACGGGAAGGGCGGCCCCCACGGTGGTCTCGTGAAACAGGGCGCCCCGACCCCGGCGGCGGCCCTTCTTCAGGGCCTGGTAAACGGCGAGGTCGCCGCCGAAGGGGCGTTTGTTCGCGGAGACCACATGAACGCCTTCATCGAGAAGCCGGGCATAGTGGGGGATGGTGGCCTCGGAGTCGGTGCAATCGACGAAGACCGCACTGGAGCGCCGGCTGAAGGTGGCGGCGCGAGCGAGCGCCTCGATGTCCGTGGCCACGCCCTCTTTTTCCACGGTGTCGCGCAGCGAGGCTCCGGAAATCGAGGGTCGGATGAGCATCCGCTTGCTGGTCGCGGCGCCGTCAATCTCCAGCCTCAAGCCGGCCCGGTGGCGCAGACCCTCGATTTGCGCGGTCATCTGTGCGGCCAGCACCTGACCCACGCGGCCGATCCCCGCGAGGAACACCGACACCGTCCGATGGTCGGCGAAGAAGGCCTCGTGAATCGCGATGACCGCGCGCTTCTCGTCCTCCCGCCCGATCACACAGGAGACGTTCAGTTCCGAAGAGCCCTGGGAGATGGCCCGCACGTTGACGTGCGCCTCGCCCAGCACGCCGAAGATCCGGCCCGCACTCCCGGGAGTGTCACGCATGGCCGCGCCCACCACCGCGATCACGCAGGCATCCGGCTCGACCACGAGGTCGTCAATGAGGCCGGCCTGCCGTTCGAGCCTGAACTCGGCGGCGATGCTCTCCTGAGCGCGGGCGACCGCGGCAGGTTCGATGGCGAAGCAGATCGAATGCTCGGAGGACGCCTGGGAGATGAGAATGACGCTCACGCTCTTCTGCGCGAGCGCGCCGAACAGTCGCATGGCGATGCCGGGCACACCCACCATCCCGTCGCCCTCGAGCCGCAGCAGGGCCACGTTCGAGATGGAGGCGACACCCCGCACTCCCATGGGTGCTGGGGCTGCTTCTTCCCGGATCCAGGTCCCGGGAAAGGCTGGGTTGAGCGTGTTCCGGATGACGAGGGGGATGTTCTTCGCCCGGGCGGGATGCACGGTCGGCGGGTAGACCACCTTGGCCCCGAAGTGCGACAGCTCCATGAGCTCGTCGTAGCGGAGCGACTCCATGGAGAAGGCGGTGGGCACGATGCGCGGATCCGCGCTCATGACCCCGTCGACGTCGGTCCAGATCTCGATGGCGGAGGCATCGAGGGCGGCTCCGAAGAGCGCCGCGGTGTAGTCCGATCCGCCGCGTCCGAGGGTCGTGGTCTCCTGGGACGAGGTCGAAGCGATGAAACCGGTGACTACCGGGAGGGCGGTCTCCTTCGCCCACCAATCTCGGATGCGGGCGGAGGTAAGGTCGAGGTCGACCCGCGCCGCGCCGAAGTTCCGGTCAGTGACCACGAGCCTTCGGGCATCGCACGGCTGCGCCGGGTGACCCTGGGCGCGAAACGCGGCGGCCACCACCAGCGCCGATACGCGTTCACCGAAGCTCACCACGCTGTCGAGGTTGCGCGGCGTGCACTCGCGGACCAGGGAGACGCCGTGAAGAAGGTCGTGAAGTTCGTCGGTGGCTTCCCTGATCGCGGCCTGAAGCGTGTCAGCCTCGGCCGGGGCGACGAGTTCGTGGAGGGCTTCCTCGTGACGTCGCGCCAGGGACTCGAGATCGGCCCGCCACTCGGGTGCTGCGTTGAGCGCCTTCTGAGCGGTCTCGATGAGGGCGTTGGTGACGCCTCCGAAGGCCGATACCACCACGATGACGCGGTCCTTCCGGGCGGTCTCCGAGACGAGGCGAACCACGTCTCTTATCCGCTCGGGCGAGCCGACCGAGGTGCCTCCGAACTTCATCAGAATCATGAGGAAAGCCGGAGTCTATGGGGAGGAACCGATTGACCCTGCGTTCCTTTGGCTTGGGCTTGAGGGTCCGAGATGACTACCATAGGCTTTGATCATGACCACCACGGCCAAGCCCGACATCACTCTCAATCTCGCCTGGCAGGGCGGCCAGCGTTTCTCCGGCTCCTCCGACGGCCAGTCCATCACCATGGATGGAAAGAACCAGGCGGGCCCCTCCCCGGTTCACACCGTGGCGTTTGCTCTCGCCGGATGCATGGCCATCGACGTGGCGGACGTCATTGAGAAGGGACGTCTGAAGATCCGGTCCCTGACCTGCGACATGGACGTGTTCCGCGCACCCGAGCCCCCGCGCAAGATCATTGCAGTCAACCTGCATTTTCTCGTAGTGGGCGAGGTGCCGGAGGACCGGATCGCCCGGGCCATCGAGCTCTCGCGGGAAAAGTACTGTTCGGTGTGGCACACCCTCAATCCCGCCATCGACTTCAAGACAAGTTTCACCGTGAATCCGTGACCTTTCCGTATCCGGTCGAACTCGAGTCCTGGGGATACTCGAGAGCGTGGCACCAGAAGTTCGAAGGAGCGGGCGTTTCCGGCTGCTTCCCCGCCCGGGTGGTGCGCGACCATCGCGGCTACTTCCGGGTCATCACGGCCAAGGGCGAACTCATCGCCACCACCGCGGGACGGCTCAAGCACAACGCTCACCACGCAAGCGAGCTGCCGTCGGTGGGCGATTTCGTGGCCCTCAAGGAAGTGCGGGAGGAAGGCCATAGGCACGGCCGGGGCGTCATCCAGACCGTGCTTCCTCGCGCCACCGTGTTCAAGCGCAAGGCCGCGGGCCACCTCACGGAGGAGCAGGTGGTGGCGAGCAACATCGACACCGTGTTCATCGTGTGCGGTCTCGACTCCGATTACTCACCGCGAAGGGTCGAGCGATATCTGATCCTGGGCCGCGAGAGCGGGGCGCGGACTGTGGTCCTGCTCAACAAGGCGGACAAGTGCGCGGATCCGGGCAGAGCCGTGGCCGAGGTGTCGGTCATGGCGGGCGACGCCCCGGTGCACCTGATCGCGGCCAAGCCGCGGATCGGCCTCGAGGCTCTTCCCGCCTACCTCGGCTCGGGGGACACCATCGCCTTCCTCGGCTCTTCGGGTGCGGGAAAGTCGACGCTCATCAACGCCCTGCTCGGCGAGGAGCGCCAGGCCACCCGGGAAGTGCGCGAGGCCGATTCGAAAGGACGCCACACCACCACGGAGCGCCAGATGTTTCGCCTGGCAAGCGGCGCCCTCGCCATCGACACTCCGGGTATGCGCGAACTCCAGTTGTGGTCGAGCGCCGATGACATTTCGGGTGCTTTTGCCGACATCGAGAGCCTGGCGGAAAAATGCCGCTTCCGGGACTGCACCCATGAGAGCGAGCCCTCGTGCGCGGTGCGGGCGGCGGTGGAGAGCGGTGGGCTCAACCCCGAGCGATATTCCCACTTCAAGAAGCTGCGGAACGAAGCCGCCGCGATCGGGCAACTGCGCGATGCCAAGCTCAGAATCGAAAAACGGGCCGCCGATCGGATGATCGGCAAGGCCCTCAAGAAACATCAGCCCCGGGCGTGATCGGGACTTGCCCGAGAGGCTCCTGGGGTGGACCGCGATTTCACGAATTGAACAGTATTTGAGTAGAATTCGTCGGTCATGAAGATCTCTCGCCACCGGCGGGTCCGCTGGGCCCTTTTCGTCGTCCTGCTCCTCGCGGGCGCTCCGCATCTTCACGCGGCCTCCGCTTCCGAGGCGGGGGACATCAGGGGCGAGGTCCGCGACAGCGTCTCGGGCCTTCCGCTCCCCGGGGTCGAAGTCCGCCTCGAGGAGCAGGTGGTCACCACCGACGCCCTCGGTCAGTTCGTGGTCAGGAGAGGGGCTCCACCCTATCGGTTCTCCCTCCCAGGCCGGGGGCCAGGCCGCGGTGGTGCGGACGGTGTCCGAGGTGGAATCCCTCTCCACCGTGATCCTGCTGATCGATCCTCCGATGAAGCGCGAGGAACGGGTGGAGGTGTTCGGCGCACCGAAGGACGATCCGGCCCCGGCGTCGATTCCGATTCGGCCGCAACAGGTGCTTCAGGTGGCAGGCGCGGTCGACAACATCTTTCGCGCCTTGCAGACCCTTCCCGGAGTGGCGGCCACGGAGGAGTTCGGTTCACGCCTGGCCGTGCGGGGCGGCACCCCCGACCAGAACCTCACGGTCATGGACGGAGTCGAGATCCACAACCCCTACCGCCTCTTCGGACTGACGAGTGCTTTCAACCCGGAGACGGTCGAGAAGTTCGAGCTCTCGGCCGGCGCCTTCTCGGCGAAGTACGGAGACCGTCTCTCTTCGATCCTGCTCGTCGAGAACCGCGACGGGGCGAAGGACCGCAGGGTCAAGGGCTCGACCACGCTGTCGATCACCGACGGCAACGTCCTCTTCGAGGGCCCCTGGAAAAACCGGGACAAGGGATCCTGGATCGTGAGCGCGCGCCGCACCTACTACGACCTCGTCGCGGAACGAATCATCGACGATGACCTGCCCGGCTTCCAGGACGTGCAGTTCCGCGCTTCTTATGACCCTGCGCCCTCCACCAAGGTGACGGTGTTCGGCATAAGGTCCCGCGAAGGCGGCGACGCTCGCTTCGAAGGAGACGGCACGGACTACGGCGCCTTCGTGACCGCGGCGAAGAACGATGTATTCGGCCTGAAAGCGCGCCGGCTCTTCGGCACGCGCGCGTCCTCCACCCTGGCCGCCGCCTACTACGAGTTTGCTCAGACCCTGGCCGTCGACGCCCGGTTCGAGGATGGATCGAGGCGGTCCAACGCGCGGACCAACACCACCCAGATCGACGTGAACTTCGAACAGACCCTCAGGACTCGGGATCTGTCTTTGCGGAACGACTGGAGCGCCGCTCTCAGCCCGACGAACCTGATCGAGGCGGGCTTCGAGGCCCACGGCCTCCGCACCGGCGCCACCTACAACATCCGCGGCGAACGCAATCTCTCCGAGGCGAACCCCTCTTCGATCCGGGGCGGGGCCGGCCTTCCCGATTTCTACGACGAGACCGTTCCCTCGAACCGGTGGGGCGCCTACGTGCAGGATCGCATGACCATGGGAAAGCGCCTTTCCGTGGAGGCCGGTCTTCGATTCTCACGCTCCTCCCTCACCGGCGACCTCGAAGCCGAGCCCCGGGTCTCCCTCCTGGTGCGAGGCAGCGACACTTTGAGGTGGCGCGCCGCCTTCGGCTCGCACTCGCAGAGTCCGGGCATCGAGAAGCTTCTTCAATCCGACTACTTCCTCGACGTCTCGGGCCGGGGACTGAACAACGAGCACTCGAAGCACGCGACCCTGAGCCTCGAGAAGGACTTCGCGGGAGCGAGCTTTCGGGCCGAGGCGTACTACAAGAACTTCTCCGACCTGATCGTGGGCGCCCTCGAGACGGAGAGCGAGCTTCAAGCCCGCCTGGCTCGCTACGACTTCCCTGCGGCACTCGAGTCGAGCATCCCGCGGGACAAGGCAATCACCACCGCCCCCGAAAACCGCGCTTCGGGCCGCGCCTATGGTTTGGAGCTTGTCGCCACGAGGCCTCAGCAAGGCAAAGACCAACTCCTCTCGGGATGGGCTTCGTACAGTTTCGGCAAGGCCACGAAGGACGCGTACGGCCGAACCCTTCCCTTCGAATACGACCGGCGGCACGCCCTTTCGGTGGTGGGCCAGCTCAGCGCCTCCGAGAAGCTCGAGGTCGGCTTCACCCTCCGAGCCGCCTCGGGCTTCCCCCGCACGAAGCCGATCGGCGTGCGGGTGGTCCCGGTGGCGGACACCCTCGATTCCGACCGGGACGGGAACACCACCGAACTGGTTCCGGAGCGCGACCGCCTGGGCCTGCCGGTTTACACCGCGGACTTCGGTTCCGCCGCGAACCTCCTGGGCGCCCGATACCCGCGCTTCACCCGTCTGGACCTACGCCTCAACTGGCGGCCGCGGGGGCGGGCCGCGCGCTGGCTCTTCTATCTCGAGTTCATCAACGTGACGAACCGGGAGAACGTGGGCCAGTTTGAAGCCAAGCTCCGCCCCGTGAGCGGGGCCGATCGTCCGATCGTTCAGGAGGAACCCGGGGCCGGCCTCCCCTTCCTCCCCACCTTCGGGGTGCGGTTCAGGTTCTGAGGGTTCCTCTGCTTCCCCTGAACCGACTATCCTTCGCCGCCCTCATTCCATGAAGTTGCGGTCTTTTTCTGCCGGCCTTGTCCTTTTCGTCGGTGTCCTGGCGCTCCACGCGTGCGGGGGCTCCTCGCCTCAGGGGCCCACTCCCGTGCCGACGCCCCTGCCCACCCCGAATCTCCCCGTCATCATGGCCGCGGGGGACATCTCCTGCGACAGCGCCACGCCGGAGCTTCCCTGCAAGTCCAAGGAGACGTCGGATCTGATCCTCAGCGAACGCGCGCTGCGTTCGGCGGTGGTGGTCTTGCCCCTGGGCGACCTCCAGTACGACTCGGGAACCCTGCCGGAATTCAACCGGAACTACAACGCCACCTGGGGGCGGCTCAACGACATTTCCCACCCCATCACCGGGAATCATGAATACCTGACCCGGAACGCCACCGGCTACTACGACTACTTCGCCGGCAAGGGAGTAGCGGTGGGGGCCCGAAACGAGGGCTGGTACTCCTACGCCGTGGGGGATTGGCGCTTCATCGCCTTGAACAGCAACTGCGGCAGCGTCGGCGGCTGCAATTCCGGCTCCGCGCAGTTCCGCTGGCTTCAGGGCGAGCTGCTGCAGAACCGGAGCAAGTGCACGGTCGCCTACATGCACCACCCCTTCTTGAGCTCGGGGCAGAACGGGAGCACCCCGGAGCTGCTTCCCCTCATGCAGCTGCTCTATGACCACAGCGTGGAGATCGTGCTCGCCGGCCACGATCATCTCTATGAGCGGTTCAATCAGGTGACGCCTCAACAGGTGCCCGACCCGGTGAGGGGTCTGCGCCTGTTCACCGTCGGCACCGGAGGCCGTGACCTCTATGCCTTCACCCGGATCCTGCCGAACTCGGTCACTCGCTACAACGAGAACTTCGGCGTCCTGCGAATCGTCATGAAGGACGGGGCCTACGACTGGGCATTCATGAACATCGCCGGGGTGAGCGGCGACGCTGGTTCAGGCGTCTGCTTCTAGTGTCCGAAGGTCCGGCACTTCAGCGAGCCCACGCAGATCTTGTCGGGCTCGATCACGCAAGGCGACCCCACGACGCCTCCGGGCACGGAGAGGAGCTGCATCGAAGGATGAAGAGGAACCGAGGCGGGCGTTCCTGAAGCGGGAGGCTCGTGCGCGTGCGCTTTCCGGAGGTTGGTCAGAACCTCCCGGGCGATGAGGTCGATCTTGGCGTCGTCCATGGTTGACCGTCCTGAGCGATTCAGATCGATGGCATCGGCCCGGCTTTCACACCGAAGTCGATCTCGTCGATCACTCCAAGGATAGCCGCGTCGACCGAGGCGGTGCCACGGCCGAGGATCTGCTGGGCGGTCCGCCCATCCAGGGTGTAGAGGACGCGTTCCTTCGGGCCCGCCCCCGTCCGGTCGATGGCGATGATCGGAACACCCTTCGAAGCGCCGGAAAGGTCGAGGGGCTGAACGAGGAGCAGCTTCTCGCCGTCGAGCTTCAGGTTCTTCCTGGTGGCCACGAGGTTGCCTACGACCCGGCCGATCAGCATGGTCGATCAGGCCTCCACGTTGACCAGATCGACGATGCCCACGATGGTGGCATCGGTGGGCACTTCGACGGGGGTGAACGAGTTCGCGGCTTCCTTCGACTTCACCCAGAAAACCCGTTCCCCGGGGCCGGCGCCGACCGAATCGGTGGCGACGAGGGTCTTTCCGGCCGCGGTCCCATCCGGCCGGATGGGCTGGATGATCAGGAGGTTGATGCCCTCGAGGCGCTCGTCCTTCCGACTGGCTACGAGGGTTCCGCAGACGATGCCGAGCTGCACGGGCTTCAGCCTTTGGCCGCGGGCTTCGTGAGCTCGATCTCGTCGACCACGCCGATGATGGCGGCGTCGACGGGCGCGTCCTTCATGCCCTGGGCGAGCCGCGCGGAGGAACCGCTCACGATCATCACGCGATCGCCCATGCCCGCGTTCACGGTGTCGACCGCCACCACGTAGCCCTGCTCCTCCTTGAAGGAGGGGTCCATGGTGCGAACGATCAGGAGCTTCGTTCCCACCAGGCGCTCGTCCTTGCGGGTGGCGACCAGGGTGCCTGCGACTCGACCGACCTGCATCTGTGGGTGTCTTCCAGGACGCCTGGACCCGCGCACGACCCCTTTGTGGAGTTCGGGGTCGAGCCGCGTTGCTTACTTGCCGGCCTTGCCGATCGCGAACACGTCCTGCAGGTTGTCGTGGGGACGCGGAATGACGTGGACGGAGACGAGCTCGCCGACCCTGCGCGCGGCGGCCGCGCCCGCGTCGGTCGCGGCCTTGACCGCGGCCACATCGCCGCGGCACATCACGGTCACATAGCCCGATCCGATCTTCTCCCAGCCCACGATGGTGACCTTCGCGGCCTTGACCATCGCGTCCGAGGCCTCGACGAGGGCCACGAAGCCGCGAGTCTCGATCAATCCAAGTGCTTCACCCATCTCAATTCTCCTTTGTGCGACGCTTCGGTCGGGCACCGGGACGGCGCGCGGTGCCTACTGTCTTTTATGCGGGCCGCCCAAGTCAAGCGAGGCCATTCAGAAATAATCTACCGCGAACGTGCCCCCTGAAACATCCGCCTCGAATCGGCGCGGCTCGCTCGCGATCGACTCGGTCTCGAAAAAGCGCGGGGGGACGCCGGTTCTCGACCAGGTGAGCCTGGACGCGCGGCCCGGGGAGTTCATCACCCTGCTCGGGCCGTCCGGTTGCGGGAAGACCACGCTGCTCCGGCTGATCGCTGGCCTCGACGAGGTCGACTCGGGCCGAATCTTCGTCTCCGGCCTCGACGTCACCTTGACCCAGGCTCACCTCCGGCCCGTCCACACCGTCTTCCAGAGCTACGCTTTGTTCCCCCATCTCTCCGTTTTCGAGAACGTGGCCTTCGGCCTGCGCATCCGCAACCGCCCCGAGGACGAGGTCCGGTCGCGGGTGGCGAAAGCTCTCGGCACGGTCCACCTCGAGGGCTTCGAGGCACGGGCGACTTCGGAGATCTCGGGCGGTCAGGGACAACGGGTGGCCCTTGCCCGTGCCCTCGTGCTCGAGCCCGACATCCTCCTGCTCGATGAGCCTCTCGCGGCACTCGACGCGCAACTTCGATCGGCCATGCGGGGGGAACTCGTGGCCCTGCAGCGTTCGCTCGGCGTCACCTTCGTTCTCGTGACCCATGACCTCGAAGAGGCCATCGAGTGTTCCACCCGAATCGCGGTGATGCGCGGGGGGCGGATCGCGCAGTACGCGGAACCGGAGGTGATCTTCGAACATCCCGCGAGTGTGTACGTGGCGAAGCTCGTGGGGATGGAGAACATTCTCGAGGGGCGCGTAAGCGGCCGGACGCAGGCGGGGGTCAGGATCGATCTGGGCTTCACGGAGATCGGGGTCGCGAAGGCCCCGGACGAGGCCAGGGTCATGATCGGTCTGCACGGGGAACACATCTCGCTCGGCCGAGCCGGCCGCGGCCTGAGCGGGACGGTGAGGGAGGTGCGATACCTCGGCGAGACCACCCGCCTTCAGATCGACGTGGGCTCCGCCAAGCTCGTGGCCAACGTGTCGCCGCGCGAGGTGGTCAGCGAAGGCGACCCCGTGACGCTCGATATCGACCCCAGCTCGTGGGTCCCCCTCGCGGAATGAAGCCCTCCCGTCTCCTGATGCCGGCCCTGGTCGCGGGACTGTGCCTCTACGTCCTTCCTCAATTCATGCTTCTGTCCCGCACCACCGATACCGCGTTGTGGGGCCGCCTCTTCGATCCCCTCTACGCCGCGATCTTCTGGCGCAGCGTTCTCATGGCGCTCGGCGCCACGATCGGGACCCTGCTCGTCGGATTTCCCGTGGCCTGGGCGCTGGTGCGCGCGGTTCCAGCGCGCTTTCGCGGCGCGTTTCTCCTTCTCGTCACCCTGCCTTTGTGGACGTCCGTACTCGTGAAGCTCTATGCGTGGGTCTTCCTGCTGCGTTCGGGCGGCCTGCTGTTCCGGTTGCTGGAGTTCATGGGCTCCGATTCGCCGGGCCTGCTCTACACCACGACCGCGGTCGCCATCGGCCAGTTGTACGTCGAACTGCCCTACATGATCCTGCCCATCTACGCCTCGCTCGAACGGATCGACCCGTCCCTGATCGACGCCGCGCACGACCTCGGCGCCACTCCCGCGAAGGCGCTGTGGCGCGTGATCATCCCCCTCGCCGCCCCGGGAATCGTGGCCGGCTGTGTTCTCGTGTTCGTACCGGCACTCGGTTCGGTCCTCGTCCCCGATCTGCTGGGCGGGGCCAAGACGGCCTGGGTGGGGACGCTCATCACCAGCCAGTTCAGCACCGCCCGCGATCCCGCCTTCGGATCGGCCATGGCCTTCACCCTGAGCGTCCTCACTCTCGGCGCCTTCCTCCTCTTCGGCCGGTTCCTGGCCAAGGCCCAGGAATGAAGCGGCTCCAGGCCCTGCTCCTGGGGACCGTGCTCTTCCTCCACCTCCCCGTTCTGGCCCTCGCCCTTTTCTCCTTCTCGCGCTCCAGGCTCTCCGCCTCCTTCGACGGGCCGAGTCTCGTGTGGTACCAGAAGCTCCTGAGCAACGGCCCGCTGATGCGGGCGATGGAGAACTCGTTGATCGTGGGCGCCCTCGCCACCCTGATCGTGCTCGTTCTCGCCACCGCGGCCGCGCTCGGCTCGCGGGCGGGGAACGCGCGGGTCCGGGAACGCTCGGCGTCCCTGTTCCTTCTGCCCCTGGTGACGCCGGAGATCGTGTTCGGCGCTTCGCTTCTCGCCTTCTTCTCGCGGCTCTTCATCCCTCTCGGCCTCGGCACCGTGGTGGCGGCTCACGTGATCTTCTCGCTCTCATTCGCCTTCTTCGTGATCCGGGCGCGGGCGCACGCACTTCCCGTGGATGTCGAGGAGGCGGCGCGCGATCTGGGAGCCACCCCCGCTCAGGTCTTCCAAAGGGTCACGCTGCCCCTCCTCGCACCCGGCCTCGTGGCCGCCGGCCTGCTCACCTTCTCGCTGTCCATCGACGATTACGTGGTGACGTCCTTCGTTTCCGGGGCGGGAAGCACGACTCTTCCCGTCTACATCTACTCGCTGCTCAAGAGTTCGCTCTCCCCGGAAATCGCGGCCGCGTCCACCATTCTGCTCGCCGCCACCACTCTTCTGCTCTTCGCCACCGCCCTGATCGAGACCCGCCCTCGCCTGTCCATGGTCACGATGGCGGCGGGACTGTCGATCCTCGCGACCCCGGTGGTTCTGGCCAGGTCGCAGACGCAAGGAAATCGGGAGCTGAATCTCTACTTGTGGTCGAACTACATAGCACCCCAGACCATCCGCAAGTTCGAGGAGCGCACCGGGGCCAAGGTCAACCTCGATGTCTACGACTCGGCGGAGGCCCTTCTCTCGAAGATGCTCGCCGGCAACCCGGGCTACGACGTGATCTGCCCGCCGACCTACACCTTGGCGCCGCTCATTCGCGCCGATGTCCTGGCGCCTCTCGATCACGACCGGCTGAGCCATCTTTCAGGCACGGCTCCCGAGTTCCTGGGCCAGGCGTGGGACCCCGGGAATCGGTTCTCGATTCCCTACCTGTGGGGCGTCACGGGCATTGCCTCGGACGCGCGGCGGGTGTCTTCAGCGGATTCGTGGAACGTTCTCCTCGACCCCCAATGGAAGGGAAAGATCCTCATGCTGGACGATGCCCGCGAGGCGATCGCCTTCGGCGCCCTCCTGCTCGGCGCGGACCCCAATACCCATGACCCGAAGGACCTGGCCCGGATCGAGAAGATCTTGATCGATCAGAAGCCGCTGGTGCGGGCCTACGACTCGGCCAGCTTCGACGACGCGGTCCTCACCGGCGAAGTGGCGCTCGCCCAGTCGTGGTCCGGCCAGATCGCGAAGATCATGAAGGAAGCGCCCTGGGTGCGCTTCACCATACCGCGCGAGGGAGCCATGATCTTCGTGGACAATCTCGCCATCCCGAAGAACGCGCCCCACAAGGACCTGGCCCAGGAATTCCTGGACTTCGTGATGGAACCGGAGATTGCGGCGGAGATCTGTCTCACCACCGGGTACTCGACGCCTTCCCGGGCCGGACGCGCGCTGCTCCCCCGCTCGGTGCAGGACAATCGGGCCATGTTCCCGTCCGAGGCGCAGATGAGTCTGCTGAAGACCTTCGAAGATCTGGGCGAAGCCGCGGCCCTGCACGACCGGTTGTGGACGGAAGTGAAATCGGGGAGGCGCTAGTCCATGGCTCGATACGTGGCCTTTCTCCGCGCGATCAATGTCGGCGGTCGCATCGTGAAGATGGAGGTCCTGCGCGAGGTCTTCTCCGGCCTCGGCTTCGCGAACGTCGAGACCTTCATCGCGAGCGGAAACGTGATTTTCGAAACCCGGGCGAAAGACCTGGCCCTGGTGGAGGGAAAGATCGAAAAGGCGCTGGAGGCAAGGCTTGGCTACGAGGTCGCCACCTTCATTCGGTCGCTCGAAGAGGTGGCGCGGATCGCCGGTTATCAGGCGTTTTCGAGAGCGGCCGCCGCGGCCGCGGTGTCCGTCAACGTGGGAATGCTCAAGGCGCCTCTTCCCGCGGCAACGGGCGCCGCGGTCCTGAAACTAAAGACCGACATCGACGACTTCCATTCCCAAGGCTCAGAACTCTACTGGCTCTGCGTGAAGGGTCAGGGCCAGTCGAAGATCTCGAACGCGGTGCTCGAGCGCACCCTAAAGGCGCAAGCCACGTTCCGCGGAATGCGGACCATGGCGAAGCTGTCCGCGAAGTATCCGCCTACTTCGTAACCGTGACGGTGAGCCTCGCTCCCCGCGGAATCTCCACTTCGTCGCCCTTCATGATGAGCACGGCGCCCGTTCCTGCGGCCGCGCCGATCACCGTGCCGATGGCGGCGCCCTTCTTGCCATCCTTGATGGCGCCCAGGATCAGGCCGCCCACAGCGCCGCCGGCGATCACCTTCTTGTCCTTGCCGCTGGTGGAGGCGGCGGTGGTGTCGATGGCGTCCGTGCTGATGGCGAGCTTCTCGCCCTTCTTCATCACTTCCTCAAAACCGAAGACGAGGCGCGCCCGGCCCTTGACCCGCTTGGCCGCGACCGCGGTGTAGACCCGGCCGCGCACCTCGGCTCCCTTGTCGAGGGTGAAGCCGTCGAGCTTGACATCTTCAGTGAGGGTGGCAAGGACGGCATCGCCTTCCTTGCTGGAATCGGTCGAGAGCGTGCTCTGGATTTCGACGGGAAGCGTGGTTCCCGCGGGGATGATCATGCGGAGCCTCGGGGCCGGGGCCTTTTCCGCGGGGGCGGCCGCCGCGGTCGCCACCGGTTGAGGGGCGGGCGCCGCTTTGGGAGCCGCGGCCTTCTCCGCCGTGGAGGCCGGCTTCTGGGCAACCGGGGCAGCCTTCTCGGGAGCGGGAGCCGACCTTTCGGGAGGCGCCGCCGTGGCTTCGGCGACGGGCGCCGGCGAGGTCGCCGCGGGGGCGGCCGAAGCCGGGGTCGACGCAACCGCGCCCTGGCTCTGGGCGGGGGCATTCTGGTTCCCCTGACCGCAACCGAAGGGGATGAGGGCAATGAGGGTGAGAAGTCTCGAGTGTTTCATGGCGTTGCCTTTCGCGTGTTCCGATGGACGAGCGATCACACACCCCACGCTAGCGCACGCGGACGTACAGGGTCTGTATCCTTGGACACAGAGCGAAGGTATTCCCCATTCAGGGGATAGCTCAGGGAGCCACCATGAGAAAACACCTGGCCGCAGCCCTCGTCTTCCTGGGGGCCTTCGCCTTCGCGGACACGCGCACCCCCACCATCGACGAGATGGTGGCGCTGAAGCGCGTCTCGCAGCCCGCCATGTCCACCGACGGGTCGCGCGTGGCCTGGGTGGTGCGCAAGGCCAACTGGGACGAGAACGCCTTCGAGACGGAGATCTGGCTCGGCGACGCGAAAACCGGTGTCTCTCGCGCCTTCACCCAGTCGAAGAAGTCCTCGGACGCGCCCGCCTTCTCGCCGGACGGAACGTCGCTCGGCTTCCTCTCCGATCGCGAGGGAAGGCGGCAGGTGTACGTGATGAGCGTGACCGGGGGCGAGTCGCGAAAGCTCACGAGCGCGGAAGAAGGAGTGTCGCGTTTCGCCTGGTCGCACGATGGGAAGCGGATCGCCTTCGTCGCCTCCGACCCGAAGACCGAGGCCATGAAGGAGAAGCAGAAGCTCTACGGCGAGGTCACCGTGGAGGACGAAGCCACGAACCCCGCGCACCTGCACGTCATCGAGGTCGAGAGCGGCGCCACCAAGCGCCTGACCTCGGGCACGTTCGTGGTGGGCGCCTTCGACTGGTCGCCCGACGACCACGAGATCGCCTTCGACTTCACCCAGAGCACCGACCCCGCGCTCAGCGTCACCTCGAATATCTCGGTGGTCGACACCGAAACCGCGACGGTTCGAACCCTGGTGAGCCAGGAGGGGCCCGACGGGTCGCCTCGCTATTCGCCGGACGGGCAGCAGGTCATCTTCGCCACCGCCATGCAGGACGTCACGTCGTTCTTCTACCGGAACGGCAAGCTGGCCGTGATTCCGGCGAAGGGTGGAGCGATCGCGGTGATTTCCGGGGCCTTCGACGAGGACCCGCGGATCGTGGCCTGGAATCGAGCCGGGCTCTTCGTCGCGTCAAGCCAGAAGACGGAGGTCGGTCTGTTCAAGGTGGACCCGGCGCAAAAGACCTTCACTCGTGTCCCCCTGGAGAAGCCGATCGCGAGCGGTTTCGCCTTCAGCGCGGACGGAACGAGCCTCGCCTTCGTCGGAAGCTCCGCGAGCGCCTATCCCGAAGTGTTCGCGGGAGCGTCGGCGGGAGGCGCGGCCAGGAAACTGTCGGACGTGGGGCGCGAGCTCACCCCCATGACCCTCGGAACCAGCGAGGTCGTTTCGTGGAAGAGCACGGACGGGACCACCATCGAAGGAGTCCTGCGCAAACCCGCGGGATTCAAGTCCGGAACACCAGCACCTCTCCTCGTCATCATCCACGGCGGCCCGACTGGGGTTTCCCAGCCAAGTCTCTTCGGCGCGACTTACGTGTATCCAACGGAAGCCTGGCTCGCCAAAGGCGCGCTGATCCTCGAGCCCAACTACCGCGGCAGCGCCGGCTACGGCGAGGCCTTCCGGTCCCTCAACGTCCGCAACCTCGGGGTGGGCGATGCCTGGGACGTGCTCTCCGGCATCGACAGCCTGATCGCCAAGGGCCTGGTCGACCGGACGAAGGTCGGGGTCATGGGCTGGAGCCAGGGCGGCTACATCTCCGCCTTTCTCACCACTCACGACTCCGCCCGCTTCCGCGCGGTTTCGGTGGGCGCGGGGATCTCGAACTGGATCACCTACTACGTGAGCACCGACATCCATCCCTTCACCCGCCAGTACCTGAAAGCGACGCCCTGGGACGATCCGGAGATCTATCGCAAGACCTCTCCCATGACCTACATCAAGGGCGCGAAGGCGCCGACCCTGATCCAGCACGGCGATGCGGACCGGCGTGTGCCGGTCTCGGACGCCTTCGAGTTGTACCAGGGCCTGCGCGACCAGAGCGTGGAGACGCGCCTCGTGCTCTACAACGGCTTCGGTCACGGCCTCAACAAGCCCAAGGCTCTGCGGAACGCCATGCAGGAGAACCTCGACTGGTTCGACAAGCATCTGTTCGGAGTCCCGGTTGCGAAATAACGGAGGCGCATGCCTCGCCTGCTGATTTCCTGCGGCGAGCCGTCGGGCGAGTTCTACGCGGCCGAGCTGGTCCGCGAGCTTCGACGTGAGCACGAGGATCTGGAGGTCATGGGCCTCGGGGGTGACCGGCTCCAAAGCGAGAACGTGCGCCTGCTCGCTCACCTTCGCGATCTTGCGGTGGTCGGCCTCTTCGAGGTCCTGTCGCATCTGAGGCGCATCAAGCGCCTCTTCGACTCGGTGGTCGAGGAGGCCGCGCGCGTCCGTCCCGATGTCGCGGTTCTGATCGACTATCCCGACTTCAACCTGCGACTCGCCCAAAAGCTCCGGAAGCTCGGCATCCCGGTCGTCTATTACGTGTCCCCCCAGCTTTGGGCCTGGAGGCGCGGCCGCATTAAGGACGTGAAGCGCGACGTGGCGAAGATGCTGGTGATCTTTCCCTTCGAGGAAGCGATCTATCGCGAGGCCTCGGTCCCCGTCGCCTTCGTGGGCCATCCTCTGGTGGATCACGTGAAGCCGCCCGAGGACCGCTCGGCCTTCGTTCGCAAGCTGGGACTCGATCCCGCGAGGCCGGTGGTCGCCCTTCTGCCCGGAAGCCGTAACAAGGAAGTCGGCTTCAACCTCCCCCCCATGGTGGGCGCGGTGAGGCTGCTGCGTGAGCGCCGGCCGGAATTGCAGTTCGTCCTCGCCGCGGCTCCCCACCTGCGCGCGTCCGCACTTCAGGAAGCGACGGATGCGGGCATCGCGATCCAGGAGGGCGTCACCCGGGACATCCTGGCGGCCGCGCGCGTCGGCATCGTTGCTTCGGGCACGGCCACGGTCGAGACCGCGCTCACGCTCACACCGATGGTGGTGGTGTATCGCCTCTCCGCTCTCACCTACACGCTGGGGAAGCCGCTCGTAAGCGTGAGCAACTACGCGATGGTGAATCTCATCGCCGGCCGCATGGTGGTTCCGGAGTTGATCCAGGGCGACTTCACCCCGATGCGGGTGTGCGAGGAAACCCTGCGCATCCTCGACGACGGCGCGCCCCGCGCGGGCATGCTCGACGCCCTCCGCGAGGTGCGGACGAAGCTCGGCGCGGGGGGAGCGACTCGGAAGGCCGCGGCAGAGGTGGGTGCGTTCCTGGCCCGACCCTGATCAGGTACGGCGCCCGCCGCGGCAGATCCGCACGGGCCAGTGTCCGGCCTCCGACGCCCGGGCCGGTTCAGTGGTGACCCATGTGCGCGTTCGGATCTTCCGGCTGCGCCGGCGGCAAGTTGACGGGAATCGCGGAGTTGAGGATGCGGCCCCAGGTCGGCGCGATCGCCGACTTGATCGTCCAGTCGGCGAGGATGAGCGTGGCCGCGATGAGTACAAAGGGGCGCACGTTCTTCCAGGGTTGGGCCGGATAGCGGAAGACGCGGGAGAGCAGGGGCTCGGCGAGGACCACACCGAGGATGCAGAAGGCGGCCACCCGGCAGATGGCGTAGGGCTGCCAGCCGAAGAACACGGTGGCCCACAGCGGCGCGTCCGCGCGGTGGATCGAGGCCACGTATGCGTTCATGTAGTTGGTGAGAACGGCGCCGGCAGTGATGGACACCAGGCTGCCGGTCAGAAGGCTTAGCGCGACGAACACCACGAGGTGCGTGATGTGCAGGGGGAGGAAGAGGCGCCAGTTGCCTTCCGTCCCGCCGCCGAAGCGGATCCAGTGGAACATTTCCGCGCGGTACTCCGGGCCGTTGAACACACGGGGGGGGAAGCCGTCGGTGGTGGGCCAGAGGGCCAGGCTCAATGTGCCGAACACCGCCAGAGCAAGCGGAAACACCAGCATCAGGCGAACCGCCCCGCGCAGGTCGCCCGCGCGCAGCCTCTTCGTCATGATCCACCACGCGGGCAGCGCGTTGAGGAGAGGCAGCAGGAACCAGGGATCGAGCGCGATCCCGATCGGGTAAGAGAGAGCGATCGCGACGATCAGGAAGATCGCGTCGCGACGTATCGGCCCGGCGCTCATCTCAAAGATCAGTGACAGGCAGGCGGTCGAAATGCACCATGGACGCGAATTCCTGGAAGCGATCCTGAATGTCGTCCTGGGTGAGACGGCGGAGACGCTCGACGCCGAAGTCCTCGCAGCAGTACGAGGCCACGGTCGAACCCATGATCACCGCCTGCCTGAAGGTCTTCTCGTCGTGAGAGCCCGCCTGATCCAGGAAACCCATGAAGCCGCCCGCGAAGGAATCGCCCGCACCCGTCGGGTCTTTCACGTGCTCGAGAGGAAAAGCGGAGGCGAGGAAGCAGGTGTCTCCCTGGAAGAGCAGGGCTCCGTGTTCGCCCTTCTTGATGATCAACGTCTTCGGACCCATGGCGCGGATCTTCCGGGCCGCGCGGATCACGTTCCAATCGCCGGCGAGCTCCTTAGCCTCGGAGTCGTTGATCAGCAGCACTTCAACTTTTGACAAAGTCTTCTTCAACTCGTCGAGGCGGTGGTTGATCCACAGGTTCATGGTGTCGCACCCCACGAGCTGGGGCGCATCGACCTGCTCGAGCACATCGCGCTGAAGGGTCGGCTCGATGTTGCCGAGGAAGAGACGATCGGACTTGCGGTAACGCTCAGGCAGCTTGGGCTTGAAGTGTTCGAAGACGTTCAGGTCCGTGCAGATGGTCTCGCGCGAGTTGAGGTCGGTCGAGTACTTGCCCTGCCAGTGAAAAGTCTTGCCCGCCGCCCGTTCGAGTCCGGTGAGGTCGATCCGCCGGCCCTCGAAGGCACTCATCTGCTCGGGCCCGAAGTCGTCGCCCACGATTCCCACCATGTTGACGTCGGTGAAGTACGAGGCGGCGAGGGCGAAATAGGACGCGGATCCGCCGAGGATCTTCTCGGCGCGCCCGGCCGGGGTTTCGAGGGTGTCGTAGGCGACACTTCCAACAACGAGAACAGACATTTGGGTGGGGAGCCTATTTCAAGTATCGCCCGATTATGGGCGCGAGGTCCTTTTTGACCTTCTCGGGGATGAGGTGGGGCGCGGTCATGATCGCGAACTTCGCAGCGCTCTCGCACTCGCAGTCGCGCGGTACCGGGAACTGTTCGACCGCGGCCTTCAGGATGGCCTTGGCCATCGATGCGTTCTTCTGGACCACCGCCACCACCTGGTCGACGGTCACCGCTTCGTGACCTGGATGCCAGCAGTCGTAGTCGGTGACCATGGCCAGAGTGGCGTAGCAGATTTCCGCTTCGCGGGCGAGCTTCGCTTCCTGCAGGTTGGTCATGCCGATGAGATCGGCGCCCCAGGAGCGGTAGAGATTCGACTCGGCGAGGGTCGAGAACTGCGGGCCCTCCATGCACACGTAGGTGCCGCCCTCATGAACGGTGGCGCCGCTGCGGCGGCAGGCCTCGCCGAGGATCCGCCGCACGTGCTTGCAGATGGGATGGGCGAAACCCACGTGTCCGACGATTCCATCGGTGAAGAACGTCCCCTTCCGTCCGAAGGTGCGATCGATGAACTGGTCGGGCGTCACCATGTGGGTGGGCACGTACTGCTCCTTGAGCGAGCCCACGGCCGACACCGACAGGATCCACTTCACCCCCAGCGACTTCATGGCCCAGATGTTGGCGCGGAAGTTGAGTTCGGAGGGCGAGATGCGATGGCCGCGTCCGTGACGGGGCAGGAAGGCGACGTTCTGGGATCCGAACCGGCCCACCATGAAGGCATCGGAGGGTTTTCCGAAGGGCGTCTCGATGAAGGCCTCGCCCTGGGCCTCGAAGCCCTCGATGTCGTAGAGGCCGCTGCCTCCGATGATGCCGATGTCCGCGCGCAGGTTTGCTTCCATCTCAGGCCTCCTTCAGCTCGAGCAGCACGCCCGCCGCCGACTTCGGGTGGATGAAGGCGACCCGGCAGCCGCCCGCGCCGATGCGCGGCTTCTCGTCGAGGAGCTGGGCGCCCGCGGCCTTCATCTCCGCCATCGACTTCTCGATGTCGTCGACGAGCACGCAGATGTGGTGCAGCCCCGAACGCTTCTCCAGGAACTTCGCGATCACGGACGAAGGGTCGGTGGGCTCGAGCAGTTCGAGATGCGACTCCCCCACGGTGATGAACGCGGTCTTCACCTTCTCCGTGGGCACGTCGTGCTCGAAGTCGATCCTGAAGCCGAGGGCCTCGTAGGCGCGCTTCGCCTCGGCCATGTCCTTCACCGCGATCCCCAGGTGGTCGATTTTCAGAATCATGCTTTCTCCTCGATGCCCTGGAGGGTCTCGTCCGCCGCGGTGTACGGGTCCACCTCCCGATTCTGCACCCGCTCGCGCAGGCGCAGGCTGGAATCGAGCGCGTCGATGCGCCGCCGCACCTTCTCCCTCAGGAGTCCTTCGACCTGGGCCTCGAACTGGCGCAAGAGCCTCTCGCGGCGGCGCGCGGCCAGGGCGCCGCTCTGCTCGCCACGGACGCGCACCTCTTCGATGGTCTTCGCCAGCTCGTCGATGCCCTGACTCGCGGAGGCCACGGTGCGAACTACCGGGGGCCGATCGCCCTTGGTCTCGCCGGTGAGGGACAGCATCATTTCTATTTCAGAGGCCAGGCGATCCGCGCCGTCCCGGTCGGCCTTGTTCACCACGAAGAGGTCGGCGATCTCCATGATCCCGGCCTTCAGCGCCTGCACTT
>CAZYEA010000034.1:0-23905 GCA_964646485.1 uncultured Acidobacteriota bacterium
TCGGAGTCGCACGAGAAGGAGGCCTTGCCCTTGGCGATCGGCCCCGCGAACTCGAGGCTGTAGTCCTCGCGCTGATAGGGAGGCTTGTTCGGGGCGTAGGGATTGCGAGTGTTCAGGGCGTCGTTGTTGAAGCGGAAGGACGCCCCGCCCCGATAGCGATCGGTGCCCGGGCGGGTGATGATCTCGATGCGGCCGAAGCCCATGCGGTCGAACTCGGCGGAGAAGGGGTTCGAGTTCAGGCGGATCTCGCGGATCGACGCCTTGTTGGGAACCCGGCCGCCGGTGAAGCCATCGATGTAGATCTGACCGCCGTTGGGGCCGCCCGCGTTCCCGGCCAGAGCCTGAAGGGCGGCCGCGAGCTCGTCGGGATCATCGGGCAAGGCTTCGATATCGGACTCTTTCAGGACCACCGCGCCCGCGTTCTGGGAGGCGTCAAGGCTGATGGGTGAGGCCTGTTCCTCCACGGTCACATCCTCGGTGCGCGAGACCTCCAGGCGGATCTCCTGCGAACTCGGCGGGCCTGCTTTGAGCTCGAGGTTGGCCGCCGCGTAGGACATGAACCCTGTCTTCTCGGCGGTGAGGACATAGGTTCCCTCGGGGACGGAGAGCTTGAAGTTGCCCTCTTTGTCCGAAGTCACCTGCCTCGTGGTCGTGCCGATCAGGATCACCTTGACCCCGGCCACCACCGCGCCGGTCTGGTCCATAACCTTGCCCTCGAGGACCGCCTCGACGTTTTCCGCGAAGGCCGGGCCGACGAAAGAGAGAAGAGTGAGGGCGAGTGCTCCGGCGAGGAGGCCGAGGGCGCCGAGGCGGGAAAGCGGACGAGAGGTCGAGGGGTTCATCGCGATGAGTAGCCGATCTGATTGATGGGTTCGTTGAGGGTGGAGTTCAAGAGGGTTCGGAATCACGGTACGCCCAGGGCGCCGTCGAGGAGTCCGGCGGGCATGCCGACATCGACGCCGCCGCTTCGGTTGGCGCGCGAGGCGAAGACCTCGATGCCGGCGAGCATGTTGAAGGCCACGGCCTTGCCGCTCGGGTCGATCTTCCCGACCACGGCGCCGATCCAGTCGTCCTTCTTCAAATCGGCGAGCGTGATGGTGGGCATACGGTCGACGACGTCCTCGGCCCCGCGTCCGCCCCGCGCCCGTCCGCCCATGCCGCCACCCATGCCCGCGCCACCCATGCCGCCCGGAGCCTGCGGACGCGCACCTTCGGGCCGAGCTCCTGCGCCACTCGCTGCCCCGCCCATTCCGCCTCCGGGTCGCGCGCCGCCCGCCGACATCGCGAGCATGGCCCCCATCTCGGCGGGGATCTTGTGGATGGCGGCCCCGGCCACCAGAGTGATGGTGAACTTGCGATTGGACTCGAGGTCTTTGACGCTGATCGCGCCGCTTCCCGGATCGATCTTCTCGATGGCGAGGGCCATGGTGCGGAACGAGCCGAAGACCACGCGCTCGGCCGCCATCGACTTGCCGTCGGCCGACTTCGTGCCGAGGACCCGAACCTGGTCGGCCACCGTCATCTCGGCGATGGTCGCGGGCTTCGCATCGTCGAACTTCACCGAGGTGTCGGCGTATCGATGGAGGGTGGCGTTCTTCGCGTCGATCACGAGGGTGTTCGGTGCGGTGGGGCCGCCTGCGGCCGCCGCCGCGCCGGTGGCCGCGGAGGTCTGCAGGATGAACTCTTTGTTCGCGGCGTCCGCGGAAATCAGGGTGCCGGAAACGCCGCGTTCGCGCCAGGCCCTCTGCTCGGTCTCGTTACGGGCGGCCAGATCCGTCCGCGCCATCACCACCACGCGAAGGGCGCCATCGATGCGGCTCTCACTCCGCGTGCCGCCCCGGACGAGGACGCGATCCCCGGCGGTGATGGCGTCAAAAGGGATGGGCGCCGCGTTCTGGAGCGATGTCTCGCCGGGCGCCACCTTCACCACCGTGCCCTTCTCGGCAAGACCCACGCTCAGGCTGGCCCCGCCTTCCACTTTCATGGTAAGGGACCGAGCGGCCGCGTCCACCGCCTCGACCTGGCCGAGGACGCTCGCGGCTGAAGGCGCCGTCTGGGTCTGGGCGAAACCGGAGACGCACAGGCTCGCAGCCGCAACCGCGATCCAACGCGTCATTTTCTTCATCACAGGGCAAACTCCAGAGGAGATGGAATTGTCTCGCCCATCCCCTTAAGTAACTGTTAAGGAACGATTTGCAGTCTCGGAGATCGGCGCCCCCTTCCGAGGCGTCCATCACGCGAACCCCGGATGGACAGAGCCAGTCCACAATCTTAGACCGCGGATCCGGCCCTGGGGTTGAACGCCCGAACCCCTTGGGTGAACCGCCCCGTCGCTCATGACATGATCCGGACCGCATGAGCCAATCCAAGCGCTACGATGACATGACCGAGAGGGTGCGGGCTCTGTACGAGAGAAACCGGCAGAAGGGCACGGCTTCCTGGTGCGGGCATGATTACGACTTCGTCTGTCCGTCCACCGGGACCTACCCTTTTCAATGGTTCTGGGATTCCTGCTTCCACGCCATCGTCCTCGCCCGATACGACATGGAACGCGCGCGGTCCGAGATCCGGAGCCTGCTCAAGAACCAGCCCGCGGACGGCTTCGTGGGGCACGTCACCTTCTGGCAGCGCGAGGCGTTCGAGGAGATGCTCAAGGAGTATTCGATCGCCTATCGCACGCCGTATCTCTCCGACTGCATCCAGCCGCCGCTTCTCGCCGAGGCCCTCTTCGCGATCTCGCGCGGGGAGGGCGGGGGGAGGGTGCGGGACGAGCTGTTGCCGAAAGTGCGCGCCTACTACGACTGGCTCGACCGGATGCGCGATCCCGATCGCGATGGCCTCATCGCCATCCTCCAGCCCGACGAGTCGGGGCTCGATCACATCCCCAAGTACGACCGTTACCTCGGGGTCACGAACCCCACCCGCGACGAGTTCACCGCGGCCTGGCAGCGCGCGGTAGGCCCCTATGCGGAGATGCAGCGCGACCACGAAAAGATGTTCGCGGCCGATCGTTTCGTCTGCGAGGACGTCCTCGTCAACACGATCTACGCGGAAAACCAGCGCGTCCTTGCCGAGCTCCACGCGGAGGCGGGAGATCGTGAGGCCGCGACGGTCATGCGCGAGCGCGCGGCCAGGACGACCCGATCGCTGACCGAAAAATGCTTCGACCCGGCGAGCGGGCTCTTCTTCGACCTCGCGGGCCGGAGGGAAGACTGGCTGAACCTCAGCACCGTGACCTCGCTCATGCCCATCCTCCTCCCCGACCTTCCGCGGCCCATGGTGGAGGCGCTGGTGAAGCACATCGCCGACCCTCGCGAGTACGCGGCGCCCTACCCCATCCCCTCGACCGCGCTCAATGAACCGCTCTACCTCAAGCCCTCGGAGGGCCGGCCCGAACTCGACTCGAAGCTCTTGTGGCGCGGACCGGCCTGGATCAACACCAACTGGTACATCGCCCGCGGCCTGCGCCGGCACGGCTTCATCGAACTCGCCCGAACCATCGAAGACAGGTCGGCGGAACTGATCGAAAAGGGCGGCTTCCGCGAATACTACGACCCGTACACCGGAGAGGGTTTTGGCGCGCATGCCTTCTCCTGGACCGCCCTCGTTCTCAACATGCTCGGCGACCACGAGGGCATCGCGTGAGAGTTCGCGTCACCGCGAGTGCTCTTGCGTGCGGTCTTGCCTCGATCGCCGGATCCGCGCCCGCCGCCGACGATCCACGGGTGATCCAGGCCCACTTCACTCCCAAGGACCAGCAGGTCGAGCGCTACGTGAACGTCCCCTTCGACGTTCCTGCCGGCACGACCCGCGTCGACGTCGAACTGAAGTACGACCGCGCGAACGGCGAGAACGTGGTGGACCTCGGCCTCCTCGAACCCGGCTCGAACGCGCTCGGCACGAAGGCGTTTCGGGGCTGGACCGGAGGCGAGCGGAGCGCCATCTTCGTGAGCGCCGTCGATGCCACTCCCGGCTACTGGCCCGGACCCATTCAAGCCGGGAAGTGGAACGTTGGCCTCGGTCTGTACAAAGTGGGCGCAGCCGGAGTGGATGTCGAAGTGACGGTGAAGACATCGTCAGCGCCCCTGGCCGCGGTGATGCCGGGTGTGGCTCCTCGGGCGAAGGAGCCGGTTCGCACCGGCTCCGCCTGGTATTCGGGCGCGCTCCACGCGCATACCCACAACAGCGACGGCGCCCTCTCCGCAAAGGCTCTGGCCACGAAGGCCCGGGCCGAAGGCCTCGACTTCCTGGCCGTCACCGACCACAACAACACCGCGCATCAACGCGAGTCGATCGACGTTCCCGGGCTCCTCGCCATCATCGGCGAGGAGGTCACCACCCCGGGAGGCCACGCAAACGTGTGGGGGCTTGGCGGGTGGCGCGATTTCGTCGACTTCCGGGTGCCTCCGGGCGACCCCGCCATCTCCAGCCTGTTCACCGCCGCGGTCGCTAAAGGCGCGCTCGTGGGAATCAACCATCCGTATTCCTCGTGCGTGGCCTGCTCGTGGACCCACCCGGTGCCTGACGCCGTTTCCACGATCGAGATCACCGGCCGCGAGCCCGCGGAGATCACGCGCGCGATCGCCCTTTGGGACATGCTGCTGACCGCTGGACGTCGGATCACCGCCATTGGGGTGAGTGACTGGCACCGTGGAGACAGTCCCATCGGCGCGGCCAGCGTTCGGGTGTGGGCGAAGGAGCTGTCGACCCGCGCCATCCTCGAGGGAGTTCGAGCCGGGCGGGTGGTGGTCATGGCGGACGGCGCCACCGCACCGCCTGACCTGCGCGTCGTCGCTTCAGGGAAGGAGGCTCGAGTGGGGGATCAGCTGACTCTCGACCGCGGTGACCGGTTCAGTATCGAGATCGCCGCCACCGCGCCCCTCTATGAGGGCGCGCGCGTGGAAGCATTCTGGAACGGCGAGAAGATCGAGGCCGTTCCCCTGGTCGAAGGCCGCGCGCGCTTCGAACGTTTCGCGGCCACGAGCGGCTACCTGCGCCTCCATGTCCTGGCCGCCTCGGGGGCGCCCCTCGCCATCACCAATCCCATCTGGATCCGGATGGCCGCGCGATGATGAGGAGCCCGCTTCTTCTCGGCGCGGGACTCGGCGCCTTTCTTCTTTGTGCCCCGCTCACGAGCCGCGCGCAGATGGTCGACGAACTGGTGACCCCGGTTCGCATCGGCCGCGCGGACGCCCCCATGGTTCTCTCCATGTGGGCGCAGCAGGAGTACTCGCACCTGGCCGCCCGCGAGGACATGGCGAAGGCTTTCCACGACATCTTCCGTGATTGGGCCCTCGCTCACCCGGACATCCGCATCGACATCTCGGTGATGCCCGCGCTCGAACTCCACAAGGCCAAGCTCCTGATGGCCGCGGCCAACCACCGCCTCCCCGACGTGGCCTCCATCGACAGCTTCTGGGTGCCTTTGTTCATGGAGGGGAAGCACATCCAGCCTCTCGACCCCTACTGGCCGAAAGAAGACCGCGACGACTTTCTCCCCTTCACCATCGACACCCTCTCCGATGCCGCGGGTCACGTCTACGGCTTGTGGCACGGCACCGACTGCCGCGTCTTGTACTACCGCAAAGATCTCGTTCCGAAGCCCCCGCAGACCTGGGATGAACTGATCTCCGTGGCCAGCCGCATCGCCCGGGAGAAGAAGATCTCCGGCTACCTCTTCAACGCCGGCCGGTGGGAGGGTTCGGTCTTCGATCACCTCCCCATGTTCTGGGGCCAGGGCGGGGAGCTCGTCGACGCCAACGGCGAAGCGATCTTCGGCCTGCCTCCCCATCGCGACAAGATGATCCGCGTCCTTCAGTTCATGCGCGACACCGTCACCCGGGGCGCATCGCCGAGTTCGGTACTCGCCAACAACGACTATCAGCAACTCTCCTCCGCGGCGATCTCGGGCGACACCGCCATGTTCCTGGGCGGGAGCTGGCAGCTACGCGACCTGGAGCCAAGTCTCAGCAAGGAACAGTTCGCGCTCTGGGACGTGGCTCCGATTCCCCAACGCGAAGCGGGGGTGGTGGCCACCGGTGCTGGGGGTTGGATCTGGGTCAGCTTCGCGAAGGAGCCGGCGAAGCAGCGGGCGGTCACCGAGCTCATCCGCTTCATCGAGTCGCCCCCGAACGTAGGCGTGATCTCTCAGCTCGCCCATCAGCTCCCCGCGCGACGCAGCGTCTATCGGCAGTTTCCCTTCTTCAGCCAGGATCCGTTCCACGCGCGCTTCGGCGAATGGCTGGCCGGGGCTCACGCCCGGCCGGCCGTGCTCATCTATCCCACGATCTCCGAGCAGTTGCAGCTCGCCATCGGCTACGCGGTCTCCGGGGACAAGACGCCGGAGCAGGCGGTCGATGGCGCCTTCGCCGAGACGATTCGGATCGCAAAGAGACAGAGTGCCGGAGGCGCCGCCTCTCCCTCCTTCGACCTTGTGAGGTTCATGCCCGCCCTCCTCACCGCCCTGCTTCTTGCCCTCGCACTTTTCGCGATCGGGCGCGAGGACAAAGGGCTTGTGATCTGGCTGGCTCCCGCCCTCGCCCTCGCCGCCGCCTTCCTCGTGTATCCGATGTTCGAACTCATCCGCCTTTCCGCGACGAACGCCACCACGGAAGGAGCGGGATATACCTATACCGCCTCTAGCCTCGGTTCGGTCGCCAAAGATCCTGAGCTGCCGGGAATGCTGTGGGTCACTTTGCTGTTCGTCGCCGCCTCGGTGGCGCTCCAGCTCGGGATCGGCCTCGGCCTCGCCGTCCTCATCGATTCGGCGCGTCGGCGCGGCACCGCCTTTACCGTGTTCGCGCGCGCTTCCGTCGTGAGCGCCTGGGTCATTCCCGGCGTGCTCATCGGGGTCTTGTGGCGGATCCTGCTCATGGAGAACCGCGCGGGCATCGCGAACTATGTGGGGTCTCTGATCGGGCTGAACCCCTTGCCGTTTCTCTCCACGGGATCCCTGGCCCTCGTTTCCGTGATCGCGGCGAACGTCTGGCGCGGATCGGCCTTCAGCATGATCCTCCAGTTCGCGGGACTGATGCGGATTCCGAAGGAGCTCCACGAGGCCGCCGACCTCGAAGGCCTGACCCGCCTCCAGCGTCTGCGCTGGCTCATCCTTCCGCAGCTCCGGCCCATCCTCGCCCTGAACCTCGTTCTCATCACGATCTCCACCCTCAACACCTTCGACCTGATCCTGCCTCTGACCGGGGGCGGCCCCGCCCGGCAGACCGAAGTCATCGCGCTCTACATGTACAGGTCGGCGTTCTTTTCGCTCGAGGCCGGCCGGTCGGCGGCCATCGCCACGGTCATGCTCGGCCTCAACCTTGCCCTCGCCTTCGTGGCCGTGCGGGTCATGCGCCGTCAGGCGGCCTCATGAGGAGACGCTCCGATCGTTTCATCCAGATAGCCCTGCTCCTCGTCGCGGCCGCCTTCCTCCTGCCTCAGCTCTGGCTGTTCTCCCTCTCGCTCAAGACCAAGGCGCAGGTCTACGAGTACCCGCCGCATCTCGTTTCCGAAGGCGCGTCCCTGCGCAACTACGCCACCGTGCTCGAACGCACGCAGATTCCTTTCTACCTGTGGAACAGCGCGCGGGTGGCGGCGCTGTCGACCGCACTCACCCTGCTGCTCGGGACTCCCGCCGCCTACGCGCTGTCGCGCGAACGTTTCAAGCGACGCGACGGGCTCATGTTCCTGTTTCTGGCCGCCCAGATGGTCTCGCCCCTGATCCTCCTCGTGCCCATCTACGGTCTGGTGGCGAAGCTCGGCCTCCTCGACTCGCACGCGGGCCTGGTGCTCGTCTACGCCGCCATCCAGATTCCGTTCACCGTGGTGGTGCTCAAGAGCTTCTTTGACGGCCTTCCCACCTCGTTGTTCGAGGCCGCGCGCCTCGACGGCTGCTCGCGCGTCGCGACCTTCCGGCTGGTCGCCCTGCCCCTGCTCGGCCCCGGCCTCGCTTCGGTCGCCATCTTCAACCTCGCGGCCTACTGGTCGGAGTTCTGTCTCGCCCTGGTCCTGCTCGATTCGCAGGCCCGCTTCACCATCCCCGTGGGCCTCTTCAGTTTCCAGAGCGGCTATGAAACCGAATGGCACCTGGTGGCGGCGGCGAGCTTCATCGGCCTCCTGCCCGTGCTCGCGGCCTTCATCCTCCTGCAACGCTTCTTTGTCGCCGGCCTCACCGCCGGGGCCACGAAAGGGTAATCCGCGTGAGCAAAGCGCAACTGACCCAGGTCCATGTCATTTCGCACACTCACTGGGATCGTGAGTGGTACCTGACCCGCGAAGACTACCGGCTGCGCCTCATCGATCTGGTCGACGCCGTCCTCGACCGGATGGACCGCGATGACAAGTTCACCTTCTTCCATCTCGACGGCCAGACCATCGTGCTCGAGGACTACCTGGAGGTCAGACCCGACCAGACCGAGCGCCTGCGCCGACGCATCGGAGGCGGGAGGCTCCTGGTTGGGCCCTGGTACGTCATGCCCGACATGTTCCTGGTGAGCGGCGAGGCGCTGGTGCGCAATCTCGCCCTCGGCCATCGCCTCGCCGAGTCCTTCGGCGGGGTCATGCGCGCGGGCTACACACCCGATCCCTTCGGCCATGTCGCCCAGATGCCCCAGATCCTCGCGGGCTTCGGCCTCGACAACGTGATCCTGTGGCGCGGCTTTGGCGGTCCCCGCGCGGAGTACATCTGGGAAGGCCACGACGGCACCCGCACCCTGCTCCTGCACTTCCCGCGCGAGGGCTACTGCAACGCCTTCCGCCTGCCCCTCCTCCCTCCCCCCGTCCGTTCGCTGGAGGCGGCCGAGGTGGTGGCGCGCGAGCGCGCGCGCTCGGCCGTGAGCTCGGTCCTGCTGATGGCGGGCATCGATCACACCGAGCCGCATCCCGACCTCCTGACCCTGATCGGCGAGATCGGCGCCTCGGAAGGCATCGCGGTCGCCCTCTCGACCCTGCCCGCGTACGTCGACGGGGTGCGCGCCGCGGTGGCGGCGCGCGAGGTCGCCCTCGAGGTGGTGCAGGGAGAACTCCGCGCGGGCGAGGACTACTCGAACCTCCTTCCCGGTGTGCTCTCCGCCCGTACCTATCTGAAGAAGGCCAACGTCCGCGCCCAGGCGCTGCTCGAGAAGGTGGCCGAGCCGCTCGCCCTCTTCGCCTGGCTGGCCGGCGAACCCCATCCTTCGGGCGTGCTCGCCTACGCGTGGAAGACCCTCATCGAAAATCACCCCCACGACAGCATCTGCGGTTGCAGCATCGATGAGGTGCATGACGAGAACGACACGCGATTCGCCCGGGTGATGCAGGCGGCCGAGGGCCAGGTCCGGCGCTCGTTGCGCGCGCTCGCGCGCCGGGTCGAGCCCGCACCCGACGACACCATCCGTTTTCTCGTGGTGAATACCGACATTCATCCCCAACAGGGCACCTTCGACGTCCTCATCGATCTGCCCGTCGAGAGCGCCGAGTCCGGACGGATGCTCGACTCGGATCTGTTCGATGCGCCCCTCGCCCTGTTCGCCCGGGGCTCGCAGATCGCCGCCCTCACCGACCCCGACGGGCGCGCGATTCCGTTCCAGGAAGTGAGTCGCGAGGAGCGGATCGAGCAGTGGACGAGCCGGATCGAGCTGCCCCTCGCCGTCCGGGTGGAGCGCATTCATCTGGTCTGCACTCTCACCCTTCCCTCCGCCGGCTTCCTGGCCTGCGATGCGCGCTTCGCCCCTCCCGCTACGCCTTCGGCCCCGCCCGCTTCGGGGAGCGCGATCGAAAACGACCTGCTCCGGATCACCGTGAACGCGGATGGCACTCTCGACGTGCTCGACAAGCGCTCGGGCGCCACCTACGCGAGCGTTCTCGAGATCGAGGATGTGGGCGATGTCGGGGACGAATACAACTTCTCGCCCCCCGCGACCGACCGGCGTGTGACCACTCGGGGGCGGGCGCACGCGCGCGTGACCTCGATCCTTGCGGGACCCCTTCGAAGCGCGCTCCGCATCGAGTTGACCTATGAAACCCCGAGAGGCGCCGCCACCGACCGCCAGTCGCGGGTTGAGGAAACCGTCACCGAGCGCGTGGCCCTCGATATCGAACTCACCGAGGGATCGCCGGTGGTCGCGGGGCGGATCGCCCTCGAGAACCGCGCCCTCGATCATCGCATCCGCCTCCTGTTTCCGACCGGAGCCGGCACCGTCGCCGAGTCCCGCGCCGATACCGCCTTCGGCGTGGTCACGCGGGCGGCCGAGCGTTTCGTGCCCGCGACTCCACCGCCCGAAGCGCCGGTGAGTGCCGCGCCCCTCCAGTCCTTCGTCGACGCCGGGGATGCCGGGCGAGGCGTGACCGTCTTCAGCGAGGGCCTCATGGAGTACGAAGTGGTGCGGACCGGAGAGGGAGCCTCGATCGGTCTCACCGTCCTGCGCTCCGTCGGCTGGCTCTCTCGCGAGGACCTCCGCACGCGCCGCGGCAACGCCGGCCCCAGTCTGCCCACCCCGGGGGCCCAGTGCCTGGGCGCCTATGACTTTCGATTCGCGTTTGCACCCCGGCACGCTCCTCCCACCGAAGCGACCTTGTGCGACCTCGCGCGCGCGTTCCTCGCTCCTCCAAGGGTCGTGGTTGGAACCAACGGGCCCCGGGGAAACTCGCCCCTCGGCCGCCGTCACTCATTCCTCTCGGTGGGGACGGAGCCCGCGGGCGCGGTGGTGGCGAGCGCCCTCAAGAAGGCGGACGATCGCGACAGCGTCATCCTGCGCGTCTTCAACCCCGGCGAGCGCCCGGTGGAGAGCGTGGTTCGCCGCGACCCGGGTCTTCGCGAAGCCCATCGGACGAACCTGCGCGAGCAGCCTCAGCAGCAGGTGCCGGTGAGTGAGGGACAGGCGAGGCTCACCCTCGGCCCGCGCAAGATCGCCACCCTGGACCTCTGCGGACGTGCTACGCCCGGTGCTTCGTGATGCACAGATCGTACGCGTAGCCGCCGAGGACGCCCCCGATCAGCGGACCGACGATCGGGACCCACCACCAGCCGTTTCCCGCGGTGAAGACCTCGCCCCCCCAACCGGCGATGGCGGTGAAGAGGCGCGGACCGAAGTCGCGCGCGGGGTTGATGGCGTAGCCCGCGTTCATGCCGAAGGTCATGCCGATCAGCACCACCGCTGCCCCCACCAATATCGGCTGCAGCCGCGACTCCGCGGCGAAGTTCTTGGTGTCGCCGAGGGCGAGGACGAGCAACAACAACAGGGCCGTGCCCACGATCTGATCGATGAGGCCGCCGGGCACGGTGCTCAGGTATTCCTGCGGATACGTCGCGAAGATCCCCGCCGTGGCTTTGGCTCCACTGACCAGGCGCGTGCCTCCGTCGAAGTGGTCGAAGGCCTCCCGGTAGGTGATGAAGGTGAGCGCGGCTCCACTGAAGGCCCCGGCGATCTGGGCCAGGCAGTAGGGGATCACCTTCGACCACGCGAACCCGCGATGCACGGCCAGGGCCACAGTGACCGCGGGATTGAGATGCGCGCCGGAGACGCCGGCCGATACGTAAATGGCCATGGTCACCGCGAGGCCCCAGGCCAGGTTGATGGAAAGGTAGGTCCCGTTGGCGTTCCCCGAGAGAACCACCTGAGCCACCACCGCCGACCCGAACACGATCAGCACGAAGGTGCCCAGGAATTCGGCCAATGCCTCGCGCGCCGTGCCGTTGAGCATGGTTCCTCGTCTCTTTCGGGTTCAGGTCGGGATGGAGGGCCGGGGTTGGTCCCCGGCCCCTTAAGGGACTAGAAGACCAGTTTGGCGCCCAGCTGGAGCTGCCGCGGGTCGTAAGTGGCGGTGACCGTGCCAAAGGCGGCCGAGCTGCGGTTGCCGTTGGGGGCACGGAAGTTCGTCTTGTTGAGGACGTTGAAGGCCTCCACCCGGAACTCGATCTTGTTGTCGCCCCGGATCGGGAAGGACTTCGACAGCGCCATATCGAGCTGGTAGATGGAATCGCCCCGTGCGGAATTGCGCTTGGCGTTACCGAAGGGCTGGCTGGGGTCGGTCGGAATCTGCACGCAGGCGGGGTTGAAGTACTGAGTCACCGTCCGCTGATCGGCGGGCAGGCTCGGCTCGCAGGTGATGTTGGGACGGTAGTTGTTGGCGCCGCGGAAATCCTGGGCGATCCCGGAGACGCTCGCCGCCGCGGTGGGCGTGTACTGGAAGGTGATGGCCTCGCCCGCCCACATGTTGTTGATGGCGGAGATCTGCCAGCCTCCGAGGATCTTGTTGTCCTTCAGGAAGGGAATCTGCCACACCAGGCTGATGGTGCTGTTCCAGGGTTGATCGAAGGCTGAAGTCGATTCCTCCGCGGCCAGGTTGGTGAAATCCTGGGGTGCGGGGAAGTTGCCATTCGGGTTCTCGAGCGAACCGGCGCCGTTGTCCTTGGCCCTCGAGAGAGTGAGCGAACTCAGGAAGGTGAGGCTTCCCCGGCGTCCTTCCAGACGCATCTGGAAGCTCTGGTAGCGGGAGAAGCCGCCGTTGAAGGCGTAGGTGATGTCGCCGTATTCGGGACTGGGCCTGCGGGCGGCCAGGGAGAGACTCCCCGCCGCGTTGTTGGGCCTCGCCTGGTTGTAGTTGGCGAAGAGGAGCGAGTCTTTCGCGTGGTTCCCGACATAGGCGAGGTCGACCACCACGTTCTTCAGGAGCTCACGCTGCAGGGAAAGGAACCAGCTCTGGATCGAGGTGGTCTTGTTGTCGCGCGGCATGTAGGTGATGTTCGCCACCAGCGGATTGAAGCGCGTGGGGTTGGTGAGATCGGTGGGGTAGCCGGCCTGGGTCGGGCGGAACGAGGGATCGAGGGGGTTGCTCTGCGAGACCACCGCGGTGATGACCTGCGGCCCATTGATGGGGAGCAGGTTCCCTCCGCCCGCGCGATGGAAGTGGATGTAGGCGATGCCGAAGCCGCCGCGGAGCACGGTCTTCGGGTCCATGGCGTAGGCGAAGCCGAGGCGGGGGCCGAGGTTGTTCTTGTCGGGGTCGACGAGGTACTTGTCGCTGCCCGAGGCCTTCACCATGGTCTTGGTGACCGGATCGAAGTTGGTCGCGTTGTTGTCGCGCTCCCACTGGGGCGTCGCGTACTCATAGCGCACGCCGAGGTTGAGAGTCAGCTTGTCGTTGACCTTGAAGTCGTCCTGCACGTAGCCGAAGTAAAGGTTCTGCCGCATGTTCGCGATGAAGAAGTTGGTGAGCGCGTACTGGCTGCGCAGACCGAACATGAAATCGGCGAGGTTGTACAGATTGCTCGCGGCGGCTCCCGCCGGCCGGGAGAACTGGCCCGAGTAGGTGTCGCGGCCGTAGAGCGGGTTCACGTCCTGCACTTCGGTTTCGATGTGCTGGAACTCGAGGCCCACCTTCAGGGAGTGACGGCCCATGCTCCTCGTGTAGTTGATCTTGGGATTGAAGACGGTGGGGAACTGCCATTGCGGGTTCGTGGCCTGGCGTCCGAGGTCGGCATAGCCGGTGGTGAGCTGGGTGGGCAGGCCGCCGGACACGCGCGGGTCGGTGGGGAGGCCGGAAATGCCATAGGCCTCGAGGGCGCTTGGGGTGTTGAGCCCGGGAGGGTTCTTGCCCGCGACCGTGCGCGACCAGGCGAAGCGGAACTCCACGAGCTCAGTCTCACTCTTCGTCCAGGTGAGCCCGGTAGCGAACTGCTTGTTGGTGGTGTAGGTGAGCCCGTTGCCGGCCCCGCCCGAGGGCAGGGGGAGCAGGGGCTGGTCGAAGATGTCGGACTTGCGGTAACCGAAGCGCGCGAAGGCGCGCAGGGCGTTTGTCACCTGATAGTCGACCTTGCCGTTGTATTTGTTGTTCTCGTTCGTGAATTCCTGCAGGATCTGATAGTTGTTGGCCGCACTCGCGTTCGTGGGGTCGGGGACGCCGCCGAGGACCTTCGCCGCGAAGGGCGTCATGGGGATGGTGCTCCCGGCGGGATAGGTCTCCCCGGTGATGGGGTTGCGCACCGCCACCGAAAGCACGCCGCGGCGCTGAGCTGCGGTGGGAATGGTTCCGAAGGCGACCTGCTTGCGGTTCTGGCGGAAGCCTTCATAGTCGACCAGGAAGAACGCCTTGTTCTTGATGATCGGCCCGCCGAGGACGGCCCCGAACTGGTTGCGGCGCAGCGGAGGCTTTTCGCCGCCCAGGGGCTTGAAGAAACCGGTGGCGTTCAAAGAGGTGTCGCGGAAGAACTCCCAGGCCGAGCCCTTGAACTGATTGCTGCCGCTCTGGTAGGCCACGTTGATCGTGGCGCCGCCCGCGCGGCCGTATTCGGCGCTCATGTTGTTTGTGACCACTTTGAATTCCGCCACCGCGTCGGGCGGCGGCTGCATCACCTGGTTCGAGAAGCCCTGGTTGGAGGTGCCGTAGGCGTTGTTGTCGACGCCGTCGAGGAGGAAGTTGTTGAAGGTGCTGCGCAGGCCATTGACGTTGAACGACCCCTCGCGCAGGGTCGAACTGCTGCCGGTGCCGATCGCGGACTGGCGCACGCCGGTGGTCAGCAGGGCGAGGGCCGAGTAATCGCGCCCGTTCAGGGGGAGAGCCACCGCCTGCTCGTTGGTGATGACCTGTCCGCGCTGGGAGGACTCCGTTTCGAGCGGGGTGACTTCGGCGGTCACTTCCACTGCCTCCGTGAGGGCGCCGGGTGATAGGACGAGATCGACGCGCTGGCGGGCACCGACTCCGACCCGGACGCGATCGGTCGAGGAGGGGGAGAAACCGTCGAGGGTCGCGGTGACGCGGTACGTGCCAAGGCGCACGGTGAAGAATTCGTAGCCGCCCTTGCCGTCGGTCACCTTGGTCTGGGCCACTCCCGTGTCCATGTTCAGGAGGGTGACGGTGGCACCCGGAGTGACCGCCCCGGACTTGTCGCGCACGGTGCCGAGCACCGTGGCGGTCTCGAATTGCGCCGCCGCGGGCAGGGCCAGCGCGGTGAGCGCCAGCACGAAGACGGCGAGTAGTTTTCTCATGGATTCCTCCGGCCTTTGGTTTGCTTGGGGATGGTTTGGATCGAGTCGGATCATATCCCCGACTTTCCTGACTTATTCCGCGATGAGATAACGCCGGGCGATGCGCGTGAACTCCTCGACCTGGCCCCGCTCCCATCCTTCGTCGCGCTGAAGTTCCTGGGCGAGCTGCCGCGCCGCCGCGGGCGCCATCTGGACCGCGGCGCGCGCGTTGAGAAACAGCGCGCGGGTGCGGCGGGCCAGCACGTCGTCGAGGGTGCGGGCCATTTCGTGACGGACGGCCCACACCACCTCCGCGCCGCGGACGGGCAGGGCCGGATGCAGCGGGCCTTCAAGGTCGGGCTGCTCCGAGATGAGCGCGTCGAGGCCGTCGTTGTCGGAACCGTAGACGTCGAAGGGCGAAGGGGCCGCCGCCTTCGGGCGATAGCCGTGGATCCGCAGTTCCCTGGTGAGGCAGGGCCTCTCCTCGAGGTGGGCCAGCACCACCGCGTGATCGACCGCGTCCTCGGCCATGCGCCTGTAGGTGGTCCACTTCCCGCCGGTGATGGTCAGCAGGCCGGAGGATGAGATCTGGATGGTGTGGTCGCGCGAAAGGGCGGCGGTGCTTCCGCCCTCGCCCGCCTTCACCAGAGGCCGGATGCCCGTGAACACGCTCAGGATGTCGGCGCGGCGGGGGCGGTGGGCCAGATAGTCGGCGGCGGTTTCGAGGATGAAGTCGACTTCGTGGGGCAGGGGCGAGGGCTCGAGCGGGGTGTCCTGGATCTCGGTGTCGGTGGTGCCCACGACCACGTGATCGTGCCAGGGGATCGCGAACATCACCCGCCCGTCGCGGGTGTGGGGAACCATGATCGCGGCCGTCCCGGGAAGGAAGTTCTTGGGCAGGACGATGTGCACGCCCTGGCTCGGGGCGATGAGCGGCGGCGCCCCCGGGTCATCCAGCCGCCTCACCGCGTCGCACCAGGGGCCCGCTGCATTGACCACGCAGCGTGCCGCGACCGAGTGTTCGCGGCCCGTCTCCTCGTCGCGCACCTGGAGACCGTTCACGTATCCCTCGGTGTCCTTGAAGAGCGTGACCGCGCGCGTGTAGTTGAGCAGGCACGCGCCGTGCGCGGCCGCGGTGCGGGCGAGACTGATCAGGAGACGGCTGTCGTCGAACTGACCGTCGTGATACTTGACCCCGCCCCGCAATCCATCCTGTTCGAGGGTGGGGATGAGGGCCAGGACCTCATCCCGCGAGAGCAGCTCGGAGGCGCCAAAGCCGTACTTGCCCGCGAGCAGGTCGTAGACCTTGAGCCCGATCCCGTAGAAAGGCGCTTCCCACCACTGATAGTTCGGCACCACGAAGGCCAGATCCCGCACGAGGTGGGGGGCGTTCGCGAAGAGGAGGCCCCGTTCCTTGAGCGCGTCCATGACCAGCGAGACATTTCCCTGCTGCAAGTAGCGCACCCCGCCGTGCACGAGCTTGGTGGAGCGGCTCGAAGTGCCCTTGCCGAAATCGCTCTGCTCGAAGAGGACGGTGGAGTAGCCCCGGGCCGCCGCATCGAGCGCGATGCCTATGCCCGTAGCTCCGCCCCCCACCACCGCGATGTCCCACGGCCCCTCGCGTTCGGCGAGGCGCTTCAGCGATTCAGCGCGCCACATGGCCCAGGGTCAGTCGATCGGCCGCCACGACAAATCCGCCAGAGTTGAGAACCGCATGTCGATGAGTCTCAATCCCCGCGGTGACAATCGCGCGACACTCAAGCCTGGGGTGTTCGCTCGCCGCTCGTGGCCTGGTGGCCCAGGGTGAAGGCGCTGAAGACGATGGTGAGCAGACAGCAGGCGACCATGGTGGAGAAGACACCGCTCCAGCCGAAGTGATCGGCGATCCACCCGACGCCCGTGCCCGCGAGGGCCGAGCCGAACACATAACCGAAGAAGCCCGTGAATCCGGCCGCGGTGCCCGCGGCCTTCTTCGGCACGAGATCGAGGGCGTGCAGGCCGATGATCATGATCGGTCCGTAGATCAGGAAGCCGATGGCGATGAGAGCCGCGTAGTCGATCCAGAGCGGCCCCTTGAGGTTGAACCAGTACACCACCACCGCCACCAGGGTGAGGGCCATGAACAGGATCGTGGCGGGAGCGCGGCGGCCCTTGAACCACTTGTCGGAGACCCAGCCGCACGCGATGGTGCCGGGGATGGCCGCGTACTCGTACAGCGCCCAGCCGATACTCGACTGCTGGAAGGAGAAGCCCTTGGCGGTCTCGAGGTAGGTGGGGATCCAGTTCACCACCCCGTACCGGACGAAGTAGATGAACGCGTTCGCGATGGCGATCGCCCACAGGTACTTGTTGGGCAGCACGTGAGTGAAGAAGATCTCGCGGAAGGTCATCGTCCGCTCGCTGTCCGCCGAATAGTCCGGTGGATAGTCGTTCTTGTATTTCTCGACCGGCGGCAGGCCGTGGGACTGGGGCGTGTCGTGCAGGAGGAAGTAGGCGATCACCGCGATGAGGGCGGCCACCATGGCGTTGAAGTAGAACTTGGCGCCCCAGTCGTGGAACAGGCCGACCCCGGCCAGCGCGATGCTCGCCACCAGCGCGCCCCCCACGTTATGCGCGGAGTTCCACACCGACACGGTGAGGCCGCGCTCCTTGGTGCTGAACCAGTGGACCATGGTCTTGCCGCAGGGCGGCCAGCCCATGCCCTGCACCCAGCCGTTCAGGGTCTGGAGAGCCACCAGCACGAACAGCGAGGCGTACACCGCCTTCACCGCTCCGCAGATCACCATGATCACGCAGGACAAGAGCAGCCCCAGGGGCAGGAAGTATTTGGGATTGCTCCGGTCGGACACCGAGCCCATCAGGAACTTCGAGACGCCGTACGCGATGGAAAGACCGGTGAGCGCGGTGCCCAGCTCCGCCTTCGAATACTGGGGGAATTCCCGGAGGATGTCGGGAATGGCGAGGGCGAGATTGTTGCGGACGAGGTAATACGCGGCGTAGCCGATGAAGATGCCCGCGAAGACTTCGCGGCGCAGCTTCTTGTAGGCCGGGTCGACCTGCTCGGCCGGAAGCGGAGCGACAAACGGCGCAGGCTGGAGCAGACCGATCATGATGGGGGCGACCTCTCGGGCTTCTTGCTTTAGAAGGCGGCGGCTAGGGACGGACCGGGGTGGCCTTGGGCAGGGCCACGCCCTTGCTGGCCAGGACCTCGCGCAGCCGGTCGGGGCGGTCGGTGATGATGCCGTCCACCCCCCAGGCCATGAACTTCTCCATATCCGCGCGCTCGTTGATCGTCCAGGGGACCACGAGGAGCCCGAGCGCCTGGGCCTCCTTCACCTGGGCGGCGGCGACGTCGTTGAAGTTGGGCGACCAGTAGCGGGCGCCGATCGCCTTCACCACCTTCGGCACCGAACCGCCGAAGTCGTCCACGTCGAGTCCGCCGAGGGAGGGCGAGGGTCCGGGCTGGCCCACCTGAACGTTGTCCCGGGGGGACGCTGGGTGGTGAGAGCGGCGGTCTCGATTTCCGGCGCGATGCGCCGGACGACCGCGAGTGTTCGCCAGTCGAAGGACTGGATGACCGCGCGCTTTTCCATCTTCGCTTCGCGGATCACCCGCACCACCGCTTCCGCGAAGGGCTCCGGGGCGAGCGTCTCTTCCGGCTTGTTCGGAGTGATCTTGGTTTCGATGTTGAAGCGGACCTCGGTGTTGCCGCTCTTGTTCACGAGCGCGAACACGTCCTTGAGCCGCGGTATGCGCAGGCCGTCCTGCGGCTTCTGGTCCGGCAGGCCGGCCGCGTAGGCCGAGCCCGGCTTGATCCGGCCCACGTCGTAGCGGAGGAGATCCTCGTAGCGAAGAGTGAAGAAGGCGGGGCCGTGCGTGGTCAGGAACTGTCCCTTCTCATCCCGTGTGATATCCGGATTCAGAAGCGGGTCATGGCTGATCACCACCACTCCGTCCTTCGTCACCGCGCAATCGAGCTCGAGAGTGCCGACCCCCAGGCTCAACGCTCCCGCGAAGGAGACGAGGGTGTTCTCAGGCCACAGGCCGCGGCCGCCGCGGTGGGCCTGCAGGTCGAAAGGCGCCCCGGCCGCCCTGAGCCCGGCGGGCAGGGACAAGGTGAACGTGAGGAGAAGGGGAGCAAGGCGTCGGTGGTTCATGGGGCCGGAGCTTACCGCTCACTTCTGAGACGGTGCGCCGAGCCGGGTGAGGCTCGGCCGGATCTCGAGAGTGGCCGGCGGACCATCGAGGGCGAGCACCGTGTCTCCCACCCAGGAAAAGAGGCTGGGCTCGGGAAGGTCCGACGAACTCATGACGAAGATCTTGTTGACCCGGCGCAGATGGGCGGGCCCGGCCGGACTCGGGGGCGGCGCTTCACCCTTCTTCGCGGGACGGGTGTGCGCGCGGACCTCGAGCGCCACCAGCTCACTCGACTTCGTTCCCGGCGGCAAGGCCACCGCGCCGCGGAAGCAGCTGTTGGGGAAGTTGTCGGGCGAGCGCGAGATCCGGTACTCCTTCGCGCCGAACGTCGAATCCACGAACCGGGGGGCGCCGCCGTTGTGAGCCACCCCCACCGCGAAGGTGAACGTGGCAAACGTGGTGTCGTCGGACGATGTGCACAACTCCACGACTGCGTAGCGGCGCGGGTCGAAGATGCGCTTGGAGCCGACGGTGGGGGACTTCACCACCCGCCCTTCGCGACGCGCTTCGCGCGCGGTGACCGCGTAGGTCCACGGGTTCTCATCCATCACCCTCTCGCGCGAGGCGTCGGTCAGGTCGAAGGCCTGGGGCGCCAGGGCGAAGCGCTGGCTCGTGGTCCCCCGATCCCTGACCATGTTGTTGTCGGTCACCACATAGAGGAGGGGGTGTCGGCCTTCCCTCTGGCCCTCGAAGGGAACGATCTCGTGGTCCTTCCCCTGGAAGGTCTCCTCCAGCACCTTCCCCGAACGGTCGAACTCGATGCCGTACACGTACTCGATGTCGGTGAGCCGGCCCCAGGTGGCGAGCAGCCGATCGGCGGGAGTCCCGCCGTCCTCATTGCTGAAGATCACCGAGTAGCGGATTCTCGAACCCCGCTCGGTCTTGTCGACCTCGTACCACATCACGAGCGGAACATCGGTGAAGCGCCCGACCGTGTTGGGCCGCGCGTACAGGATGGGAGCGAGGGAGAGGGCCGCGTATTCGGGGTGCGAAGCGCTCACCGAGGAGACGCTCAGGCTGGACACGCTCACCGAACGCGGGGCTTGCGCCCAGGCCGAGGCGTCGTGGGCAACCGTGAGCCGGTGTTCTCCCTTTTCGAGAGGGCCGAGCATGACCCGGTAGTCGGCCGGCACCGAACCCCGGGTGAGGAAGAGATGCTGCGAGTAGCGTCCGTCCAGCTCGAGCGTGAGCACCGCGGCTTCGTGACCGGTCCGGCCCCAGTCGCAGGGCTCACACGCAGCGGTCACGGTGGCCACCACCTCGGCCGGCTCCGCGAGGTGGAAAGTCTCGGTACGGATCGGCCGCGATTCCCGGGCGGCCGCGGGGGCGGGAAGGGCCGCGATGGTGCTGAGGGCGAGGGCGAAGGGCCGGAGCTTCATCATCTTCGAACCGCGGGGAGTATAGAGTCGCGCCCGGCGAGGGAAGCAGCAAGGATGAGAGTTCGCTTCGAGACGGTCTCCAAACAATTCGGCGCTCACCGCGCGTTGCGGGAGATCGACCTCGACATCGAGCCCGGCGAATGCCTCGTTCTCCTCGGTCCCTCGGGCTGCGGGAAGACCACCCTGCTGCGCCTCCTCGCCGGTCTCGAGGACGCGGACAGCGGCCGCATCCTCATCGGCGATCGCGATGTGGCCGAGATCCGTCCCGCCGATCGGGACGTGGCCATGGTGTTTCAGAACTACGCGCTCTATCCGCACCTCTCCGTCTACGAGAACGTGGCCTTTCCGCTTCGGGCCCGCGGCACGCCGGGCGACGAGCTCGATCGTCGGGTGCGAGCCGCCCTGACGCGCATGGAGCTTGTGAGCCTTTTGGACCGAAAGCCGAGCCAGCTCTCGGGCGGCCAGCAGCAAAGGGTGGCCCTGGCCCGAGCGCTCGTCCGGAATCCCGCGGTCTATCTGATGGACGAGCCCCTCTCGAACCTCGATGCCCAGCTCCGCCTTCAGACTCGCACCGAGCTTCGGCGCCTTCAGCAGGAACTGCGCACAACCACGGTCTACGTTACGCACGATCAGAGCGAGGCCATGACCCTGGGCGACCGCATTGCCCTTCTGCGTGAGGGTTCGCTCGAGCAGCTGGGGCCGCCCCTCGATCTCTATCGGCGCCCGAAGAGCCGCTTCGTGGCCGCGTTCCTTGGAAGTCCTCCCATCAACCTGTGGCCTGCTTCGGCCGGCGCAAATGGGCGACTTCAGGCTGCGGGGATTTCCTTCCCGGGCCCGGCTCCCGCGGGGTCGGCCCGGTTCGAGGTGGGCGTGCGTCCGGAGGATGTTGCGGTCTTTCGCGAAGACGGCCCCGGTCGCTCGCAGGGCGCCGTGCTCCTGAGCGAGCCCATGGGGAACGAAACCATCGTTACCTTGGAGAGCGAGGGATCGCGGGTGGTGGCCCGCGCGGCCGCGGACTTCGAGCTTCGGCCGGGGGCTCCCGCGTACTTCTCGGTGGCCCCGGAGAGGGCCCTCTTCTTCGACGCGGAGACGGGCCGCAGGGTCTAGCCGCGTTGGCGCATCTGGAACGTTCCAAGGTGCGTCGCTTCTGGCCCGCAGCCGGTTGACAGCCGGGAAGAAGGCAGCGTATGTTGGCCGGAGTTCGTCACCGGACGGTCACGTGGATGTCATCGTCGTTCGTCATGATCGTTCCCGATAACCCTTAGGAGAGAAATCGATGAAGCGAATTCTTGTTGCGGTGATGGCGATGCTTTGCATCGTCCCCGCAGTGCAGGCCCAGGTCGACCGCGCCACGCTGTCCGGGACGGTGAAGGACACCGCCGGGGGCGTGCTCACCGGAGCCACGGTCACGGTGACCAACGTCGCCACCAACGTTTCCGCGAAGGCCACCACCTCCAGTGCCGGAGCGTACCTCGTGGTGAACCTCCAGTCGGGGCAATACCTGGTCGAAGCGGAGGCGCCGGGCCTGCAGAAGGCCGTCCAGTCCGTCATCCTCGAGATCGGCCAGCGCGGCCGCGTCGACATCACCCTCGGCGTCGGATCCCTCACCGAGTCGGTCACGGTCGAGGGCGCGCGGCGTCTCCTGAACACGGAAGATGCGACCCTCGGCGCGGTCATCGACAACAACGCCATCGGCAAGCTGCCCCTCGCCATCCGCAACTGGGACGACCTCCTCGCCCTCGTGCCCGGGGTGCAGGGCGACCGCTACACCGAGCAGGGCGGCGGCACGTCCTTCGGCCGCACCGGCGGCGTCAACGTTCACGGCGCGCGCTCTCTGCAGAACAACTTCCTCCTCGACGGCGTTGACAACAACTCCATCTCCGAGAACGTGCAGGAGCTCACCTCTCAGGTGTCGCGCCCCTCGGTCGACGCCATCCAGGAGTTCAAGATCGTCACCAGCCCCTACTCGGCCGAGTACGGCCGCTCTCCGGGCGCCGCGGTCAGCGTGTCCACGAAGTCGGGGACGAATGAGTACCACGGGACGGTCTACGACTTCTATCGCAACGAGAAGATGGACACCATCGACTTCATCTCGAAGCGCGCGGCCGCCCTCACCAATACTCCGGCGGTGAAGCCGGCCAACAAGCAGAACCAGTTCGGCGGCAACCTCGGCGGCCCGCTCATCAAGGACAAGGCCTTCTTCTTCGTCGACTACGAGGGCACGCGCATCACGCGTGGCGTCACTCGGCTCACCAACGTTCCCACCGCGGATCAGCGCGCGGGCATCCTCCCCGGCGTGCGCGACCCCCTGACCGGCGTCGCCTTCCCGGGCGGAGTGATCCCCACGAGCCGCATGGATCCTTATGCCCTCGCCATCCTCGCCCTCGTCCCCCTTCCGAACCAGCCCGGCGCCAATAACTTCTTCCGCCAGGCCGACCTCATCGACAACTCCGACCGCATCATGGGGCGCCTCGACTACAAGGTGAGCTCGAACGACAGCTTCTTCGGCCGCTACATGTACTCGAACCGCGACCGGCAGATTCCGGGCGCCTTCGGCGGGGTCATCGACGGCACCGGCACCTCGGGCTTCGGCAACCAGAAGATCAAGACCAACGCCGCGGTTCTCGGCTGGACCCACATCCTCTCCCCGAGCATGGTGAACGAGTTCCGGTTCTCGTGGTCAAAGGCCGACTCCGACGCCGTGCACCAGGCCTTCGGCATCGCCCCTCCGGCCGCGGCCACCATTCCCGGGAGCATCACCAACCCCGTGGTCGCGGGCGGCTTCCCCGGGATCACCATTGACGGCTTCTTCGGCGGCTCCGGCCTCGGCCGCCTCGGCTCGCCCGACTTCCTTCCGAAGTTCCAGCACACGAACCAGATGGAATTCGTGGAGAGCCTCTCCTGGCTCAAGGGCAACCACTCGATGAAGTTCGGCGCGGACATCATCGCGCCCATGAAGAACCAGTACTACGACGTTCCCGCCGGCCGCGGCGCTCTGCGCTTCCGCAACAGCTTCACCGGCAACGCCATGGGTGACTACCTGCTTGGCTATGTGGCTGACTTCCAGCTCAGCAACGTCTGGGTGGTCGAGCAGCGCCACTGGGCGTCGATGTTCTACGTGCAGGACGACTGGAAGGTGAATTCCAAGCTGTCCTTGAACCTCGGCCTCCGCTACGACTTCATCACCCCGGCCCTCGAAGCGAACAACGCCCAGACGAACTTCAACCCCGCGGGCTCGGGGAGCCTCGTCTTCGCGAAGGATGGCTCGCTCGAAGAGCGGGGCCTGGTCAAGCCCGACCGGAACAACCTGGCGCCTCGCATCGGCATCGTCTACACCCTCAATGACAAGACGGTCATTCGCGGGGGTTGGGGCATCTTCTACAACCTCTT
>CAZYEA010000035.1:0-18712 GCA_964646485.1 uncultured Acidobacteriota bacterium
GTCCGTTACCGGTTTTCCATAGGCAGAGGAGCCTTCCACGCAAGCTACAGACAGGGCGTTGACGTAGATGGGCTAGCGAGGAGCGGTCTGAGATGCCTCAAAGTTCTCTTGACTCGTTGCAGGAAGTCCTTGGGCCACCAGCTTGCCGCGGACGATGATGCGGCCCTTGGTGAAGCGGACCTCCTCACGGATCTGGGTGGCGAGGTCCCACCCCGCCTTCAGGATGGCAGGGGTGATGAACTTCGAGCAGATGTCTCGCTCGTTGAGGTCCTTCTTGTTCATGGCCGCGGACCCTTGCCCCGGGGAGTCATTGGGGAAAGTGCAGGCGAATCGGACCCGGCCCGGCACGCGCGTCTCGTAGCCTCCGCCCACTCCCAACCCAACCTAGAGGACGGGCAGCATGTCGGATCCCATCGAGGCCTCCTTCGCGGAGGTCGTGAGCCTTGTCGAGCAGGCTCGCAAGCGCGCCTGCGAGGCCGTGGGCCAGGAGCTTGTGGGCCTTTACTGGCGGATCGGCGAGCACATCAGCCGGAAGATCGAGACGGCGGAATGGGGCGAGGGCGTTGTGGACGGTCTGGCCCGGCATCTCGCCCGCCGGTTCCCTGGGCGGCGGGGCTTCACCGGCCGGAACCTCTTTCGCATGAGACAGTTCTACGAGGCCTACCGGGCGGACGCAATTGTGACACCGCTGGTGACACAATTACCGTGGACGCACAACCTGATCATCCTCGCGCAGTCCAAGCGGCCTGAAGAGCGGGAGTTCTACTTGCGCACGGCCGTCCGGGAGCGCTGGAGCAGCGAGAGCTTGAACGTCAGTTCCGGCGCGGCCTCTTCGCCCGAACAGTGCTGCATTCGCCAAAGCTCTCACCAGCGGTGAGACAAATCCACGGCGATGCCATCGACATCGTCCTCAAGGATGCCTACTTCGAGCTGGGGCTACAGGACGGCAGGATGTCGGATCCAATCGAAGCCTCCATCGTGGAGGTCGTGAGCCTTGTCGAACAGGCTCGAAAGCGTGCCTGCGAGGCCGTCGGCCATGGACTTGTCCGCGTTCTCCGCCCTGATACGTGTACCGATACGGTGTACGGTGTAGAGTGATCAGGACGTTTCGACATCGTGGCCTCAAACGGCTCTTCGAGCACGGCAACCCTGGCGGGGTTCGGGCCGACCAGGTAAGGCGCATTCGGGACGTGCTGGCTCATCTCGATAGTGCCACTGAACCATCCGATGTGGACTTGCCCGGTTATCGGCTCCATCCCCTGAAAGGCGACTTGAAGGGGCGCTGGAGCGTGACGATCTCGGGCAATTGGCGGATTACGTTCCGCTTCGTCGAAGGCGCCGCGCTCGATGTCGACCTGACGGACTATCACTAGGAAGGGAAGAACGATGCCCATGAAGAATCCGCCGCATCCCGGCCGCTCGATCAGCGATGCCTGCCTCGAACCCCTGAGGCTGAGCGTGACGGACGGCGCAAGAGTATTGGGGGTAGCGAGGCACACGCTCTCACGCGTCATCAACGGCCAGGCCGGGATCTCACCGGAGATGGCGATCCGGCTTGAAAAGGCCGGGTGGTCGAACGCCGAGCACTGGCTGCGTCTGCAGGTGGCGTACGACCTCGCGCAGGCGCGCCAGCACGAGCGCAAGATAAGGGGGAGGCGCTACGAACGCGAAGAGGCGTCAGCGCGGAGCCGCGCTCTGCCCGATCCCCGCTAGCTTTGCCCGCGCTCGCGCTCCGCGATTTCGAGTCTCCTGTGCAAGGCTGCTAACTCAGCCTGGGCCGCGGCCAGGGCACGATCGGAATCTCGCTTTCGACTGAGGAGTTCGGTACGAGCCTTGTCCGCCACGGACTCACTCGCTTCCAGTCGGGCAATGCGAGCCAGCAGGTCGGCGTGCGCGGCTTCCGCCCCCCTGGCGCCTGCGGCCTGATCGGCCGGTGCCGGGCCGTTCGCCGCCGCGACGTCTTCCAGCTGCCGGATCCGATCGACCAACTCGGCGCGGGAAGCCTCCCACTCGCGGGCCCGTTTCGCGTCGCTCTCGAAGAAGGCCTCGATGTCCTTCTCGAGCTGCTCCGCGCGCTGTCGCTCGGCGTCGACCGCCTGGCGCCCGACCTCTTCGCGTTCGGCCGACTGAGCGAGGGCGTTCGCCTGATCCTTCTCCAGGCTCGCGACCTGGGCGCGCAGGGTCTCGCTTTCTGCCTGAAGCGTCTTGAGCGCCTCTTCCCCTTCAGCTTTCTGGTCGGCCAGAGAAGTCCGCAAGGAGTCCTGGGCCTGCCGCATTTCCGCCAGGGCCTGGGTGTGGCTGGACTCCATCTCCAACAGCTCTTTCAACGCTTTCGTGGCTTCGCCTTTGACCTGGGCCAGCTCCCGCTCCGACTCCTCCTTCCCTGCCGCAAGTTTGGCGAGAGCTTCTTGGGCGTCTTTCTCGAGTTGCTCCGCGCGCTGCCGCTCGGAGTTCAACTCCCGACGCAGGACATCTTCGCGCTCGGCCCCATCGGCGAGCGCCGCCGAGTGCGTCTTCTCGATTTCGGCGATCCTGGTGCGCAACTCTTCGCCCCTGGCCTCTACGGCCTCCAGCACTTTGTCTCCTTCAGCCTGCTGAGCGAGCCGGTCCGCCTGCGCGCTTTCAGCCGCAGCGAGAGCGGTCTCGGTTTTGGCGACTTGTTCGGCGAGAGAGGCACGCAACGCATCGTGCTCCGCGGAGGCTTCGGCGAGAGCTTTTTGAGCAAGTCCCACCTCCGTCTCCAGCGCGCTGATCTTGTCCATGAGGCCCGCACGCACGCGCGCCCATTCGTCGCGAAGACGCTCCTCGACGTCTCTTCGCGCCGCGGCTTCGGCATTGACGCGTTCCGCGCGCGACTCGTGCTCTGCGATCGCCTGGCGATGCGCTTCATCACGTTGGGCTGCTTCGGAAAGTGCTACATCGCGTTCACTCTCAACCGCCGACAGTTTTTGAGCGAGGGCCTGATTTTCGGCGACCATGGAGGCGAGGCGTCCCGACAACCCGGTTTTCGCACTCTCACGATTGCGAATCAGGTCGGCCTCGCGAGCTTCGGCGCTCGAGAGTTTTTGAGCGAGAACGTCCTTCTCGGTCTCGAGAGTGGCGATCCGTCCGGACAACACCTCTCTGCCGTCCTCGAGGTCGCGAATTCGGGCGGCCTCGCGGGCCTCAGTGGCGGAGAGTGCCTGAGCCAGCGCTTCCTTTTCCGCGACCAGGCCGGCGATGCGTCCGGACAATCCGGCTCTGGCACTCTCACGGTTGCGAATCAGCTCGGCCTCGCGAGATTCAGCGCTCAGGAGCTTTTGAGCGAGTACGTCCATCTCGGTTTCGAGGGTGGCGATCCGTCCGGACAACACTTCTCTTCCGTCCTCGAGGTCGCGAACCCGGGCTGCCTCGCGGGCCTCAGTGGCCGAGAGGGTCTGAGCCAACGCTTCCTTTTCCGTAGCCAGTGCGGCAATGCGCACGGATAGCGCGGCTCTGGCCGCCTCCTGTTTGCGAAGTCGAGCCGCTTCGGAAAGGGCGGAGTCGCGGTCGCTCTCCGTGGCGGTAAGTTTCTGAAGGAGCGCTTCCTTCTCGGCCTCGGCAGCGGCGATGCGTTCGGACAACGCGGCTTTTTCGCCCTCGAGGTCGCGAGCTTGCGCGGCATCGCGCGCGGCTCGGGCCGCGGCATCCTGTTCCACCTGAGCCGCGCGCTGGGTGAGTTCTGAGAAGGCAGCCTCGCTCCTCGCCGCGGAAGATCGAGTTTCGACGAGTTCTGCATCGAGACTCTTCGCTCTCTCCGCCAGGGCCTGCGCCTCCGCCCGCGCCCGGGCGAGCGCCAGCTCAGACTCGGCTTTTTGTCGACCGATCTGCTCCGCAAGCTCAGTGCGCGTCCGCGTCCACTCCTCTCTCAGGGTTGCCTCGCGCACCTTGTACGCGACAGCATCGGCCTCTAGTTGGGCCGCGCGCCGCGTCAATTCTTCCAGGGTCACGCGGTATTCCGCGGCGCTCGTGGCGGCGGCGACGACCGTCTCGCTGAGCTCGGCGTCGAGACCGGTCAGCATCTTTGCCAGGGCGTCCTTCTCCTCGCGGACCCGGATGAGCGCCCGCTCGGCCTCGGCCTTCTGCTTCAACAGCTCGGCGAGCTGAGCTGGCGACAGGCCAGTGTCGCTGGCGGTGGGGGTAATCGGCCCGGGAGCAGTCATTTGAGTCCCGAGGAGCTTGCCCGAGATTGAGCCGGACGCCAAACCAGCGCGTAGAGCGCGAGGGGCTCCCTGGAATCAGGGAGCCGCGACGCCCACGATCAACGGCCGAAGGAACGCGGGTGCTTTCGGGATCTCGTCGTGCTTCACATCGATCGCGCCGAATCCTGCGGAGCGGATGCTTGCCAGGGTTGAGCGGTTGCAGTTACAGCCGTGCGCGACGATCCGGTTGAGGCCGTTCAATCGGTCCTGCCAGCGTGCGACTTTCGGGTCGTCCGAACGGACGTGCTCGAGGAACAGCAGGCGCCCGCCCGGCGTCAGCACCCGCCGGACCTCAGCCAGCGTCTTCGGCAGATCAGAAACCGTGCAGAGCACGAGGGTCGACACCACAGTATCGAACGACGAGTCGGGGAACGGGAGGCCTTCGGCCGAAGCCTCAACCACCTCGACGGGGCGGCCGGCCTGGGCCACGCGCTGGCGCAGCCTTCGGGCCATGGGCGCTTCGGGTTCGGCAAGGGTCAGGGCGGCGACGGCCTGTGGGTAGTGCCGGATGTTCGTGCCCGTGCCCGCCCCGATCTCGAGCACGCGTCCTCTGGCCTGCTCGAGCAGACGAGCGCGCCGCTCGCCCAGGCCGGCCGCTTCGGTCGCGGCGGTCAGCCGATCGTAGGCGGCAGCGAACAGCCAGCCGGTGAGGCTCACCGCCGCCCTCGGTGGAGTGACCGAAACATGACTGCGAGCCGGTTACGCCCTCTCCGCAGCGCGCGGAGGCCGCGTCGACGTGTTTCCCGTGTAGTTCTCGACATAGGCGTCAATGAGCTTCCGGATCATCCTCTGATATTGAGTGCGATTCCTCGAAGCCTCCGACTTGAAGAAGTCGACGCTCTTCCGGCTCAGGGCGATCGTGACCTTGACTCCCTCCTCCCGGAACGCCAGTTCCCTGGGTGAAGGGAGAAAGTCCCGGACCACACGGGCTTCGATGGGCTCGTCGGTGTACCTAGTCTTGATTCTCGCGCTCATAGATTGTCTTGCCCTTACGCCAATACCCGGCCCCGAAGATGCGGATGACCCCTTCCCGATAGGTGAAGCGAACGGTCAGAACCCCGGCCGTGACGCGGCCAAAGCAGCTTATATGGTCCAATACCCATATCCTTTTATGGGTCCGAGGCGCCCATCGGCCGGGGGCGACAGCGGCTAGCCTGAACCGGGAGCATCACCCGATGACTTCACGGTAGAGGCGGAGCAGATTTCCGCCCATGACGCGCTCCACGTCGCCCTCGCTGAGGCCGCGCTTGATGAGACCGTCCCAGATCACCTCCATGCGGCGCGGTCCGTTGAGTTCATCGATGAAGTAAGGAAGCTCCGAATCGTTCACCTGCGCGCCCTCCTCCTTCTTGAGCTCGGCGACGTACTCGGGTGAGAGTTCGATGACGCGATAGTCGCGGTCGCTGCCGATGGCCACGTGCTCGATGCCCGCCACCTTGATGGCGTGAAGGATGTGATCGAAGTAGGCGTGGAGGTTGTCTTTCTTCTTCGGGGTGAGGAAGGGCCGCATCTGGCAGATCCCCACGATGCCGCCGCGGGTCGCGAGGGCGCGGAGGTTCTCGTCCGTGGTGTTGCGCCGGTTCTCGTGCACGGCCATGCAGGCGGTGTGGGAGATGTGGACGGGCGCCTTCGACGCGGCGATGGTCTCGGCCATGGTCTGCATGTTGGCGTGGGAGAGGTCGATGAGCATGCGCCGCGCGTTCATGCGCTCGATGACTTCGTGGCCGAAGGGAGTAAGGCCGCCTGACTCCCAGCAGCCGACGCCCACGTGGTTCTTAGTGTTGTAGGTGAGCTGACAGGCGCGCAGACCGAGACGATGGAAGACATCGATGCGGTCGAGGTCGCGGCCGAACTGGACGGTGTTCTGGTACATGTAGAAGACCGCCATCTTCCCGGCGCGACGCGCGGCATCCACGTCCTTCACCGACGTGGCCTTCACGAAGAACTCGGGTTTGCTCGCGAGGTAGCGGTCGTACTGAAGGAGCGAATCGAGGGCGAGCTCCAGGGCTTCGGCGCCTTCGGGCTTGGGATCGCACAGCGTGATGGTGATCGAGTCCATCCCGCTTCCAAGCATGTCCTTGATGATCGAGGCCTGGTACTCCGGCCGCAGTTCTCCCATGGCGTCCATGACCAGGGCGTCTTTTCTCGGCCGGCGTGATGGCGGGGCCTGGGCAGCCACCAGGTCACGCGCGAGAACCGCGGTGGAACCGAGACCGAGCACGAATGCGCGTCGCTGCATGGAGCCTCCCTGAAGTGCGGGGATTGTAAGTCGGCGCGAGCGGGGAAACGCGCGGCTCTATGATGGGCCGCGGTGGACTTCACTCCCTCACCCCGATCGCAGGAGTTCCTGACCCGCGCGCAGGCGTTCATCGCCGAGCACGTGGCGCCGGTCGAAGAGTCCGTGGTCGCGGACATCGCCGCGAAGAATCACGGCGACTGGACGAAGTGGGAGGTCCCGCCCGTCATCGAGGAGCTGAAGGCGAAGGCGCGAGCTGCGGGCTTGTGGAATCTCTTCCTGCCCGACAAGACCCTGGGCGCGGGGCTCTCCACTCTGGACTACGCGCCGCTGGCCGAGGCCACGGGTCATAGCCTGATCGCGCCCGAGATCTTCAACTGCAACGCGCCCGACACCGGGAACATTGAAGTGCTGTGGCACTGCGGCACCGAGGAGCAGAAGGAACGCTGGCTCAAGCCGCTCCTCGCGGGCGAGATCCGCTCGGCCTTCTGCATGACTGAACCGGACACCGCGTCGAGCGACGCCACCAACATCGCGGCCACCATCACCGAGGAGGGCGGCGATCTCGTGCTCAACGGTCGCAAGTGGTGGGCCACCGGCCTCGGCCATGCGCGCTGCCGCCTGCTCATCTTCATGGGCGTGTCGAATCCGCAGGCGGACCGCCATCATCGTCACGCCATGGTCCTGGTTCCCGTGGACACCCCGGGCGTCACCATAAAGAGGATGCTGACCGCGTTCGGGGAATACGACGCGCCCTATGGCCACGGCGAGGTCTGGTTCGAGAACGTGCGGGTGCCGAAGGCGAATCTCCTCCTCGGCCCCGGCCGCGGTTTCGAGATCGCGCAGATGCGACTCGGTCCCGGCCGCATCCACCACTGCATGCGGGCCATCGGCGCCTCCGAGCGAGCACTCGCCCTGATGATCCGCCGCGGCGTCACCCGGACCGCGTTCGGGAAGCCTCTGATGAACCTCGGCGGCAATCGCGAGCTCGTCGCCGATCTCCGCATGGCCATCGACCAGGCGCGGCTCCTCACTCTCTACGCGGCCTGGAAGCTCGACGACGCGGGTGCTTTGGGCGCCATGAACGAGATCTCCGCCATCAAGGTGGTGGCCCCGAATGTCCTGCAGCGCGTGGTGGACGAGGCCATCCAGATGCACGGAGGTGCTGGGGTATCGCATGACTTCCCCCTGACCGCCTTGTTTTCCATGGCGCGGTCGCTGCGCATCGCGGACGGTCCGGACGCGGTCCATCGCGGGGTCATCGCGAAGCTGGAGCTTGCGAAGTACAAGGCCCTGATCGACGCGCAGGCCGGGAAGAAGTAGGGCGCGTCAGGCGTCCTGGGGCGCGATGAATCCGGGCGAGGAACTCGAGGTCGGCAAGGTCGACGCCTGGTTGAAAGATCGCGTGAGCGGCCTTTCCGGCGCGCTCGAGGTCACGCAGTACCGCGGCGGCGCTTCGAACTGGACCTATCGCCTGCGCTACGCGTCGCACGATCTCGTGCTGCGCCGTCCGCCCGCGGGCACCAAAGCGAAGTCCGCGCACGACATGGGGCGGGAGTATCGGATCCAGAAGGCCCTCGCTCCGGTCTTCCCCTTCGTGCCCGAGATGATCGCGTTCTGCGACGACCCCTCGGTGATCGGCTGCGAGTTCTACGTGATGCGTCGCCTCGACGGCACGATCCTGCGAAAGGACCCTCCTCGCGATCTCGCCCTGACCCCCGACCAGACCCGACGGCTCTGCCTGAAGGTCATCGACACCCTGATCTCCCTGCACCGGGTGGATCCTGAAGGCGCCGGCCTCAAGGACCTCGGCAAGGGTGCCGGATACACGCGCCGCCAGGTCGAGGGCTGGTCCGACCGCTACCGGAAGGCGCGGACCTGGAACGTGCCGCGACTCGAAGACGTGATGTCCTGGCTCGCCGCGCGCACTCCCGACGATGTCGCGACCTGCCTCATCCACAACGACTTCCGTTTCGACAACGTGGTGCTCGATCCCAAGGATCCGACGCGGGTGGTGGGCGTGCTCGACTGGGAGATGGCGACCCTCGGCGACCCGCTGATGGATCTCGGCGGCGCCCTCGCCTACTGGGTGCAAGCCGACGACGACTTCTTCCTCCGCTCGCTGCGCCGCCAGCCCACTCACCTCCCCGGCATGCTGACCCGCCGCGAAGTGGTCGAGTACTACGCCGAGAAGACGGGATGGCGCACCGACGACTGGAGCTTCTACGAGGTCTTCGGCCTGTTCCGACTCGCGGGAATCGCCCAGCAGATCTACCACCGCTATCACCGCGGCGAGAGCCGCAACAGAGCGTTCCGTCACTTCTGGCTCTTCGTCACATACCTCGGCTGGCGCTGCCGCCGGATCATGCGGCGGGCTTCGAAGATATCCCTCACGTAGATTTGCCCCGTGGGCGCCAAGGTCTTCGTCCTCCTCGCCGCGATGGTCGCGTTCGGCTGCGGCGCGTCCCCGAGCGGTCCCTCGGGCGGAACCGAGACCCTGAGCGTCAAGATCGATCGCGACGGCTTTCAGATCCTCGCGGACCTCGCCCCCGACGCCCTTATCCGCGATATCGCCGATCGCCTCATCTCGGAGCGGCCGCGGCAGATGGCCGACCTCACGGTGAGCGAGGCGGGCACGATCCGGGTCCTCGTCTACCAGGATCAGGCGTCGTGGGACCAGGCGCTCTTCGCCTACTTCGGCCAGCGTCTCTCCGCGACTGGCTACATCACGGGACCCTTCGAGCTGCGTCTCCTCGCCACCTCGCAAGTGAGGGTGGCGGCGACGCACGAACTCGCGCACGCCCTGAGCCTGAGACTCAACCCCGGCTTCGCCAACAACCCGCGCTGGCTGTGGGAGGCGGCGGCCCTGTGGGAAAACGGAGAGTTCGTGGATCCACGCACCCTGTCGTACATGACTGGAGGACAACCGCCCACGCTCTCGTCGCTCAACGCCGACGTGAACGCGAGCCGGCAGATCTATGAAGTGGGATACACCCTCATGGAATTCGTCCACGCGCGTTTCGGTCACGAGCGTTACCTCGAGCTCATCCGCCGCAACGGAGACACGACGTCCGCCCTCGGACTCACCGCCGCTCAGTTCGAACAGGGGTGGTACGCCTTCGTTCGTGAGCGCTATCCCTTCTGACGACCTCGAGGTCCGCGGGCCGCGGGGAATCTTGGCTATGCTCCGGGCAGTCACGGAGGAAAGCGCATGCCTTCCAAGAGCTACGCCCTGGATCGGGGCGGCCCGGAGCGCCTCTCGGTCTCGTGGGAAGGGACCTTCAAGAACCTGACCCTGACTTTCGACGGCTCGCCGGTTGCGTCCTTCTCGAGCGCAAAGGAAGTGGAGACGCCTAGGAGGTTGGCCCTCCCGGATGGAAGCGAGCTGACCGTCGAACTCGCGAAGGTCGGACCGTTCCCGGAGTTGCGTCTCTCCCGTGACGGCGTGCCGCTCCCCGGCAGTGCCGGCGATCCGCAGACTCAGCTCCAGGGCGCTTACAACATGCTCTTCGTGGTGGCCGGCCTGAACGCCGTGCTCGGCGCCATCGCGATTCTCGGAGACGTCTCTTCCCTCAAGTCGATCGGAGCGGGGTGGGGCTCGCTCGTCGCGGGCGCTATCTATGCCGGACTCGCCACCTTGGTGAAGGGGCGGTCCACCCTCGCGCTGGGCGTGGCGGTGGCGTTGTTCGTCGTCGATGGTCTCTACACTTTCGTAACCGCGGCGGCCGCCCGGGCGTCGCCGCCCATAGGCGGTCTGGTCGCAAGAGCCTTCTTTCTCATGCCGATGCTGCGAGGCTTCTCCGCGATCCGGGAATTGAACAAGCCGGCGAAGCGCGTCGCCTCAAGCCCCCGACCCACGATGCAGGCGCCGTCTCCACGGCCGACGATCGCGCCCCCGGCCGCGAGCGGAACCTCGGCCCCGAAGGCTCCGCCCCCTCCGCCCGCGGCCCGCCCGGCGATGGTGAAGACGCTGAGCGGAGACGCCGAGAGACTGCGACTCCAGATGAGCGAGCGGAACGCGAGTCCCTCCGCGGTTTCCGCGACGGGGCGGCGCGTGGAGACGAGGGGTGCGGCAGGCGTCGACGCGGCGCGCAAGTCGCTGCGCTTCATCGTCAACAAGGTTGACCTCGGCGCGGAGGGCCTGAGGGCCACGCTCTCGAGCGGCGTAGTGCGGGAGATCCGTTACGACCAGGTCGCGAGCCTGGTGGCCCGGCAGCTTCCACCCGACCCTCCCTGGGAAGGCGCGCTCATCGTCGACATCGTTCCCGCGAAGGACGCGGCGCCTGAGCCGGTTCGCATCTTCGGCAATACCGTCGTCAATTACGCGGCCATTCCCGGAGGCGGCACGGCGTCGCGGCTCGACAACACCCGGCGCCTGACCGCCTTCCTGCGCGAGCGCTGCGCGGGCGCCTCCGTGGACGAAGCAACGCAGGAGTTCATCCGCGGTCCGAAGGTCCCCCTGCGCTTCGCGAACATGACGCAGTTCATCGAGTACGACGCGACCTACGATTGAACTCCGGGGGGTTGCGGGACCTGTTCTAGAGTCCCCCAAACCGATGGGCCCGCAATACCCCTTGAGCGAAGAGATCGCCACGTTCCTCGCGACTCGCGCTTCCCTGGTGCTCTCCGCGGCCAGCGAATCGCTCGTGCCGGAGCTCTGCCTCGCCATCGCCTGCCTGCCGTCTCCCGATCGGCGCCGCCTCCGCGTGATCTTCGATCGGCGCTCGGCGGGACCGCTGTTGGCGCTCATCCCCGGCTCGGGCCTCGTGGCCCTCGTAGGGAGCCAGCTCATCACCATGCGCACGGTCCAGGTGAAGGGCTCGGGGGCGACGATCGAGCCCTTGCCCACGACCGAGAGACCTCTGGTGGCCGAGTCGGTTGCGCGCATGGGGATCGAATTCGAAAAGATCGGCTTCCATCACCCTTATCCCGTCACCCTGCTGGACTACGACCCGGCCGAGCTTTGCTGTGTCGCGTTCACGCCTACCGCCGTCTTCGATCAGACGCCGGGGCCGCAGGCCGGCCAGCCCATCGGGCCCGGCGTGTGAGCGGCCTCAGTCTCCTCACTCTCCGCGAAGCGCTTGAAGGCGGAGCTCCGGCAGTGATCGCCACCTGCGCGACGGACGGCACGCCCAACGTGTCGTACCTCTCGGACGCCCAGTACCTGGACGAGCGCCACCTCGCTCTCTCGTTCCAGTTCTTCAACAAAACCCGCCGCAATGCGCTTTCGAACTCGTTCGTGCGGATCCTGATCATCCATCCGGAGACTGCCCAGCGAACGCGCATCCTCGCCCAGTACGTCCGGACCGAGGAGAGCGGTCCGCTCTTCGAGCGGATGAGGGCGCGACTCGCGGGGATCGCGTCGCACGAAGGGATGGCGCACGTCTTCAAGCTGCGCGGCGCCGACGTCTATCGGGTGCTCGCGGTGGAGCCCGTCCCCTGCCTCACCGTGCCCGTGCCTCCACGTCCGAGCGTCTTGCCGCCCCTCCGCGCCACCATGGAGGCGATCCTCCGGTCACGGGAGATGGACGCGCTGTTCGACAACACCCTCTCTGCCCTGGAGCGCCACTTCGGAATCGCGCATTCGATGATCCTCACCCTCGATCCTGCTACCTCGCGGCTCTACGCGGTGGCCATTCGGGGCTTCGAGAAGCGCGGCGGTATCGGCGCCGAGGTGCGCGCGGGGGAAGGCGTCATCGGCATCGCCGCGGAAGTGGGCTGCCCGATCCGCATCCCCCACGCTCTGGCCGAGCACGCGTACGCGCGGGCGGTGCGGGCGCAGACGGAGGAAGCGGGCCTCGACGAACCGCTGGGCGCCTCCATTCCCCTTCCCGGCTTGCCCTCGCCGGGCAGCCAGATGGCCGTACCCATCCGCGACGGCGAGAGGGTCGCGGGAGTGCTGTACCTGGAGGACGCGGAGAGCCGGCGTTTCCGCTACGACGACGAGGACGCGCTCGCCACCATCGCGGACGCCGTCGGGCTCGCCATGCGGCAGCTCGAGGACAGCCTGCCGAGTGTGCCCTCGCCGAAGCTGCCCCGAACAAAGGAGGAAGCCCCGCTCCGCCCGCTGCGCGCGCGCTACTTCCCTCGTCAGTCTTCGGTGTTCGTGGACGACGAGTACGTGATCAAGGGAGTCGCGGGAGCGGTCTTGTGGAAGCTGCTCCGGGAGTATTCCGAAACCGGCCGTTCGGAGTTCACGAGCCGCGAACTGCGCGAGGACCCCTCCCTTCAATTTGCCTGAACTGTGCGACAACCTCGCCGCGCGTTTGATCCTGCTGCAGCGGCGTCTGGACGAACGCGATGCCGGCCTCTACCTGCGGAAAAGCGGGCGAGGAAGGGTGCAGATCGAGGTCCAAAGGCCGCTCGAACTCGTCAAGGACTGAGCCCGGAACCTTCATTTATCGCTAAGCGGCGGCCGGCCGCGCGCTTAGCAAATACTGAACTGGCCGGATGTTTCTGGCCTCCGTATTCTCCGTTGCGAACCAAGCAACCAGAAAGAAACGGAGAAACCAAATGACCAGCATCACCGAGTTCACTCAAACCGTGGCCTTCACCGAGAGGCAGAAGCCCTACCGGAACATCCACAAGGCCCTGCGCGCGGCCATGACGAAGACGCTCACCACGGTGTCGCAGACGGACCCCTACGAGCCGGCCGAGCGGCTCGCCGCCGCGGCCGCGGTGGACGACCTCATCCACGCCTGCGCAAATCACCTCGATCACGAGATGACCTTCATCCACCCCGTCCTGCGCGAGCGCGGCCTCGAAACCGTCCACGCCTTCGACGACGACCATGAATCCCAGAAAGACGTGATGGTGCGCATCCGATCCCTGGCCGAGACCGCCCGCAAAGCGACGCCTGCCTCCGCGCGCGAGGTCTTCTACCAGCTGTATCTCGAACTCTCCGCCTTCATCGGGCACAACTTCGAGCACATGGCTGAGGAGGAGACCCTCCTCACCGAGGCCCTGTGGCGTCACTTCAGCGATCAGGAGATCCTGGAGATCGAAGGGCGGATCGTGGCTTCCCTTCCTCCCCAGGAAGCGGCCTGGAGCATCGAGTGGATGTCGAAGTCGCTCAACCACCCTGAGCTCGTCGAACTGCTCTCGGGCATGAAGGCAGTCATGCCGCCTCCGGTCTTCGAAGGCGTGCTCGGTCTGGTGCGCGGCCACGTGAAGCCCGCATCCGCCGCACGGCTCGACCGGGACCTCGGTCTGGGCGAGCCCGAGGCGCGCCGGGTGGCCTGAGATTCTCCACCGGACCTTCCGCGGGCGGGCTCCCAGGGCTCCGCCCGCGGTCGGAGCCGTGCGGAGGCCGGGCGATATCATCCGTAAATGCCCGTCCGAAAGAAGCCGGTTCGCCGCAAGAAGGTCGCCGCATCGTCCGTCGGTCTCACCCCCGGGGAGGCGGCCGCGGTTTCGAGTGCCGAACTCGACGCCCTCGCGGCCCAGGTCGAGAAGGACGGCGGCTCGGTCATCGGCCGCTATCGCGACCCGTTCGGGGGCACGCCCCTCCTCCTCGCCGCCCTGCCCACCGACCGCGTCGAGCCCACGCCTTACCAGCGCGATCCTTCAGAGACTCACGTGAAGCGGCTGATGGGCGTGATCGAAACCATCGGCCGGTTCCTCGATCCCATCGTCGCCGTTCACGAAGGCGGCCAGTACCTCACCCCGAACGGCAATCATCGGCTGCAAGCGCTCAAGAAGCTCGGAATCAAGACGGTGACGGCGCTGCTCGTGCCCGATGCCTCGGTGGCCTTCAAGATCCTCGCCCTCAACACCGAGAAGGCCCACAACCTCAAGGAGAAGTCGCTCGAGACCATCCGGATGGCGCGCGCGCTCGCGAAGATGCGCGAGGACGAAACGAAGGAATCCGCCTTCGCTTTCGAATTCGAGCAGCCGGCCTTCCTCACCCTCGGCCGGTGCTACGAGGAGCGGCCCCGGCTTTCGGGCGGGGCCTATCAGTCGATCCTTCGCCGGGTCGACGCCTTCCTCGATGAACCGATGTCGCAGGCGATCAAGGAGCGTGAACGCCGGGGGAAGAAGATTTTGAAGCTCGACGACGCGGTGAGCATCGCCGTGGAAAAACTGAAGGCGAAGGGACTCACCAGTCCGTATCTGAAGGCCTTCGTGGTGGCGCGGGTCAACTTCACCCGCTTCTCGAAGGCGACCTCGTTCGATTTCGACGAGACCCTCGACAAGATCATCGCGAGCGCCGCGAAGTTCAACGTCGATCGGGTGAAACAGGAAGACGTCGCGAAGTCGGGCGGCGGCGCGCCGGACGAAGATTAGGCCTCGCCGCCCACGCGGTCGAGCCCCCGCCGTACGCGGTTTCCGGTGTCGTGGGCGTCGTCGCTCTCGAAGCGACCTTCCGAACTCTCCCGGCCAATGCGCTGATACAGCTTGGCCAGGCTCGCGGCGTCGGTAACCTCCGGAGCCGAGGCGACCTCGAGCGCATGCTGAAGCTCGTGACCAAGGGCCACGATGCGCTCCGAAGGCGACAATCGGAAGAAATCGATGCGGACCATCAGGTAGCGGACGCCCCCCTCACGCGAAACGAAGGTCAGGTAAGAGGCGGGGCCGCTCCTCACTCCGGGCATGGAATCCGAAACGTACACAACGAGGTTCGTCTTCTCGAGATCCCTCATCAGCGAGGTGACGATCTGGGAGCGCTCGGACGACTCTTCGATGAGACCGATGGCGCCGGGGCTCACCGGACGGGTGTGCGTCCAGGCGGCCCAGGGGATCCGCGGCAGGGGGCCCGCGGACGCCGTTGAAGCGGCGACCATGAGGAAGACGATCCGAAACGAACGCAGGGGCGCAGCCAGCAGGGTGGGAACGTTCATGTGCGAATCCTCGAATTGAGATCGCTTGGACGAAGGGCCGTCTGTGAGATCACCCCGCTCGCCTGAGAGCGGGATGCGTTGGTGAAAGAGACGGATCCCGACCCTCGAAGGTTTTCACCTCGCCCGCTCCTGGAGCGGCCGCGGGCGGTGTTCGCTTCAGCGCCTTGAATACCGGCGGGGATGAGAAGCGCGGCCCGGCCTCGGCATTGGCGCGTCGGCCGCCCCTGGGTGGAGCAACTTGCGGCTTCTACTTGCTGAATACGCCCACGGTCAGGAATTTTTTTTATGGCCCGCGGCGAAGCGTCAACAAATCTGAATGTCTGTTAAGAGAAGGAAAAGCCTCACCGCGGAAGCGCCCCGCGCTAACATGGCTGATCCCCTGGAAGGAGATCGCATGGCCAAGTTCACCCTGAACGTCAACGGCAAGCCTCAAACGGTGGATGTCGATCCGGCGACCCCGCTCCTGTGGGTGCTGCGCGACACCCTCAACCTGACCGGGACCAAGTACGGCTGCGGGGTGGCTCAGTGCGGGGCCTGCACCGTGCACATCGACGGCGAGGCCACCCGGTCCTGCGCCACCTCGGTGGAGGATGTGGGGCCCCGTCGCATCACCACCATTGAAGGGCTCTCCCAGGGTCGGAGTCATCCCATCCAGGCCGCCTGGATCGCGGAGCAGGTTCCGCAGTGCGGGTACTGTCAGTCCGGCATGATCATGACCGCGGCCGAGCTGATCAAACGCAAGCCGAAGCCCACCGACGGCGACATCGATGAAGCCATCAGCGGCCACATCTGCCGCTGCGGCACCTACACCCGTCTCCGCAAGGCGATCCACACCGCGGCAGCGATGGCGGCCAAGCCCAAAGCCCCGACGGCGCCGCGGGCCAAGGCCGCACCGGCGAAGCCGCTTGCGGGAGGTGCGAAGTGAGCGCCCCCAGGAATCGTGCCCGCCGCGAGTTCCTGAAGACGGGGGCCACGGGAGCGGCCGCGCTCGTCATCGGCTTCCGCTGGTCCGAGGAGTCCTGGGCCCAGCAGGCTCAGGAACGCAAAGTCACGAATCCCTTCGACGCCTGGGTCCGCGTCGAATCGGACGGGCGGGTGCGCCTGATCCTCGCGAAGTCGGAGATGGGTCAGGGCGTCTCGACCAGCATGCCCATGATCCTGGCCGAAGAACTCGCGGTCGACTGGAAACAGGTGAGCGTGGAGCAGGCTCCCACCAACCCCGCGATCTACCAGCACGGCACGGGCGGGAGCAGCAGCGTCCGGACATCGTGGCTGCCGCTGCGTCAGGCGGGTGCGGCGGCGAGGGAGATGCTGATCCAGGCCGCGGCCGAGTTCTGGCACGTGGTTCCGGCCACCTGCCACGCCGAGCATGGCGCGGTGGTTCATGGCCCGAGAACGAAGCGTCTTCCCTACAGCCAGCTCGTGGCCGCGGCGTCGAAGCTCAGCGTGCCGGCGCTCGACAAGGTGACCCTGCTCAACCCCAGTGAGTTCCACCTCATCGGCACCGACGTCCCCCGGGCCGACATCCCGAAGAAGGTCGACGGCAGTGCGGTTTTCGGAATGGACGTGCGCATTCCGGGAATGTTGTACGCGGTGGTCGCGCGCTGCCCGGTGTTCGGCGGGAAGCCGAAGCGGTTCGACGCGTCCAAGGCGAAGACGGTCAACGGGGTGAAACACGTGATCGAGATTCCCGCCATTCCGGACTCCCACACCGCGGGCGGCATCGCGGTGGTGGCGGACACCACCTACGCGGCCATGCAGGGGCGCGAGGCCCTGGTGATCGAGTGGGACGAGGGTCCACACGCTCAGGAAAGCAGCGACAGCCTGCGCGCGCAGTTCGCGGATCTGTTGAGCAAGCCCGGCCAGGTGGTGCGGAACGACGGCGACGCGGAGGCCGCGCTAGCGAGCGCGGCCCAGCGCATCGAGGCCACTTACGACGTGCCCTTCCAGAACCACTCGCCCATGGAACCGATGAACGCCACCGTCCATGTGCGGGCCGACGGCGCCGAGGCCTGGCTTCCGAGCCAGGGGCCGGAGTGGGGCCAGAGCGCCATTGCCGCGATCACGGGCCTCAAGCCGGAGACGGTGGTGGTCCACACCACCTTGATGGGGGGCGGATTCGGTCGCCGCTACCACACCGATTTCGTGGCCGAGGCCACCCAGATTTCAAAGGCGACAGGAGCCCCCATCAAGGTCGTGTTCACCCGCGAGGACGACACCCAGCACGGTTTCTATCGCCCCGCCTCCCTGCACAAGCTCGCGGGCGCGCTCGACGCCAAGGGACAACCGACGGCCTGGCACCATCGCATGAGCTCGGTTTCGATCGACGCCTACTGGACGCCCAAGGAGAAGGCGAAGCCCGCGAGCAGCGAAATCGGCGGCGCCGCGAACCTCGGCTACGCCATCCCCAATCTGCACATGGAATACGCTCCCGCGAATTCCGGCGTGCCCGTGATGTGGTGGCGGTCGGTCGAACACTCGGTCACCGCGTTCGTGACGGAATGTTTCTTCGACGAACTGGCGGCGGCGGGCAAGGCCGATCCCCTGCAGCTCCGCCTCGCCCTCCTCGCCGAGCCGCGCAAGGTGCGGGTGCCCGAAGACAACGAGATCATTCTGGACACCACCAGACTCAAGGGAGTGCTGGAGCTTGCGGCCGCGAAGGCGGGTTGGGGCAAACCGCTCCCCAAGGGAAAGGGACGGGGCATCGCCTGCGCCTTCTCCTTCGACAGTTATGTCGCCGAGGTGGCGGAAGTGACGGTCGGCAAGGACGGAGTCAAGGTCGACCGGGTGGTGGCCGCGGTCGACTGCGGACGCGTGGTCAACCCCAACGGCACCCGCGCCCAGGTCGAGGGCGCGATCATCTGGGGCCTGACCTCGACGCTCAAGAGCGCTATCACCATCGACAAGGGCCGGGTCCAGCAGAGCAACTTCGACGAATACGAGATGTTGCGCATTCAGGAGGCGCCGGTGATCGAGGTCCACTTCGTCCCGAGTGAACTGCCGCCGACCGGCATCGGAGAGCCGGGCGTGCCGCCCCTCGCTCCGGCGGTGGTGAACGCGATCTACGCGGCCACGGGCAAGCGTCTTCGCCGGCTGCCCATCCGCGCCGAGGACCTCGCCTAGAGCGAAGCTCGGCGGCGCTTCGACGGGCCGCACCCCCTCGATCACACCGCCTCGGCCGGCGGCCCGCCGAGCCCCAGCCGCTCGCGAATTCGATGGCGGAACCGCGCTTTGTCTTCGTCGGACCAGCGTGCGCGGTGGAAGCCGTGACCGCCTCGGCCGCCGAGGAGAATCCGGCACAAGGCCAGAAGACCCAGCGCTTGGGCGAAGGTCACGGGCCGCACGCCGAACAACTCAGGCATGAGCCAGTTCCACAACAGCATCACGATTCCCCCGCCCAGGGCGGCGAAGAGTGC